>CAYSBP010000001.1:0-2673 GCA_964429255.1 uncultured Planctomycetia bacterium
TGAACTCACGCCGGGCAAAACGGCAGTCCGAAAACCCCGCTCAATGACCGGGACAGGCCGTGGTGTACCCAGAATCGGCGCTGGGCGAGGCGCGAGTCTCTGTTGGTCGCCGAACCAGCCCTCTGGACTATGCGACAGAAAACACTCTCGCAAAACCCCTCACGAAGAGCGCCGTCAGGCGAACTTCGTGAGGGGTTTTGCAAGAGCCTCACTACATTCTCCTGTGGGCGTCGGTCTGGGGTGGTGCTGCCTGGGTCGGCAGGAGCGGCGGCGGAGCCACCATTAGCTTCACCCTCAACCCCTTCTGGACGATACCTCAAGGCACGTCAGTGCTTAAGGCTGACGGGCCATTGAACGTTGGTGGGCCATCCGCAGTTCAGGTCGGGCTGGAAAAGCCTGACGTACGGGAGGGAACCTTGTTTTACCATCTCCACTGGCTGGGTGACCTCGGGTGGCCGGTTTTTGGCGCTTTCAAAGCCGTCATGCTTCGCGCCGTGCTGGCCGCCGTCGTGGCGTTCGTCATTTGCCTGGTCCTGGGGCCGCGCCTGATCGCTTTCCTGAAAAGCAAGAAGTGCGGCGAGAACACGGCCAAGAAGGACAGTCTGTTTCTGCAGAAGAAGCACATGAGCAAGAACGGCACACCGACCATGGGGGGCGTGCTGCTGATCGGCGCCACGCTGGCGGCGATCGCGCTCTTCGCGCGCTTTGACGTCGTCTTTGTGCCGATGGCCATCTTTACGCTCCTCTCCCTGATGCTGGTCGGTTTCTACGACGACTGGATCAAGCTGACGCACAACAAACGGGACGGGTTGTCTCGGAAGGAAAAGCTCTTCTACCAGTTCCTGATCGGCGGCGGCATGGGCCTGCTGCTGGCGTGGTACAATGAGCCGTCCAATGCGACGAACATCGTGATCCCCTTCCTGGACGGCGCGCTCTGGCCTGTGCTCGGCTACTGCTACGTTGCCTGGGCTTCCGTGGTGATGGTGGGCACTTCCAACGCGGTGAACCTGACGGACGGACTGGACGGACTGGCGACGCTTTGTACGGTCTCGGTCGCCGTGGCGTTCGGAGTGTTGGCCTATTTCGCCGGCCACGCCGGGATCGCGTCGCACCTGGGCGTTGTACGGATTCCGGGTGCCGAGGAACTGACGATCGTCTGCGCGGCGCTCTGTGGTGCTTGTCTGGGGTTCCTCTGGTTCAACGCGCATCCGGCCGAAGTCTTCATGGGCGACACCGGCTCGCTGGCGATGGGCGGCCTGATCGGTCTGGTGGCGCTCTGCATCAAACAGGAACTGATGCTGGTCCTGATCGGCGGGATCTTCGTCATCGAAGCGCTTTCGGTCATCATCCAGATCTACTCCTGTAAGCTGCGCAATGGCAAGCGGGTCTTTCTGCTGGCGCCGTTGCATCATCACTTCGAGCAAAAGGGCTGGGACGAGAACAAGATCGTCGCCCGGTTCTTCATTGTTTCGGTACTGCTGGCGGTCTTCAGCATCGCGCTCTTGAGGTTGAAGTGAACCATGGATTCTGCCCGGCGCAATCTCCTGATCCTGATCGGTGCCTTGCTGTCCTTGGGTCTGGTGATGGTCTACAGTGCCAGTTTCGTTGCGGCCGAGAAGCGCTTCGGTTCGCCCACCTTCTTCCTGGAACGCCACTGCATCTACCTGCTGGCCGGCTGCATCGCCTTCGCGGTGGGTGCCTTGACCGATTACCACCAGCTGGCTCGCAAATGGCCCTGGCTGCTGGTCTTCGCCCTCGGCCTGTTGGTGATGGTGCTCGTGCCTGGGTTGGGAGAAAAGCTCAACGGGGCACGGCGCTGGTTCCGTTTTGGACCCTTGACGCTGCAACCGTCGGAAGTGGCGAAGCCGTTGTTGATCGTGGGGTTGGCTGGTTGGGCGATTTCACGCAGGGATCTGATCGGGCGTTTCGGCGCTGGTTTTCTGCCTGGTGCGGCGCTGGCAGGAAGCGCTGTGCTGCTCGTGGCGCTGGAGCCGGATCTGGGTACGGCGGCACTGCTGGTGGCCGTGTTGGGCAGCATCCTGGTGGCTTCGGGTGTGCGGCTGATACACGTTCTGCCGGCCCTGGTCGTGGCGGTGCCAGCGGGTGCGATCTGCGCGTGGAGCCGGCTGGGGTATATCCAGGCGCGCGTTGCCGAGTTCCTCTCCGCCACACCCGACCCGTTGGGCCGTGGCTATCAGGTGACACAGGCATTGATCGCGCAAGGCTCGGGCGGGCTGATGGGGACCGGCATAGGTCAGGGCAACGCGAAACTGCTTTTCCTGCCCGAAGCGCACAACGATTTTATCTTTGCGTTGATCGGCGAGGAGATGGGATTGATCGGCGCGCTGGCGGTTATCGGCTGTTTCGCGTTGCTGGTCTGGCACGGCTGGCAGATCGCGCAGTCTGCGCCGGACCTGTTGGGTCGTCTGATCGCGTTAGGTGTGACCCTGATGGTTGGCCTTCAGGCGGCCATGAATATGGCCGTGGTTACGCGCTTGATGCCCACTAAAGGTATCAGCCTGCCGTTGATCAGCTACGGGGGCTCGTCGCTGGTCTTCACGCTCTTCGCGCTGGGGCTGTTGCTGAATATCGCGGCGCACCGGCAACCCACACAGCCGATCGAAGTGACCCGTAGACCCGACCGGGATTCCGTGGCCATTGCCGTGCCCACGC
>CAYSBP010000001.1:2773-11821 GCA_964429255.1 uncultured Planctomycetia bacterium
GCCGCCGCCCTGCTCGATGGCCCGGCAGTGAAGGGCCACGGTTGCGCCTTGAATCTCCGGCGCGCGTTGCGGTCCGACCAACCGTGGATTGCCCGCCGATCGGACAGGTGCCGCCGCGGCGATCTCCACCGGCGTCGCCAAAACGGTCACTTCGATGCCCGCGTCCGCGGCGATGGTCTCGGTCGTTGTGGCTTCGACGTTGGCGGCGACCTGCTTCGTGTTTCCCATGGCCGATACCAGCGTGGTCCCCGTGCCCGCGGGCAGGCGCTCTTGCAGTCCGGTGGACTTCCGACGTGCGATGCCGAATCCGCGCTGGTAATCCGTCCCTTGGCTCGGCGCCACCGTCTGGTCCTTCTCCGCCAAGAGCGTGAGCTGCGACAGTTGCAGCGCCGCGTCGACTTGGAGGCGCGCGTAGTTGAGTGTCTCGCCGACCGGAGCGGCCAGCAGACTGGCCATCTCGCGCACCTGGATGTCGATCGCTTCGAAAACCGAACTCAACGCGCGATCAGGCACCTTCAATTCGCCCACCAGGTGCCGCTTTACACGCCCCAGTTGCGCGCTGGGCACATCCTTGACGAAAAGTGCGGCGACCGATGCGGCGCCGTAGACGACCTGGGCCAGGCGCAGTGTGTGGTGCGTTAGGTCGACCAACCCGGTTCCGTGGTGCGCGCCAACGGCACGGTGAACCGTTTCCGGCAACTGCCAGGCTGCCAGCAGCTCCCGACTCATGGCCGGATGCGCGACGCCCAGTATCTCGAGTTCCAGTTCTTCAATGGGCCGTGGATCGTTCTTCTTCGCCTGCAACACGGGTTCGTACAGCTTGGGCGCCAGCGTGCAGGCAGCCACCATGCCCAAGTCGCACATCAAGCCGCTGACAAAGGCCGTCTCGACCAACCGTGGCTCCACCGCTCGGGCCAGTAACCGGGCCGCCACGCCGGTCGTGATCGATCTCCGCCAGTACAGCTGGTAGTCGAATGCACTACTCTGCGCGTGGGCGAGCGAACTCTTCAGGGCGAAGGTCAGCACCAGCACTTCCACCGTGCGCAGGCCCAACAACAGCATGGCTGGTTTCAGTTCGGTGATCTCCCGGTTGGCGCCCAGGAAAGCGCTGTTGGCGGCCCTCAACACCGTGGCTGCCATGGCGGGATCGCGATGCACAAGTGAGGCTAGTTTGTCGATCGATACGTCTTCCTGGCGCGTCAGACGGAGCGCCTCGGTGGCCAGCATTGGAAAGGCCGGCAAGGCATCCGCCTTTTTAACCAGTTCCAGGATTTCGGCCGGCATGCCAGACTCGCTTTCCAGTCCAGCGGAAAAACTTTCCGCGCAGTATCCGTCCACCGACGGATAACCCCATATGGAGCCGCCAGGCTCCATCCGCTCAGGTCGTTTAGGGCAAAGACTGTGCCGTTCGGTGGGATTGCAGGAAGTTGAGGCAAAAAAAAACCCCTTGGCTGCGCGGGTTGCCAAGGGGATTGCACACTGGCGGTGGCACTCGCCACACGAACCAGCGCGATCAATCAACGGTTCTGCGTTTGACGCACTCCATCCCTGAACTCAGGTGACTTCTCTGCTTCGTAAGCACTTAATGCCAAGACCGTAACAGCGACCATCGGTAAGATAAGAACCACGGCGATGAATCGCAGAAAACTGGCCATCTCTACGCCCCTCCGGTTCTCCCGAACTCCCACTCCCGTACGACCCCCTGCTGCATGACTGTTAGAACATGGCGTGCCAACCGAGACGCAGTTCCTGCTATAGATATAACTCTTTTATATGATTCGGTTAACAGACATCACAAATGCGTCGTGGCACTTCATATTCCATGGGTTCGGACGTTTGATAAGGCAGATTTCCGGATTGGGCCTCAAAGCGACCGGAAAGTGAACAGCCGCCCGTTTCCCCTCGCTAGTTTTCCGCCAGGCCGTACAGTTTCTCTCATGTCAAAGCCCAAACTGCGCATCGGCTCCGTTCCATACCTGAACGTCCACGTGTTGATCCATGGCTTGGACAAAGAGCCGGACTTGACGTTTGAACTCGATCTCCCAAGTCTCCTGGCCAAGAGACTTGCCGCAGGTGACCTGGATGTCGCGCTGGTCAGTTCCATCGAGTACCTCCGCCACCCTGAGTACCGTGCGGTGCCCGGCCTCTCGGTCAGCGGTTGGCATGAGATGTGGAGCATCCGGTTGTTCCATCGCGTCCCCGTCGAGCGGATCCGCACCGTGACGCTGGACCCCGCCAGCGAAACCACGAACGCGCTGTTGCGGATTTTGCTGAAGGAGCGGTGGGGACTGAAGCCGGAGTACTTGGAGAAGGGGGGAAGAGGCGGGAGTCCTGACGCCTTCCTTCTTATCGGCGACCGCGCGTTGACGTTCGACGATCCCGCCTGGCAGGCCTTGGACCTGATGCGTGTCTGGCGCGAGTTGACGGGATTGCCGTTTGTCTTTGCGCTTTGGCAAGTCCGGCCGGACGTCGATATCGACTCACTGGGTGCGCGTCTGCGTCGGTGCCGCGATGAGGGGTTGAAGCAGGCTGTTTCCATCGCGACTCGGGAGGCCTCGCGCTACGGACAATCGCCCGATTGGACGCTGCGATACATCAGGGAAATCGTGCACTACGATTTCGGTGCGGAGGAACGCGCGGGTCTTTGGCGTTTCCAGGAGTACTTGATCAACCACGGGCTGTTGGATCGGATCAGGGCGAGTCTCTAAACCCCGTTCGGCATGAGAAGCGTACTTCTGCAAGAGCACGGTTCTTTGGACAAACGGAGTTCAAATTCGCGCATCGACAACGACGACCTGACCGGACGCGGTCCCATTCTTGGCCAGGCTGGCAACGCATTCAGCCACGGTCTGCCTTGAATCCGTGGCGCTCGTGAAGACGCTCCGCGCACGCACCGCTTCGGCGAAAGCCGGCGAGGACGCCTCACCCAGATCCGATTCGGCGACAAAAGGCGGCACGATCGCGTTCACGCGGACGCCCAGCGGTCCCCACTCCCGCGCCAGCGAACGCATCAACGCCAGCAGCCCCGACTGCGCCATCGCGTACGCCGCACCGCCCGAACGTCCGCCCAGGCCGGCATGCGAAGAAAGGAGAATGAACGTCCCCGATTTCTGTTTTATAAACTGCCGAGAGAAGGCCTTGGCGATCAGGAACGGTGCCGTCAGGTTCAGTTTCAGGACCTCGCGCAGATCCTCTTCGGAGAGACTCAACACCGGCGCTTCGCGCGTTATGCCGACCGCCCAAACCAGCACATCCAGCCAGCCGAAGTCCTTCACGAAGGATCCGGCCAGTTCCTGGATGGCGTTTGGTTGGCTGAGGTCCGCAGCATAGGTTCGTGCGTTGACCATCCTCGGAAGTCGTTCGGGATGGCGGAAGGCGTGAAAACCGACTCGGTATCCGCTCCTCGTTAGCTCCCCGGCGATTGCTCCGCCCAGTGTGCCCGAAGCACCCAGCACCAGCGCCGTCTGTTCCATGCTCAGTCCTCGCACCCACCAATAACCGTATGCGCCTGGACTCCTCTCGGTAGTCATTCGAGCCGGAAGATAGATACACTCCGCCGAGACAAGAGTCCAACACGATGTCCATGCCTCCTCTTTTCTCTCCTCTTGCATGTCCCGCATTAGTGGTATGACTACGCCATGCGGATTGTTCATTGTGCAGACATTCACCTGGGCCGTCGAAGGCTGGACGGTCGATTGCCGGACGGCGACTTCGCGACTGCGCTCCGGCACATTGTCCAGCGTGCGGTCGAATGGAAGGCGCACGCCTTCCTGATTGCCGGGGATCTTTTCGACACGCCGCAGATTCCGCCGCCGACGTTGCGCCATGCCGCCGAGGCCCTGGCGCCGCTCAAAAAGGCCCGCATCCCCGTACTCGCGATCGAAGGAAACCACGATCGTTACGTGCTCGACAGTTCGCGTCCTACGTGGGTCCACTATCTGGCCGGGGAAGGGTTGCTGACCCTTCTTTCCACGCCCTTCACCACCGAGGGTCCGTGCCTCGCGGAATACGACGCCCAGTCCGTGAGCGGCGCGTGGCTGCTTCTCGATGGCGTCCGCTTTGTGGGGGCCGGCTATCTGGGCGCCGGGACGGTGCGTAAGACGCAGGCGCTGTTGGCCGGGTTGCCGCCGCATTCAGGCCCCACGGTCATGCTGTTACATGCCGGGCCGGAGTACTTCGTCGGCGAAGGCGGCGGCTTTGACAAGGAGACGCTGGCGTTGTTGCGTGACAAGGTCACGTATCTGGCCCTGGGGCACATTCACAAGCCCATGGCGTTCGGCGACGAACCCGGGCGCTCGTGGGCCATCAATCCGGGGTCGGTGGAGAACTGCCGGCTCGACGAAGCGGACCGCGCAGGACCGCGCGGCTACGCGGAGATTGAGATCGATCCGAAGGCGCTGCCCGGGATGGAGCGTGTCCGTGCCACCATCCATGATGTCCCGCGTCGGCCCGTGGCCACCGTCGAACTGGATGTGTCGCCCTTCGGCAACAAGACCCGGCGCGGCGTGGACGCAATCGCGGCAGCCGCCCTCGAAGCGCTGAAGGAGAAGCGTTTGCCCCCGGAGACCGCCGTGCGGCTTCTTCTGACCGGCGAGCTGAATATCGGCCGTATCGCGCTGGATCCTGACGGGTTGGGTCGCGAACTAGGCGCGAAAGCCGCTCTCGCTGCCGTGGAGGTGAGCACGGAACGGCTCTGCTTCTTCACGGGTCGCGGAAACACCGGTCAACCGTTGTTCAGTCGGTCCACGGCGGAGATCGAACGTGCGGCGCTGGACGAGATCCTGCGCGAACGCCCGCCCGAGGATCTGGACGATCGTCTGGCCGACGTGGCGGAACTGGCCATCACGCTCCGCGGGATGGTCGATCGGGGCGTCACGGGGGAGGCGGTCATCGAACTTCTGGAGCAGTCGCCGTTGCCGGCGGCACTGGCGGAAGCACGCGGGAAGGCGCTGGGGCTGTAACATGTGGGTCCGCGCGATCCGACTCCTCAACGTCAAGTCCTTCGCCGAAGGGCCGCAGGGCAAGGGCTGGCGTGTCGAGTTCGACCGGGGGCTGAACCGGCTGGCCGGGCCCAACGGCGTGGGCAAGTCCACGGTCATCGAGGCGCTGGGCTATGCGCTCTTCGATGCTTCGCCGGACCTGGGCGCCCGCATGGATTTGGACTCGGCGCTTCTCCGTCACGGCGCGTCCGAAGGTGAGATCGAAGTCGAACTCGTGAATGCGGAAGGCGTCTACCGTATCCGTCGCGGCGTCGGAAAACGTTCCAAACTCCGCTGGACCGTGAGCGACACGACCGGCTTCATCACGCACGAAACGGAGTCGCAAGTCCGCCAGTTCCTGGCGGCTTCTGCGGGACTCGCCAATCCCGCGGGCCTGACCGATCTCTTCAGTAAGCTGCTCGGCATCCGCCAGGGTCGCCAACTCGATCCCTTCGAACGGACTCCCGCCGACGCGCGCCGCCACTTCGCCCCGCTGCTGAACGTCGAGATCTACCAGCGCTGCTTCGCCGAACTGATGGAGCCGGTCCAGCGCCTGAAGGAAGCGGCGTTGGAGACCGAGGGACGCGTGCGGGCGGCCAGGGGACAGGCTGAACTGCTGGCAGGTTCCGCAGAGGAAGCCGCGACGCTACAGCAACGTGTTGCCGAGATGGAGCCGAGGTTGGACCGGGCGCGCGAGGAACTTAATCGCGCCCGCCAGGTGCTGGATGCGCATGACGAGAGGGCGCAGGCCATCCCCGCGTCTGACGCTACGCTCAAACAGGCGCGCCTGGAGGTCGAGAACGCCGAGTCCACGCTCCTGCTGCGGCGTGAACTGCTGCAGCGCGCCGAGCAGGCTCACGGCGTCCTGCAACAGTATTCCGAGGCGCATGGAGCCTTCGTGGCCGCCGAAAAGGAACTGGCCGACATCGCCGCCCGCCGCCCCGCCCTGGAAGCGGAACGTGAACGCCTGGAAGAGACCAAACAGACGTATGTGCGCATGGACACCCAGGCCTGCGAGACACAGAAGCGCGCCGATGCGCTGGCGGAGGAACTCAAGCCCGAACTGGACGAGTTTGCCCATCGCCAGCACGTCCTGGACGAACGCAAGACGGCTTTCGAGACCCGTCTGGCCCAACCGGTTCCGCCGCATGAAGCGCCGCTCGACGGCGCCCTGGAGCTGGCGCTCGCTTCCGTCGAACGCTGGTCCGCGTCTCTGGACGCCGCCGCGGACGGTGCGCGCCATTCGGGCGCGCTGGCTGCTGCCGCGAATACGGCATTGACCGGTTTCGATCCGGACCGGAACCAGCAGGCCAAGGCCGCGAAGGACGCCGCGGATGCGACCTTGGCCCAGATTCGCGACCGCCTGACCGAACTCGAGGCCATGCGGCGTTCCCGCCGCGATATGGGCAAACAGCTTCAGACGACCAAGCTTTGTCCACTGCTGAACGCCACCTGCCGCCAGTTCGATCCTGGACGGCTCGTGCTCTCCGAAGTCAACCTGGACCGCGCGCTTGAGGAGACGCGCAACCAGAAGGTTGTCGCGGAGGCCGTTGCGGCGAGGGCCGCCAAGGCGGCTACCCTCGCCGAAGAGGAAGAGAACAACACACGCGACGTGCGCGTTCGCGTCGATATGGTTCTGACTGAGATTCAGCGGCACCTCGCGCTGGCCGGCGACGGGCCGGACCGCACGAGTTTCGGGCAACTGGCCAAGGCCTTCGTCCCCGCCGGAACGGAGCCGCTGCGGTTGCCCGATCCGCCCCGGCTCCCCGATCCAGCGCAGGAACCGTGGGATGCGTTGGCCGCCGCGCCCAGCGTGGCCGAAGGGTTCCGCGCCTTTGCGCAGACGGTGGCCACGGCGGCCGGCCAATGGCGCGCGGCCTGGATCGAACGCCAGGATGCGGCCGCCGACCGCCTGCACCGTCAGCACCTTGAAGGGCAGCAACTGGCCCAGGAGGCCGCCACGCTCTTTGAACGCCGCGCCTCGCTGGACAAACGTCGCGCCCAGATCGCGCTTCTGGAGAAATCCGCCCTCGAGTCGCGCGCGCGGGCCAAGTCGCTTGAAGTGGAGATCGCGGAACTTGCCGCCCGCCAGAATGAACTGACGACGCTCGCCGTCCGCTCCAGGGAACTTGAACAGACCCGTTCCACCTCCGCCAACGGGCATCACCATTACCTCGCCGCGCAGGCCGACGCCGAAAGGTTGGAACAAGCGAGGGCTGAAGTGGCATTCGTTGTGGGACGCCTGGAGGAAGCCCGGACCGCCGCCAAAGAAGCCGTGACGCGACGGGAAGCGGCGCTGGCGGCGTACGATCGCGAAGCGCACGCCAAGTCGCGGGTGGAATTGGAGCAGTCCGTCCAGTGCGTCAGCCGAATGGAGACTGAACTCCGGCGGGATTGGGCACAGTTGGAGGATTCACGTCGGCGCGCCGAGCAACTCGCCGTGGCCGCACGAGAGTTTTCGGAACAGGGCGTCCGGCTGAAGTTAATCGATGCACGGCGGACACTCTTGGACGAAACGCGCAGGGCCCTTCGGGATGCCGGGCCGCGTGTGGCTGAGCAGTTGGTGCTGGCCGTCAACGCGCGGGCGCAGTCGCTTTACGCTGCCCTTTCGCCGCAGGACCCGGGACGGTTGGAATGGCAGTCCGATTACGAACTGCGCGTCATCACTGGCAGCGGTGTTCGGCGCTTCACGAATCTTTCGGGCGGCCAGCGGCTCAAGGCGGCTTTGGCGCTGCAGTTGGCCCTGGTTCAGCAGTTCAGCCGGTCCGGGTTCTGCGTCTTCGACGAGCCAACCTACGGACTGGATGCCGAGTCGCGCAAGAAGCTGGCGGGGGCGCTGATGGAAGTGCAGCGGGTAACCGGGTTCGAGCAGCTCCTGGTTGTCTCGCACGACGACGCCTTCGATGAGCATGCCGAGCACACCGTAACGCTGGCGTATTCGCCCGCGGCCGGCAGCCGAGTCGAGTGACGCAATCCTCCGGATTGCGGGGAAAAGGCCCCTCATGACCCGCAGCCGCGCCCTTCTATTGGCTCTTTCCGTTCTACTGGTCGCCGGCCTGTGGTGTTGGGGCGGGGTCCTCCTTCTTTTCAAGTACAAGCGCGAGAGCCGGCTGGTGCGCGAGTACGAAGCGCTGGCCTTCCGTTACCCGTTGCCCGCCGAGGGCTATAAACGCTGCCTCAAAGTGCTCGGAAGCAACCCGCGGCCTGGTGGCCAGCACTTCGTGCCGGTCTATGATGAGTATGAAGTTGTGCTTTACTGGGATACGCAGGCGGCCAACGGAAGCGGCGAATGGAAACTTGCGCCGGAAGTGCTGCGTCGGAAGCCGCCGGACGTCAAACCGGGCACGACCATCGACGAGGCAACCGCGCTGGCGCTGGGTCAGTTTCACGCCGAAACCCACTTCCGCCACCACCCGGAGCAGGTGGCCACGCTGCTGAGGGGCGCGCCCCGAGTAACGCGTGCGAAAGAGGGCGGCTCGTGGCAGGTCGCTTATTCCGCAGTTGGCACCACACCCGGAATGGTCTTCCATTTGAAGCCGACTGGCGGACTGGCGAACCCGACTGAGTAGGAATTGGCCACTGCCACCCGTTGAATCTCTTCGGTTGCACAACCCCATTGTGCCGTGACAATCAGAATATGCTCTTCATGGCCGACCTGCTCGCCCTGCTGCACAGCCTTTTCGTCGTCTACATCGGCGGAGGCGTGATGGCGATCCTGCTGGGTTGGTGGCGGAAATGGGCCTGGACGCGTGCCTTCTGGTTCCGCTTCACGCACCTGCTGATCTGCGGGATCGTGCTGCTCTTTGAAGTCGCCAACCAGCCGTGCCCGCTGACGGTCTTCGAGCAGCAAGCGCGGGACGCGGCGGGCGTGACGGCCTACGAAGGCGGATTCATCGCGCATTACATCCGCCGGACGAGCCATCTAGGTGTGCCGCCGTGGGTCCTTTCAGGCCCGACGTTCCTCTTGGCCGCCGTCGTGCTGTGGCTTTACTGGAAGGCGGGGCCGGAGTTGCCGCGGGAAGGCACGCCCGAACGTGCTGCGGCGGAGGCGACTGGCGCGGCGCCGACG
>CAYSBP010000001.1:11921-17663 GCA_964429255.1 uncultured Planctomycetia bacterium
GCGGGAAGGCACGCCCGAACGTGCTGCGGCGGAGGCGACTGGCGCGGCGCCGACGCGCGTGATCAGCATCAGCGCTTCGCTGGAGCGAAGCACACCGTCCTGATCGGGGAGACACAGTCGTCGCTTGACGTCCCCCTGAATGCACCTATAACCGCTCCCCTAATCGGCGGGGTCGGTTGGGCGCGGGGAATGCGCCTTGCGCAACCGTCCCGCGGCTGGCGACCTGCCCAAGCAGACCTTTGTGCACGTGGCCTTCGCCGTTGTCCGTGAAAACAGGGCAGTTAGCAGGTGAGGAATGTCCCTTTTACCGACCGAAACCGCAGGCGATTGGAAACCCATCGACGTCGAGTGTGTCGTGGATGTGCAGGGCCCGTGTGACCGCAGGCTCACGCTCACCGTTCCCGCTCCCGCTGTTCAGAAGGTGTACGACAGCGTACTCGGCGAACTGTCCGGCCAGGTGCGTCTACCGGGCTTCCGACCGGGTAAGGTTCCGCGCACGCACGTCGAGAAGATGTACAAGAACGAGATCCGCCAGCACGTCTTGGGTGAGACCGTGGGCCGCGCCTTCAAGACTTCGGTCGAGAAGGAGAATCTGAAGGTCATCGGCGAACCGAAGTTCGACCTGGAGAAGATCGAACTGGATCGCGGTAAGGAACTCAGGTTCGAGGTCGAGGTCGAAGTCAAACCCGAACTCCAGCTCGGCAACTACAAAGGGCTGCCCGTCGAACAGGAAGAAGTCGAAGTCTTCCCCGAAGAGATTGAGGCCGAACTGAAGACCATCGCTTCGCGGCATGGCGAGGCCATTGACGTGCCGGCTGACGCGTCGGTTGAGAACGGCGATGCGGTCCAGGGCACCTGCCGTTACCTCGACGGCGAACAGGAATTGAAGAAGGTCGATGAGGCGTACCTGATGGTCGGGCAGGGCAAGGTGTATGGCCTGCATGCGGACATCGCCGACGCGTTCCTGCTCGGAGCCAAGGCCGGCGAAAAACGAACCGTCGATTGTGAACTTGACCAGGAGATGGAGGAGAAAGAACTCCGCGGCAAGAGGGTGAAGCTGGAGTTTGAGCCCAAGCGCATCCGTCGAGCACAGATCCCGCCCATCGACGACGAACTGGCCAAACGGCTCGGCGCCGCCGACCTGGCGGGTCTCAGGCAGAAGGTCGAGGAGCACATCCGCGAGCACCTGGCCGAGGCGACCAACGCCAAGCTGCGTAGCGAACTGATCGAACGCGTCGTCGCGGCCACTCCGTTCGAGGCCCCTGCCCGGCTGCTGGAGTCGTTCAAGCAGAATGCGAACGAACAACAGAAACGCTGGCTCGCCTCCATGGGACTGACGGACGAACATATGGCTTCGCGCGAAGATGACTTGAAGGAGCGTGCGAGCAAGACCGCCGAACAGGAACTGCGAACCTTCTTCGTACTTGATGCGATCGCCTCCAAAGAGGGCCTGGAGCCGACCGAAGACGAGGTGGATGACGAGGTTCTGACGCTGGCACGCAAACGGAACGTCCGCGCGGCCGACCTCTTCGACCACATGAAGGAGCATGGTGAACTTGAAGAGCTGAAGATTCAGTTGCGTACGCGTAAGGCGACCGAGTTCCTGGCGGATAACGCCGAGGTAAAGGTTGTTTCGCGCAAACGCCCGGAAACGGCTCAGCAGGAAAAAGCTGAGGAAGGACCCAAGGCGGAGGCCAAGTCAGAGGAAAAGCCGGCCGGCGGGTCGTAACTGGACGATTGGCCACGGAGGCCGCGCGCGCAACGGATGCGGGGATGCGGTTCAGGTCCAGATCCGTTCGTTCCCGGTGCGTGCGGTGTTTTCTGTGGTGAAGAAAGTGCGGTTTCCCCGCCGCGCGGCACTGAAAGGGAGAGGCATGAGCGTGGTTCCTTTCGTCATTGAACGTACGGGTCGCGGCGAACAGTCCTACGATATCTACAGCCGGCTGCTCAAGGATCGCATCATCTTCCTGGGTGAGCCCATCACAGACTACGTGGCGACAGTTGTCGTGGCGCAGATGCTCTACCTCCAGTTGCAGAGCAAGGAGGCGGACATTGACCTGTACATCATGTCCCCCGGCGGCTCGGTGAATGCCGGCATGGCGATCTACGACACCATGCAACACCTCTCCACCAAGGTGGCGACGTACTGCATTGGTCAGGCGGCCAGCATGGCGGCCTTCCTGCTGGCGGCGGGGGCCAAAGGCAAGCGGCACGCGCTGCCCAATGCCCGGATCATGATGCATCAGCCGTGGGGCGGGGCGCAGGGCACGGCGTCGGACATCGCTATCCAGGCAGAGGAAATCGTACGTATCAAGAAGAAAATGAACGAATTATACGCCAAGCATACAGGCCAGCCCATCGAGCGCCTGACCAAGGACACCGATCGAGACTTCTTCATGTCGGCGGAAGAGGCCAAGGAATACGGGTTGATCGATACGATTTTGACATAGCTTGCTTCTGGAAAAGCCTTTAGACTGAGTCGCGGGTGGGGGGATGGCCTGCCAGTCGGTTTTCCCGATTGGCTTTCGGGCGGGATTCTGCATGGCGCGACGCAACCTGACGACGACGCCTCCTTCGGGCACGGGCACGGGAGGGAGAGCCCCCGAGTTCTGTAGTTTCTGCGGACGTACGGCCGACATGGTGGAACGGCTGATTGCCGGGCCGCCGGATGTCTTCATCTGCAACGAGTGCATCGACCTCTGCAATTCGATCCTCGACCGCGAATCCACGAAGCGCGGCAAGAGCACTCTCAAGATCAAGCACGTACCTACGCCGGAGGAAGTAAAGAGTGAACTGGATCAGTACGTGGTCGGTCAGGAACGCGCCAAGCGGATCCTGGCGGTAGTGGTCCACAACCATTATCACCGCATCCTCAGTCGCGAGACTCGCCGGAAATCGGACGTGGAGCTGGAGAAGTCCAACGTGCTCCTGGTGGGTCCGACGGGCTGCGGCAAGACGCTGCTGGCCCGCACGCTCGCCAAGACGTTGCAGGTGCCCTTTGCCATCGGTGACGCGACCACACTGACGGAGGCCGGCTACGTCGGCGAGGACGTGGAGAATATCCTCCTGCGATTGCTGCAGGTCGCCGAGATGGATCTGGACGCGGCTGAGCGCGGGATGATCTACATCGACGAACTGGACAAGATCGGTCGCAAGTCCGAGAACCCCAGCATCACCCGTGACGTTTCGGGTGAAGGCGTGCAGCAGGCGTTGCTCAAGATCCTGGAAGGCACGACGGCGAACATCCCACCACAGGGTGGCCGTAAGCATCCGGAACAAAAGTACATCCAGATGGATACGTCGAATATCCTATTCGTTGGTGGCGGCACCTTCGAGGGCATCGAGGAGCACATCTCGAACCGCATCGGTAAACGGCGCATGGGTTTCCTGGAGTCCGGCAATTCGATCGAAACCCTGAAGGACTACGGGCGGATGTTGAAGTTTATCGAAACCGACGACCTCCTGAAGACCGGCATGATCCCGGAATTGATCGGCCGCTTCCCGATCATCGTGCCGCTGGATCCGCTCGACGTGGAAACTTACATCAAGATCTTGACCGAACCCAAGAACGCGCTGGTCAAGCAGTACAAGAAGCTCTTTGAGGTGCAGGAACTGGAACTGATCTTTGAGGATGCGGCGTTGAAGGCCATCGCGAAGAAGGCGGAAAAGAAGGGCACCGGCGCGCGCAGCTTGCGCAACGTTTTGGAAAGCCTGATGCTCGACTGCCAGTACGATCTGCCCGCGCGAAAGGATATCCGCCGGGTGGTCATTACCGCTGAGATGGTCGAGAAGGGCGGCCCTAGCGTCCTGCCTCTTCAACCGCCGCAGAAAGACAGCGGATCCCCGCCGCGGTCCGCAACAAACCCGCCCACCGAACCTCGTCGCGAGAGCGCCTGAAATCCGCCGCGCAACTGCCGCATCACCGTCCACACCGCCGCGGATAACCCTCTCGCAAAACCCCTCAAGGAGCGGGCTGTTAGGCGAACTTCGAGAGGTGTTTTCCTGCAAGAGCCTCGGCGGCAAGTTGATTCAGTGCTATCAGGGCTTATTCCAGCGCCACGCTCAATGCCTCGTGGATCGTGCGGGTCCGCAGCAGCTTCAGGCCGGATGCCGCCGAACCGCTTACCTCCCGACCGCGTGTCGGCAGCAGGAAATGGGTGAATCCGAGGCGTCTAGCTTCGGCCAGACGCGCTTCCACGCGTGGGACTGGCCTCAACTCGCCACCCAGGCCAATCTCGCCGGCCGAGACCAATCCTTCGCGAATCCGACGGCCCGAAGCGACCGAACTCAGCGCCAGCGCAATGGGCAGGTCGGCGGCCGGTTCGTCCACATCGAACCCGCCAGCGGCACTCACGAACACATCCAGCGCCCCGAACGGAACTCCGGCTTTGGTCTCCAGAACCGCCAGGAGCATCGCAAGGCGGTTCGCATCCAGGCCCGTGGCGCGGCGGCGTGGGGACCCACCCGATGGGACGGGCACAGTCAGCGCCTGGACTTCCACCAGGAGTACCCGCGAGCCTTCGCAGAGCGCACCGACCGTCGAACCGGCACCCTTGTCTTCTGCCCCATCCCGATCCAGCAACGCGCTGGACGGATCTGGAACTTCTATCAGTCCCGCGCCGGACATCTCGAAAAGCCCGACCTCATGCGTTGAACCGAACCGGTTCTTTTGCGCCCGCAGCACCCGCAGCCCCAATCGGGTGTCACCTTCGAAGTTCAGTACCGTGTCCACGACGTGTTCCAGTACGCGCGGGCCAGCCAACGATCCGTCCTTGGTCACGTGGCCGATCAGGAAGAGCGCAATCTCCAGGCGGCGCGCTGCGTCGACCAGCGACAGTGCGCACTCGCGGACTTGACTCACGCTGCCCGGCGCCGAGGCCACCGAGGGGTCGCGCAAGGTCTGGACTGAATCAATCACGACCAGTCGCGGGCGCTCTTCCTCAAGAATCTGCAGAATCGTTTCCAGGTCGGTTTCGCCGGCCAGTTTCAGACTCGGGCTCTCGAAATCATACGCCGGACCGCCATTCTCCGAAGGCCGGTCTCCGAGGCGCAACCCGCGAGCCGCAATCTGGCTGGGAGCCTCTTCGCCGGAAATGTAGAGGAGCGGGCGACTACGGGCTGTTGGCTGCTGGCCAGGGACTGTCGAATCGGACCGATCGGACCTCCGACTTCCGACGTCTGACTTCTGCCCGCTGACCTCTGTTTCTAGCGCTCCTCGTTCCGCGCTCCTCCCCCCCGACGTCTCGCCCGCCATCGCCCCCAGTACCTGCAGCAGCAGTGTTGATTTTCCGATGCCGGGTTCGCCGCCGACGAGGATGCTGCCGCCGGGGACGGCGCCGCCGCCGAGGACGCGGTGGAACTCGCCGATGGGGATGGGCAGGCGCGGGATGCGTTCAGCCGCATGGTCCTTCAAGGGCTTCGGGCGTGCGCCCAGTGATGGCAGTGCGGCGGCGCGCGAGTCGCTCTTGCCGCCCCTGCGCGGCCGGGCCTCGCCTTTTTCGGGAGGCGCCTCGATCAATGCGTCCCACTCGTCGCACGCGGGACACTTGCCTTCCCAGCGCGCGTACTCGTTGCCGCAGTGCCTGCAGTAAAAACGAGGTCGTTCGGTCTTGGCCATGGCAGGGATCTTAAGGAGAAAGGCGCGATGCGAAAGGAGAAAGGGAGAGGACCGCGGGGTGGGGCGTGAGAACGCTGAAGGACCGCTGACGTTCCTCTTTCGATCTGCCGTGAATTGGCGAGGGC
>CAYSBP010000001.1:17763-21280 GCA_964429255.1 uncultured Planctomycetia bacterium
GACATCACGTGGTGTTTCATCGCGGGCTGACTATAGTGCGCCCATCACTGGTTTCGAGGGCTTGTCCATGCGTGTCGGCATTGCCTGTTATCCCACCTACGGCGGATCGGGCGTGGTCGCCAGCGAACTGGCCATCAAATTGGCAAAGCGTGGACACGAAATTCACGTCTTCAGTTACGCACTGCCATTCCGGTTACACGGGTATTACGAGAGCCTCTTTTTCCACGAAATCCAGGTCAGCACCTATCCGCTCTTCCGCTACCCGCCGATCACACTCGCCGCGGCCTGTAAGATGAGCGAGATTGCCGAGTGTGCCGGACTGGAGATCATGCACGTCCACTACGCGGTTCCGTGGGCCGTCTGTGCCCATTTGGCGCGCGAAGTGAGCTGTAAGTCGGACATGAAGATCGTCACCACGCTTCACGGAACGGACATCACGTTGGTGGGTGCGGAGCCGTCCTTCTTCAAAATGACCCAGTTCGGCATCGATAAGTCCGACGCGGTCACCGCTGTTTCCAGCTATCTGGCCGACGAAACGGTGAAGACCTTCGGGACACAGACGCGTCCCGACGTGATTCACAACTCGGTGGACGTGGAGCGTTTTCGCCCGCAGGCGAAGACGTGCTGCCGCAGCCACTTCGCCCCGCAGGGCGAGCGTTTGATGATTCACATTTCGAACTTCCGGCCGGTCAAGAATGCCCCGGATGTCGTCCGCGTCTTCAGCCGGGTGCGCAACCGGATTCAAACGCGGCTGCTGATGGTGGGCGAAGGTCCCGACCTGCAGAAGTGCCGGGAGCTGGCGCGCGAGCTGGGCGTCGAGCGGGACGTGCTCTTCCTGGGTAACCAGGAGGCCGTCGAAGAGATCCTGGCCTGCGCGGACGTCTTCCTGTTGCCTTCGGCCTACGAGAGTTTCGGTCTGGCGGCGCTGGAAGCGATGGCCTGCGGCGTGCCCGTGCTGGCCGCTGAGGTGGGCGGTTTGGGTGAGGTCATCTCGCCGGGCAGGGACGGCTGGCTTTGTTGTCCGGGCGACATCGAATGCATGGCCGGTCGCGCGCTGGACATCCTGGCGCATGAAGACCGGCGCAAGGCCATGGGGCAGGCGGCTCGTCAGAAAGCCGTCACCGCCTTCTCGCTCGAGCGCATCGTCCCGCAATATGAAGCCGTGTACCGGCGCGTGCTGGCTGTCCGCTGAAGGCTCGCTCGCCTGCTCTATTCACCAGAGATCACGGAGCGCACCGTTAGGGGAACCATCAGGCGAGCGACCACGAAAGCGCTGGTTTGCCGGCGCTTCCTGGGGGGGGAGGCCGCCCAGTGTGCCGATGAGAACTTCTTTATACCGCGCCGTCCGAACAGGAGTAGCAGTAGATAGGCCCACGCAAGGTGGGTCGCCAACAGCAGCGGTTCGATGTGTCCGCGCCGCCAATAAGCCACTCACCGCCGCTGACGTCGACCGGCCTCCCCTGATGGGCGCGTTACTTCTCGATCGCCGCCTTCTTCTGCTGCGCCTTGCGGATGCGCTCCATGTCGAACTTCTTCTCGCGCCCGAACAGGTAGATCCCGTTCTGCTCCTGGTACACGTCGGTGAGTTGCGTGTAGCAGTAGCCGAACATGTTGGGGTTATCCAGCAACACGGCGCAGAGTCCTTCGAAGCGCGTGTAGAACTCCTCGATATCCTTTGGGCGCTGGCCGTAACCCCACGACGGTTCACCGGGTTTCACGTCCGGGTTCCACCAGATGCCGCCGAACTCGCTGACGAAGTACGGTTGTCTGCGGTAGGGGATTGACCAGACCTTGTTGTGCTCGCCGCCGTTGAGAAACGGATTGTTCTCGGCAAGGCCATTGTGGTGATCCTTGAACGTCTTCGGATCCTGGTCGTAGTCGTGACTGTCGTAGATGTCGCTTTCCCACTCGCGGTGCGAGTAACCCGAGGCGTCCAGCACGGGTCGCGTCACATCCATTGCCTTGGTGGCCATGAAGAGCGCGCGGGTGATGTCGTTCAATCCCGGGATGGGGTCCGGGATCGGCTGCGCGGTCTCGTTGAGCGGGCACCAGCCGACGATGGCGGGGTGTGAGTAGTCTCGATCGAGCACTTCCAGCCACTGCGCGACGTACGAAGCCGACGGCCGGTCGCGGTCGATGCCCCAGTCGGGGAACTCGCCCCAGACGAGGTAGCCCATCTTGTCGCAGTGATAGAGAAAGCGTTCCTCGAAGATTTTCTGGTGCAGCCGCGCGCCGTTGAAGCCGGCTTCCATCGAAAGTTCGATGTCGCGCTTGAGCGCCTCGTCGCTCGATGCCGTCAGAATGCCGTCGGGATAGAAGCCCTGGTCGAGCACCAGCCGTTGGAAGACGCTCTTTCCGTTGATCTGGATGGCCTTGCCGCGAATGGTAATGGATCGCAACCCCGCGTAGCTGGAGGCGCGGTCGACGATCAGGCCATTCTTGTCCCGCACCTCGATTTCGACGTCGTAGAGGTGCGGGTCTTCGATGTTCCACAGGCGCCGGCGGTCCGCAGGGATGCGCAGGGTCAGCGTGGGCGAGAAATCCACGACGGAGGTCTCGGCGGCGCAGACTTCGCCTTTGGCGTCTTTGATTCGCGCGCACAGTTTCAGGCCGTCACCTGCGCCGGCGATGGGTTGGTCGAGGCGGATCGAGCTGCTCCCCACATCGGGCGTCAGGCGCGGGCGCTTGAGGTACGTTTCGGGAACCGGCTCCATCCAGACGGTCTGCCAGATGCCGGTGGTGCGGGTGTAGGAGCAACCGCAGTTGTGGAACTGGTCGCACTGTTTGCCGTATGGTTTGGGTTTGCCCTTCGGGTCGCGAGCACGGACGACGATGGTCGCCTGGGTGCCCGGTTCGGCGATGCCGGCCAGATCGCAGGAAAAGGGCGAGAATCCTCCGCGATGCCGGATAACTTCCGTGCCGTTGACCCAGACCGTGGCGTCGTAATCGACGGCCTGGAAGTGCAGGAGGACATGACGGCCTTTCCATGTCTTCGGAATCTCCACTTCACGCCGATACCAGACTGCTTCCATGAAGTCGACGTTGCCGATCCCCGAGAGCGTGGATTCCGGGCAGAAGGGAACATTGATCAAACCTTTCAGTTCGCTCTTGACCAGGCCGCGTTCGAAGCCGCTGTCGCCGGAATCCATCTCGAATTGCCAATGGCCGTTCAGGTTCAGCCACTCGGTGCGCATGAATTGAGGACGTGGGTATTCCGGGCGTGGGATGGACATCGCTTCCAGTCTCCTTGCTGACGGAAAATTGCTTTTCCCGAAGGGAGTAGAGTAGTGGGATGGAGGTGGAGTTCAAGGAGGTGGAAGGCTGAGTCATCTCCACTTTTTGAGGGCTGGGTTTCGAAGGAATCGGGGGCGTAGTCGGAGAATAAGTCATTCGGATGGTACGCGGCAAAAGCAGTCGGGATGCGTTGCCCCCGCAGCGGGATGGCCGCACGCAACACCTTGCAGCGCCCTACCTCCACCCCATCGACGGCTACCACCAGCCGCCCCCGGGCGGTCTT
>CAYSBP010000001.1:21380-30447 GCA_964429255.1 uncultured Planctomycetia bacterium
TGTCCTTGGCGGGTCAACGGAGGTCTCGTTCGGTAGGTTGCTTTCCTTATTTAGCCTTTCTCAAACTGGGGATGACTCAGGCTCCACGCCGGTTGCACATCTTCCCCGCGCGGTGTAGAGATAGAGGGCCTATCGTTGGGTCAGAAGCTGCGCCGGGAGACCACTTGTGAAGGAGGCCGGTCATGGCGGAAGAGAAGGAGGCTGAGGCCAAAGATAAACCGTCACCGTCCAGCCCCGAAGGCCTGGGCGCCGTGGATGACGAAGGGGATCGCAGCGAGAAAGCAGGTTTTCCCGAGGACATTTCCATCGATGCCGGCGGAGAGGCGATGCCCGCGGGCGGGGAACCTTCGCCCGCCGAGGGCGAGGAGCGGCTGCCCGATAAGAAGCAAGCCTATGTTACCGTCGTTGACCCCGAGGGGAACGAAACCGTCTTTGCGCTGGATCGCGCCGTCACGAACATCGGCCGCGAGGAGTCCAACCACATCACCCTTCCCGACCCCAAATGCTCGCGGAAGCATTTCGTCATCGAGATGTCGGGCGACTTTTACAACGCCATCGACATGAACTCGACCAACGGCATCCGGGTGAATGGTTACAAAGTAACCCGCCGGCGCCTGCGTGACGGCGACGTGGTTATGATCGGCAAGCACAAGGTCGTTTACTCGGGCCCCACCGACACCTCCGAGCCGGACGAATTGTTGAACGAACCGTCACCCCAGGGCACGGCCATCTCCCTCTCGCCCATCGGCCATGAGGAGAAGGCCGAACCTGCTGCACAGGTCGAGGGCCGGGACGACACGGCCAAGTGTCCGGGCTGCGGAGGCGAGATCCCGCCCGCGCAGGCCTGCCCCCAGTGTGGCTACAAGAGTTCCCGCTTCCGCGCGATCGAGAACTACGTCGACCACATAGCCCGGAACAACTCTCTTCTAGGCGGCCTCGGCCTCTGGAAATTGAAACGAGGGAAAGTGCTTCAGCAGGCATGGGAACGCGTAGACGTCGAATGGGTGCTCATCCTCGAGTGCGGCAAGTGCAAATGGAAGCACCGCGTCGTCAATGAGTTCAAGGCCAAGTGCTTCCCGTGCGAGCATTGCGGTGCTGAAGTCATCTGCCCGGTGCACGAACCGCCCAAACCTGAATAAGCGACCTTCTCTCGATTGTTCCCGGCCAGACGACACCAGCCGATAGACGATTGCGATTACGATTCCCCGCACACGGTCTCTCAGGCCACCAGGATGCCGGCGCTGAAGCGGGCCACTACGCTCCCTGTTCTCTGTTCGGCGACCATGCTCTTCCACGCTTCGTGCAACTCCGCAAGCAGGTCTGCCACTTCGACTACAGGAGCATCATCCCGTGTTGAAACGGCTTCCGTCAGCCGATACTGCATGTATTCGTAGAGACGCGCCAGGTTCCTTACCAGGTCGCCGCCGTTTCTGAAATCCAGAGACCGGTGGAGTTCGGCGATGATCTGCTGCGCGTGAACGATCAGGTGGATCGCATCGGACTGAGCACGCGGTTCGGCCTCCAGCCCAAAGAGCTCATGCGCACCCTTCAGGTCGCGGACCGCACGCGCGTAGAGCATTTCGATCAGTTCACCCGGGGTCGCGGCGGCCACCTGATGCTCGACATAACTGCTGATGTCTTGAGACATGATCACAACTCCTTGCCATCCATGGCCTTCGGCAACGGGCATCCAGCCCTGGCTCCCGCCTCACCCAACCCGCTGCGGCGGGAATCCGCGTCTGATTGCGGTCCGAACATCCTTCCGACAGCCCGTCCGGACCCACTATGCTTATCGGCAGGAAAGCGGGCCGGTTGACGCCTGGGCTGCTGTTTTCCAGTGACGCGCACGTTCTGTCCGCGGACGTTACGACCGACCGATGCCCCAATACTGGAATCCCATGGCACGGAGCTTCTTCGGGTCGTAAAGATTCCGCCCGTCAAAGACCGCCGGACGCTTCATCATCTGTTTGACTCGTGTCCAGTCCGGTGCGCGGAACTCGTTCCACTCGGTTGCCAGCACCAACGCATCCGCGCCATCCAGCGCCGCATACAGGTTCGACGTCAGCACGATCCGGTCGCCCAGTTGCCGGCGCACGTTCTCCATGGCTTCCGGATCGAACGCCTGCACCTTTACGCCTTCCTTCAGTAGCCGTTCGATCAGCGCAAGCGCCGGGGCTTCGCGGATGTCGTCGGTCCGCGGCTTGAAAGACAGACCCCAGACGGCGACTACGTTGCCAGCCGGCGCGGATTTCAGGTGTTCGATCAGCTTCGGCAGGAAGACGGCCTTCTGATCGTTGTTCACCCGTTCGACGGCGTCGCAGATCTCCGCCTTGAGTCCCAGTGCCCGGGCAGTGGCCGAAAGCGCGCGCGTGTCCTTCGGAAAGCAGGAGCCGCCATAACCGAGTCCGGGAAACAGGAAGGCTTTGCCGATACGCGGATCCAGGCTGATGCCTTTTCGCACTTCGTCCACATCCGCGCCGCTGGCGTCGCAGAGTCGGGCGATCTCGTTCATAAACGAGATCTTCGTGGCCAGCAGGCAATTGGCGGCGTACTTGGTCAGTGAAGCCGAGGCGGGCGTCATCCGCAGGATCGGCGCGCCGGTGCGACAGAACGGATCGTAGAGTTCGCGCAACACGTCGTACGAGCGGTCGTCGGTGACCCCCACGACCACGCGATCCGGCTTCAGAAAGTCCTCGACCGCAGCGCCTTCCTTGAGGAATTCAGGATTCGAAGCGACCGCGAATGGTCCCGGGTAGCAGGCTTCCACTTCCTTCCGAATGCGCTCGGCGGTATCGACCGGGACGGTGCTTTTCAGCACAAAAAGGGCCGGTTCAGAAGCCTTCGTATCCAGGACCTTGGACAACGACCGGACGGCCGCGAGCACGTACTTGACGTCGGCTGAACCGTCCTCTGTCGGGGGCGTGGGCAGACAGAGGAAAAAGACGCGTGCGTGCCGGGCCGCTTGCGCGTAATCGGTGGTGAAGCGGATGCGTTCTTCGCGCAGGTTGCGGCGTAGGAGGTCGGCCAGGCCCGGTTCGTAGATGACCGGGTCGCCTTCCTGCAGGCGTTTGATCTTGGCCGCGTCGATGTCCAGTCCCAGTACTTCGTGGCCGGTTTCGGCGAAGCAGACGCCGGCGACCAGACCGACGTATCCCGTGCCCACGATTGTGACTTTCATAGGGCGGACTCCTGTAGTGGTTCAGCAAACGGAGGTGAATCTTACCCCGAGACCCGGATGAGGCCAGTCGCCTATTGACGCCACTTCTACTCTGATGGTAGGGTTAGGGTCGTAGGCGCGTTTTGCGGTGGCCTCAGGAGGGGTACGGATGTCCATCGGCGGCTGTCAGCTTCATCCCCGCGAGAAAATCATAGGTCAGTGTGGCACGTGCGGAAAGACGATCTGCATCGTCTGCACCAAGCTGTACGGTTACTTCTGCAGTTCCGAGTGCAAGGCCAAGGCGAAGTCGCAGGCGCCGGCGGATACGGAGGGCGCCAGGATGGCGGCCTTCCGATCGAGCATGGTCAGGAATGCTCGGATTTTCATGATCACCGTCTTTCCGCTGGCGGCGCTGGCACTCGGCGCCTTCGTCATCTGGACGGTGACCAGCAAGGAAGGCAAGCTCGTCTGGACGTTCAAGCCCGAGAAGGATCGGGTCTTCAGTGCCGTTCTTTCCGCGGGCGAGCTGGTCATTGCCGCTTGCGACAACACCGCGGTGTATGGACTCGAGAAGAAAACGGGGCAAGCTGTTTGGGGCTTTAAGGGACTACGAGGCCTCGCGGAACGGGCCCCGGTTCAGGTGGGCGATCTCTGCATCGTCACCGACTACGAGAATCTGTATGGCCTGAGCACTCGGGACGGCAAGCCGGTCTGGCAGCACGCCTTTCCGGATGGACAGCGCCCTGAACCCGTCGTGGGCGAGAAGTACGTTGCGTACCTCTTTCAGACCATGAGGGAGATGACCAAGGAGGAGAGACGCAACACCCTTGGGCCGATCCGCTCCACACAGGTCGTCGATTCCGCCGCTCTGCGTGCCCTCAAGCTGGAGGACGGGACCGAGTTGTGGCGAAAGACGTTCAGCAGGACCTTCTTCGCGGGCGGCGAGATGGCGGTGGGCAACGACACCATCTACTATGGTATGCACATGACCACCAAGGAGATGGAGGCCGAGAGCGGGGACGCCGGGAAGACCGCGCCAAAGAAGACTCCGTCAAAGACCCAGGCCGGTCCGAAGCCGCCAACCAAGAACACCCCCAAGAAAAAGCCGCCGGAGGACGAGGATGATCCCGCAGCGGTGTTCGAGACGGCCCGGTTCGTCCTCACCGCCTTCGATGCGACAACCGGCCAGGGTAAATGGAAGGCTGTCCTGGAGGGTGGCAGGGGATACAGCGTCCGGCTGCGTTCGACGACGACGGGCGTCCTGGTGACCACCGGCTCCAATCTCTACTCGTTGGCCGAGGCGGACGGCAAGGTACTCTGGAAATACCCCGTCCCAAAGGTCGAGTTCCTCTTCTGGGACCCGCAGCTTCGTGGTGAGATGGTCTTCGTTCCGGGCGACAACGTGCTGTATTGCATCGATCTGAAGACCGGCGAAGAACGATGGCAGTTCAAGTCGGGGGACGAATACGACCCGTCCGAACCGCACGTCGAAGGCGATACGGTCTATCTGAACACCTACGTGCAGGAGGAACGGAAGGTCGGCCAATCAGGCGTTGGGCTGCCAACCTACCGTGGCACCGAGGATCTGGTGCGCGAGTTCCAGAAGGACATGCCGACGCAGACCACGGTCGCCGTCAGCGAACTGCTGGCGCTCGACGCCAAAACGGGCCAACCCAGGTGGCGGCTGCGCGACGTCGGTAGCCGACTGATGTCCGGTAATGGGGCACTGATCGCGTGGCGTTACCACACCATTGCTAACTCCACTGAAACACGCATCACCGCGATCCGGGCCACCACAGGACAGAAGCTGTGGGAGACCACCTACATCGGGAAGGTGACAGAGGGGTGGACCGACGGTCAGCGCTTTTACATGGCGGGCAGTTCGGGCGTGGAGCGCGTCTCTTTCAGTAGCCGTCAGCCGCCCCGTGATAACATGGTCGGCGCCTATTCCATCGGCCGGTGATCCATGGAGTACACCAGCGTCGAAGATACCCTCAAGGATCTACCTGACGCCGGTCCGTCAGCTCCGGTCTGTGCCCAGCACACCGCTCGTCCGGCCGTCTCCTCCTGCAGCACTTGCGGAAAACCGCTCTGCCGCGAGTGCTCACCTGCAGAGGTGTTGACGGTTGAATGCAGTTCCTGCCGGCGTCCGCTTCGTGTGTGTCTGCGTCGATGGGGTGCGCTGCTGGCGCCATCGTTGCCGCAACTCTTTATTATGATAGGGTTTATGTTAATCGCGTATGTGGTCCTGACGGCACACCGGTTCAGCGTATTTCAGGTTCAAGAACCGCAGAATCTCGCTGCATGGACGCGACGCAGCGGCCTTTATCTCACGCAGGCCTCGCGATCCGACCACTACGGACGGGCGCTGGAAAAGGAGGGACGCAGGGACCTGGCCCGGCGACGCTACCAACTAGCCATCGACGCGACCCGGCGGGTCCTGACGGACCTGGAGCGGACGGAGTATTGGAAGGATCTGGACGGTGACGAACGGGTCGAGACCAAAGCCGAACTGCACATCTCTCTGGCATACTTCCTCTTGCGCTGCGGGAACCCGGGCGAGGCGCGCGAGGAGCTGCGTTGCGCCCTTGAACTCGATCCGCCCCTGCCCATCCGTCAACAGGCGCTCTTCCGCCTGGGGGAAACGCTGGAGAACGAAGCGCCGGCCGAGGCCATCCGTTCGTTCCGCGAGAGCCATTCGAAGGCCGGCGATGGCTTTTCCCCCTTCAGCGATTTCGACCGCGTTCTTGATTCCGCCAGCCTGAATCCGGAAGCCCGGTCGTTCTACCTGAAGGTCCGCCGGATGGCGGGGCCGTTCGATCCCGCCGAAGCCCAGGCGCGCATCGTCGCCTGTCACGAACGACTGGGCGAACGGCTTCAAGCCGAGGTCGCCTATGCCGAACTTCTGGAACGCCACCCTTATTCCCTGCAGGCCCAGGCCCTGAAGAAGACACGTGGCCCGCCCAAGGCAGGCCATGTCATTACGCCGCTTGTGCCGCTGCCTGTGCCCGCGCCGCGCCCGGATGACGAGCCCGACGAAGAGAAGATCACCGTCGTTCCTTTGGAGCGCTGAACCGTGCTGCTGCTGCCCTATCGAACCGAACGCGCACCGGAACGACATCCGTGGATCACCTGGCTGGTGATCGTGGTGAACTTCGGTGTCTTCCTCTGGACCGTCTCCCTGGATCCTGTGGCTCGCGATATCCTCTTCTTCGACCGCGGGTTCGTGCCCGCGGAATGGAAACGCTGGAGCAACGTCCTGACCTGCATGTTTCTGCATAACGGCTGGCTGCACGTACTCGGAAACATGTTCTTCCTGGCGATTTTCGGGCCGCTGGTGGAGGACCGCCTGGGGCGCTGCGGCTACGCGGCCCTTTACGCCGTTTCCGGCCTGTTGGCTTCCGCGACGCATCTGTTGACAACGCCGGAGTTCCTGTGGGATGTTCCCTGCATCGGCGCGTCGGGGGCGGTCTCCGGAATTCTCGGCGCCGCCGCGGTGCTTCATGCCGGCGAGACCGTCCGGGTCTTCTATTGTTGGATCCTGACGGCCCATCCGCTCTTCGGAAAGGTGGATGTTCCAGCGCTCGGGTTCCTCGGCTTCTGGTTCCTCGGCCAGTTCCTTTACGCGGTGAGTTTCAGCGAGATTTCGACCTCGGTCGAAGTGGCCTACTGGGCGCACGTGGGTGGTTTCGCCTTCGGCGCCCTGGTGGGCCTGATTCTCGGGCTGGGTCGTTCACTCCGCACCATCGGGGATTCGTGGGCTCGCGCGCGGCGCCGCAAGACCGTGGTGGGCGCGCTGCGGACCGGCGCATGGGAGCGGGCGGAGGGGGCGCTGAAGGTGCTGGTCGAACAGGATGGCCTGCCCGCCGAGTGGGCCTTGCTTCCCGCGCGTATTGCCGCCGAAAAGGGCGCGCGCGAGGTGGTCGCCGCTCAGGCCTCCGCCGCTTTTCACCAGGCGGCCGCGTCGCATGACCGCCCGCGACTGCTGGAGGCCTACACGTTGCTGGTCTCGGTTGGCGGTTCGCCCGAAATGAACGCGCCTGCGCTTCTGGTGCTGGTACGCGCGCTGAACGCGGCGGGACGCCAGACGGAGGCCTTGGCGTGGCTGGCACAAACGCTGCGGCGGGAGCCGGGCGGACCGGCTGCTCCGGGGTTGCTCTTTGAGTGGGCGGAGACCTTGGCCGAAAGCGGGGACGCGGCCCGTGCCGCGGCGCTCTTCCGACTGATTGCGGCCACTTTCCCGAACGACAAACTCGCCCGTTCCGCCGACTGGCGGGCGCGCGAGATCGCCGGAACGCAAAGGGCTTGAGCCGAGGCGCACGTGGTGTGAATGAAACGTCAGGCGTCCGAGAACCGCTGAACCGTCGGGTGGAATGCGTCGTCTCACTCGCCTTGCTGCACCGGAGATCCCGCGGCACCCGATGAGACCGATCCGCCAAAGCACTGCCGAAACTTTTCTCGCAGATGCCCCCGCCACCAGTAGCCCCAGAGAAGACCGACAGTCATCAGGCCCAAACCGATCAGGAACAGCCAGCAGCCGGCATTCCGCGCACGGGAACCTTCTGTCGCAACCAGCCACGTCGTCCCGCCGACCAGCAGGCTGGCAGCGCCCAGCAGGACCGACCAGCGCTGGATGATTCCTGCGGTCGTCCGGAATCCGGCGCGGTAGGTGAAGACGGGGTTGCCGTCACGTGGGCTGTTCAATGGATGCTCCCTGGCGGTCAGACAACGCAGGCCGGTCGTACAAGTCGGACCTGTCCGATGCGTTTGACCGTTCCGGCGCATCGGGGCGCCATGCGGTTGCCTAAATACCCTTGATGCAACCTTTCCGACCGCTAGTCTGATCGCTCCAGACGCACCCCGTCAACCGCTTTTCGGAGGAGGAGGAGAACGACCATGGCCATCCGCAGCATCAGGGACCTTAACATCAAAGGCAAGCGCGTGCTTTGCCGTGTGGACTTCAATGTGTCGGTCGACAAGGCCACGGGCGCGATCAGCGACGATACGCGCATTGTTGCGGCACTGCCGACCATCAAGGACCTCCTGTCTCGTGGCGGACGCCTGGTGCTCTGCAGCCACTTCGGCCGGCCGGATGGCAAGCCGAATCCAAAGTACACGCTGAAGCCCATTGCCGAACGGCTGGCCAAGCATCTCGGTGCGCCCGTGGCCTTCGCCACCGACTGTATCGGCGACGAAGCCAAGAAGGTCGTTGGCGCGCTGAAGGACGGCGAGGTCTGTCTGCTGGAGAACCTCCGATATCACGCCGGCGAGGAGGAGAACGAAGAGGCGTTCTGCAAACAGCTCAAGGACCTCGGTGACGTGTACGTGAACGATGCCTTCGGTGCCGCGCACCGCGCGCACGCGTCGGTCTATGGCGTGGCCAAGATGTTCACGGACCGCGCGTCGGGCTACCTGCTGGAGAAGGAAATCAACTACCTGACCAAGGCGACGAAGAGTCCCGAGCGGCCCTTCGTGGTGATCCTCGGTGGCGCCAAGGTCTCCGACAAAATCGCGGTGATTGAGAACCTGCTGCCCAAGTGCGACGCCATGCTGATCGGCGGTGCGATGGCCTACACGTTCCTCAAAGCGCAGGGCGTGGCGACCGGCCAGTCGCTCGTCGAAGCCGACAAGGTCGAACTGGCCAAAACGCTGCTCCATCAGGCGAAGAAGCTCAATAAGAAACTGATGCTGCCCGTCGATCACGTCGTCGCGGCGAAGATCGAGGCCAACGCTCCGAATCAGATCGTGATGCAGGACCAGATTCCGGCCGAGCAGATGGGTCTGGATGTCGGTCCGAAAACGGTCGAAGCGTTCGCGGCGGAGATCAAGAAGGCCAAGATGGTGGTCTGGAACGGACCGCTGGGCGTCTTCGAGGTGGAGCCGTTCAACAAGGGTACCTTTGCGATCGCC
>CAYSBP010000001.1:30547-35578 GCA_964429255.1 uncultured Planctomycetia bacterium
TCGCGCATGGTGGCGCTGGTGATCGGTCCAATGGAGAAGCAGCGCAGGCGAGGCGAGGCGAGCACCTGGGCCATCGCCGCATCGCCCAGCAGCGAGACGAAGTGGCGCACGGTCGAACTGCTGGTGAAGGTCACCGCGTCGACACGGCCTTCGAGCAGCGCCTGCCGGCCCTCGTCCTGTCCTTCCGTCTCCAGGACCGTGCGGTAGGCCACGACTTCGGTCACGTCGGCGCCGAGCGCGCGAAGCTGCTCGGTCAGATGACTGCGGGCCAGATCGCCGCGGGCCAGCAGGAACCGCGGACCGCCCGACTCGTACGGCGCCGCCGAGAAGACCTTCCTCAACACGCCGCGCTCCTGCAGTTCTGCCACGACCTCCTCCGCGACGAACTTTTTCGGTATCAGATCGGCCTGCAGGCCGTGTTCGGCCAGCCGCGCGGCGGTTGAGGAGCCGATGGCCGCGATGCGCATCTTGCTCAACGAACGGGCGTCGCCCCCCTGCCGTTCCATCTCGCCCAGAAGCGCATCCACCCCATTTGCGCTGGTCAGGATCAGCCAGTCGAAATCGGACAGGTGTTTGGCGATCGTTTCCATCGATTTCCGGTCCGTCGGCGGCTCGATCCGGATGGTGGGGAACTGAATGACGTCCGCACCGAGCGCGAGAAGCACGGTCGCCAGCGTGCTGGCCTGCGCGCGGGCGCGCGTGATGACGATGCACTTGCCCAACAAGGGTCGCTGTTCGAAGAAGTTCAGCTTGCCGCGCAGTTCGACCGTCCGGCCAATGATGGTCAGCGCAGGGGCCTTGACGCCCGCGGCTTCCACCCGCGTCGCGATATTCTCCAGCGTACCGGCCGTCGTCCGTTGGCGCGGCGTTGCGGCCTGTTCGATCACCGCGACGGGCGTCGACGGGTCAAGGTGTTCCATCAACCGCTTCGCGATGTGGCCGAGCTGCTTCACGCTCATGTAGAGGCAGAGCGTGCCGACCCTGGCGAGCGCCGCCCAGTCGAGCGCGCTCTCGGGCTTCGTGGGGTCTTCATGCCCCGTCGCAAACGCGACGGCGCTGGCGTAGTCGCGGTGCGTCAGCGGTATGCCGGCGTAGGTACTGGCCGCCAGCGCGGCCGTGACGCCGGGAATGACCTCGACACCGACCCCGTGCTCAACCAGGTACAGCGCCTCTTCCGCGCCGCGACCGAAGAGATACGGGTCCCCGCCCTTCAGCCGGACGACGCGTTTGCCTTCCTTGGCTTTCCCGGCGAGCAGCTCGTTGATCTCGTCCTGCTCCATCATGTGCTGGCCGCCGCGCTTGCCCGCGTAGATCTTCTCGGCGTCCGGGTTGCAGAACGTGAGAATCTCGGCCGTTACCAGCGCGTCATAGACGAGCACATCGCAGCAGGAAAGCAGTTCGCGGCCACGAATGGTCATCAGGCCCGGGTCTCCCGGACCGGCGCCGACCAAGTATACCCAGCCGTGAGGGGATTCAGGATCCATGCCCGGCACGGTAACGCTGTTGCAGGCGTTTTCAACGTGCTTAGGATACCGGGGCATGGCTGCGATCAAGATTGATGCCGATACGCTCTTCCGTGCCGTGGTCGCCTTTGACTACAAACTGATGGCCTATTACCTGGACCTTCGCAGCGGCGAGATCATCTCGCGCACGTTGACGCCCGACGAGGTCCAGGACGTACCGCATGGCCCGCGCGTCAAACCGCTGCCTCTCCTGGGCGGCGATCTGTCCGTCAAAAAGGATGCCGCGCCCTTCGGCCCGCTTCCGGACATGCCGAAGAAACCCGACCTCTTTAAAGACGACGGACCCAAGAAGAACGCATTCGAGGGCGGCTTCTGGAAGCGCGAGGGCGGCCCCAAGAAGGACCCCTTCGGCGGCGAAGGCCACAAACGCGAATCGTCCACGAAAAAGCTGGCCGAGCTTTTCGGCGAAGCGCCGCCGCCCGGCGAGAAGAAAGACCCGTTCACGCCTACCGCTACGCACACGGCTACTCCCGCCGCAACGCGGCCGCTAGCCGAAACCAAGCCACCGGCCGCAGAAAAGCTCAACGGCGAGTATGTTGCGCAGGTGGATGAGAATTCGCCGCTGCAGCGCATCCCGCCGGCCAGCCTCGAGCAGAACCTGGATTGGATGCGCGCCTTCGCCAAAGACTGCGGCGACCCACAGATCAAGGTGAAGCTCCAGCACGCCCTCGGTGCGGCCAAACCGGTCGCGGCCTTTGAACGGACGCTGCTCAACTATCATCGCCTTGGCCAGCAGTGGGACCGCTATTACCGCAAGCAAGCCTGGCACTACGCCGCCGAATGGCTGAAGGTCATGCCGGTGGAATGGGAAATAGTGGAAACGGAAGGACGTCAGGGGATCGGGGGCATGGGGTAGGGGCTGCAGGAGCCACAGAGGTCAGAGATCAGAAGTCAGACGTTAGCCATCCGTGTCATCCTTCCCATAGCGCTCATTCTTCTCAGACATCCCCATGCCACCACCCACCGAACATCAAACAGCCGACAACGACTGACGGCGACCGACGACGATTTTGGGGCACGTGTACCGTTCTGCCACGCTCGGTTCCTTTTCGACGATCCCCGCCTTTCAGCCAAACACCTACTGTTGCGCGCTGCGCCTTCCTCGCGTAAACCACTGGCATCGTAGGCGGACATCCAATCATGAAGGAGGAGGCCATGGCCAAGTACGCGATCGGCGTTGATTTTGGAACCGAGTCGGGACGCGCGGTGCTGGTGGACGTCGCGGACGGACGCGAGGTCGCGGCCAGCGTTCACCCTTACGGCGATTGCGTCATCGACGAGAAGCTTCCCGAATCCGGCGTGAAACTGGAACCGGATTGGGCGCTGCAGAACCCCAACGATTACCTGGACGTCTTCAAACGCACTGTTCCGGAAGTGCTCCGCCAGAGCGGCATCGATCCGGCCGATGTGATCGGCCTCGGTGTCGACTTCACCGCCTGCACGATGCTGCCCTGCAAGAAGGACGGCACGCCGCTCTGTTTCCTCCCCGAGTTTCGCAAGGACCCGCACGCATGGGTCAAGCTCTGGAAGCACCACGCCGCGCAGCCCGAAGCCGACGCGATCAACGCGATCGCTCGCAAACGGGGCGAGAAGTGGCTCGACCTCTACGGTGGCAAGATTTCCTCCGAATGGTTTTTCAGCAAGGCGCTGCAGATCGTCAACGAAGCGCCGCACATCTACGACGCGGCCGACCGCCTGATCGAGGCCGCCGACTGGGTCGTCTGGCGGCTCACCGGCCGCGAGACGCGCAACAACTGCACCGCCGGCTACAAGGCCATCTGGCAGAAGAAGGAAGGCTTCCCCAGCAGCGCGTACTGCAAGGCGCTCAATCCGAAGATGGAGAACATCGTCGATGAGAAGCTGAGTCGAGAGATCGCTCTCCTGGGCGGCAAGGCCGGCGAACTGACGGCGGAAGCCGCGAAGTGGACGGGGCTCAAGGCCGGAACGGCCGTCGCCGTCGCCAACGTCGACGCGCACGTTACCGTTCCGCCGGCACAGGCCTGCGAACCTGGCGTGATGGTCATGATCATGGGAACCAGCACCTGCCACATGGTCGTCGGCGACCGCCTCGTCCGCGTGCCCGGCATGTGCGGCGTGGTCGAAGACGGCATCGTCCCCGGCTACTACGGCTACGAAGCCGGTCAGAGCGCCGTCGGTGACATCTTCGCGTGGTTCGTCGACAACGCCGTGCCACCTGAAAGCCACGAGGCCGCCCAAAAGGCGGGGATGAACCTGCACAAGTACCTCGAGCAGGAAGCGGCGAAGCAGAAGCCGGGCGCTTCCGGCGTCCTGGCGCTCGACTGGTGGAACGGCAACCGCTCGACGCTCGTCGACGTGGACCTCGGCGGGCTCCTGGTCGGCTGCACGCTGGCGACCAAGCCGCATGAGGTCTATCGCGCGCTGATCGAAGCGACGGCCTTCGGCACGCGCGAGATCATTGAAGCCTTCCAGAAGAACGGCGTGCCGGTGAAGCGCATCGTCGCGGCCGGCGGCCTGCCCGAGCGCAACCCGCTGCTGATGCAGATCTACGCTGACGTGACGAACCGCGAGTTCAGCATCGTGCGCAGCGCGCAGGCCTGCGCGCTCGGCTCGGCTATGCACGGAGCCGTCGCGGCCGGCACGGCAGCCGGGGGGTACCGCGACATCTTCCAGGCGGCGCAGAAGATGGGCGGCCTGAAGGAGACCGTCTATCGCCCGATCACTGCGAACGTGAAGGTCTACAACCTGCTCTATCAGGAGTACCAGCGGCTCTACACGTACTTCGGCCGCGGCGAAAATGACGTGATGAAGCGGCTGAAGGCGCTCAAGCGCGCCGTGGTCACCGGCGGCAAGATCGAACTGCCGAAGGACCGTGGGCTGGCTAAGGCGAAGTCCACCACGCGCGTCCTGAAGATCGTCGTCAAAGCCGAGAAGAAACCGGGGAAGAAGGCCAAGCCCGCCAAGAAGAAAGCCGGTAAGGCGAAGGCTCGGCGGCGGTAGGTCTCTGGATTGTCGATGGAGCGACTGCAGGACGAAGAGCGGGGCGAGACATCGAACTCGCAAACCGTCTTAACGAAACAACTGCGGATCGCTTGTTGGGCGGGTGAAGCACCGACGATGGTGTCCACCCCGCTGGCCCGCCGGATAGTGGACCGGCAGATGTTGAATTAGAGGCGCGCGCGTTCCAGGACGACTTCAGCAAGCTTCTCGTGGACACCCAGCGGCTCGGTGACCCGGAAGGTCACGCCGTTCAGGTCACGGGCGGCCTCTTTGACCATGCGCGGGATGTCTTCCGACGCGTGGCGGCCGGGCGCCAGCATATACGGATGCACAACGACCTCGGTCGCACCGGCAGCGACGCAAGCGGCCAAACCTTCGGCGAGGTCGGGCGAAGCCAGTTCCATGTGCGCGGCGTGGACGATCAGTTCCGGTCGAAGGCGACGCAGATGCACCACGAGGTCCTCCAAGACCTGGTTCGCATCCGGAAAACGGGAGCCGTGATCGACAAGCAGCAGCGCTCGGGGCATGT
>CAYSBP010000001.1:35678-54699 GCA_964429255.1 uncultured Planctomycetia bacterium
GCCTTCTTCACCGCGCCGGCCAGCGCCGTCGAGCCCAGCAGGTTCGCGCCGACCATGCGGCCGTCGCGGAAGACGAAGTTGAGGTACTTGCCGTCGGCTTCGCTCTCGTAGGCGCGGTAGCTGCCATCCGGCGGCAGGAACTGGCCGATGCTGCAGGTGTCCAGCCCCAGCACCTTCAGCGTGTGCGCTCGCGGGATGCCGCCGAACTCGACAGCGCTGCCCGCCGCATTCGTCCCTGCGATCCCGCCCTGGAACTGCGCGACGTACCAGTTGCCGTAGAGCACGCCGAGGTGTTCGGTCGCGTCGCCGGCCGCGAAGACCTCCGGCTGCGAAGTCCTGAGCAGGTTGTCGACGACGATCCCTTTCCGCACGGTCAATCCCGCCTGCCGCGCCAAGTGCGTGTTCGAGCGGACGCCGGTGGCGAGCACGACGGTATCGGCGGGAACGGTGTCGCCTTCCTCGAGCAGCACGCCGGTGACGCTCGCGCCGCCAACGACCTCTCTTACGTGGACGGCCGAACGGAGCTTCACGCCGATGCGCTGGAGATGGCCGGCCAGGATCATTCCCGCGCGCGGCGTGAGCTGCGCCGGCATCAGGTAACCGTGCGTTTCGAGCACCGTCACATCGCCGCCGCGTTTGGCCAGCGCGCCGGCGGTCTCCAAGCCCAGCAGGCCGCCGCCGACACAGACGATCTTGCGACCGGCCTTGGCACTCTCGAGGATCCGGTCGGCATCGGCGTCCGTGCGCAGCGAAAATACGCCCCGCTTGTCGGCCCCCGGAATCGGCGGCACGAACGGGTGCGCGCCGCACGTGAGCACCAGACGATCGAACGGCACGGGATCGCCTTCGTGTAGCTCGACCTGCCGCTTCTCCAGATCCACCCGCATAACCTCGGTGCGCAACCGCAGGTCGATGCGCTGTTCGCCGTACCAGTTCTTCGGGTGGATCGGGAGTTCCTCGCGCTTCACTTCGTCGGCCAGATAGCGTGTCAGGTTGATGCGGTAGTAGGGTATGCGCTGCTCTTTGGCCAGGAGCACGATGGTGGCATCGGGCGAGGTCTTGCGGGCCGCTTCGGCCGCCGCGACGCCGGCCACGCACCCGCCGACGATGACGATGCGTCCACCGCCGCCGCACCCCACAGCCTGCACGTCCACGGCCGCTTCAAACTGTTCCGGACCGGCCGTGCAGAGGGGGCAACTTTCGGGGGGCTTGTCGCCGTCGTGCTCGTACCCGCAGACGGTGCAGCGCCAGCGCCGGACCACGGGCTTGGCGGCTGCTTCGCCCTTCTCAACGTGTTCGCAGAACTCCGACGCCCCGACGCCGCAGACGGAGCAGCATTCCGGCGGTGCGTCGCCGCGATGGACGTATCCGCAGACATTGCAGCGCCAGGCTTTGGGTGCGGGCATGAGACTCCTTACTTCACCTCAACGAACTTGTCCTTCGGTACGTTGCAGACCGGGCATCGGTCCGGCGCTCCGCCGACGTGGGTATGTCCGCAGACGGGGCAGACGTAGATCGCTGCGGCGGGAAGATCCTTGCCGCCCTCCACCGACTTGAGCGCCTCCGCGTAGAGGTTGTGGTGCGTCTGTTCGACGGCCATGGCGTTCTTGAAGGAGACCAACGCCGGCTGGTTCTTTTCGGCTTCGGCGGCTTTGACGAACTCCGGATACATGCTCTTGTACTCGTGGGCCTCTCCGGCAACGGCGGCCTTGAGGTTGTCGGTCGTGGAACCGACGCCCTTCATGACGCGCAGATGGGCGTGCGCATGGACGGTTTCGGCCTCGGCGGCGGCACGAAAAAGCTTGGCCACCTGGTTGAAGCCGTCCTGTTCGGCCTTCTTGGCGAAGGCGAGGTACTTGCGGTTGGCCTGGCTTTCGCCGGCGAAGGCGGCCTGAAGGTTATCGGCGGTGGACATGATCTGATCGACCTCCTTGGTGCATTGCCATGGGTTCACTTCGGGGCCCGTTCCGAAGCGCAACTTCCGTGAAAAGTCCCAGAATCAGAGGAAGGTTTAGCGGAAACGGAGGGCAAGGCAAGGGAAAGGGGAATGGAGGACGTATTCGAATCGGCTTTGACTTTCCGCCGTGGGAACAACAAGAGCGAAGAGCATCCTGATCGTCCCTTCCTTCCACTACGATGTCGCGTATCTGCGCACCTACGAGGCCCTACATCCGCGTCAGTCTGCGCGATCCAAGGTACTTTGAACTGACGGACGGTACACCGTACATGGAGGCTACGGCATTTCCATAGGCTCTTGATTGTCGCCCGGGTCGTCTTCCTTCGTGGTCGTCTTGGGCTGCTCGGCCGGTTGTTCCGGCGGAGCAGTTGTTGTTTTTGGGGTCGGAGTCCCCTTGACTGGTGGTGTGGGCTCCGTTGCAGAAGCAGGATCGGTTGAGGAGGGCGTCTGTTTCCGTTGGGGCGGGGTCTTGACCGGTGTTGCGAGTTTAAGGTCCGGTGTACGCTGCGGTGGCGGCGTGGCGGCATCGGCACGCGGCGGTGGAGGCGGTACCCTGGTTCTGCTGGGGCTCCTAAGCGAGAGGTAGGCGATGACCAGGACCACGAAGGCTACCACGATGGCGATGATCGCGCCGCCGGTATTGGATCTGCGGCAGCGCGAGGAGAGTCGTCGGCGGGACTGGCGCGTGCGACTGCCGGTGGAAACCGGCTCGGGAATGATGGGGGTGGAGGTGGACATCATGCGCTTGGTCGCGGGGTTGATGCGGGGCGGCTCGGCCAGTTCGATGATGGCCTTTTCGATGTCCTTGGCCACGGTTTCGCAGTCGGGGTAGCGGTCCTTGGGCTCCTTCTGCATGCATTTCATGCAGATGCGCGCGGTGCGGGCTAAAAGCGTCGGGTTGATGCTGCGCGGGTCGGGGACGGGCTCCAGAAGGTGCTTCTTCATGATCTCGCGGCCGGTCGGCGCGTCGTAGGGTGGCTCGCCGGTCAGGATGTGGTAGAGGGTCGCGCCGAGCGAGTAGATGTCGGTAGCGGGCGTGATGTTGAGCAGGCCTTGCGCCTGTTCGGGCGAGATGTAGAAAGGCGTGCCTATGGCCAAGCCTTTTTCGGCACTGAAATCCTCGCCCGGGCGGTTGATCCGCACGAGGCCCAGATCGGTCAACTTGGTGCCGCCATTCTTGGCGATGAGGATGTTATCCGGTTTGACGTCGCGGTGCAGCAGGCCGTTCTGGTGCGCGTGCGCCAGCGCCAAGGCGGTCTGACGGACAGCGTCGAGCGATTCCTTTTCGGAGAGCCGGCCGCCGCAGGCATCCATGCGTTGGCCCAGTGTTTGTCCGTCCACATACTCCATGGCGAAGTAATAGACCCGATTGTATTCGCCGACGTCAATGCCCGAGACGATGTGCGGATGGTTAAGCTGGGCGACGGCGCGCGCTTCCCTGATGAAACGCAGCCGGTAGTCTTCGTCCTTGGCCAGTTTGGGTGAGAGGAGTTTGAGGGCAACGATGCGATTCATGTCGCGCTGGCGCGCCTTGAAGACGGCCCCCATCGAACCTTCGCCAAGTTTCGAGATGATCTCGAAATTGGCGATGCGCCTCTTGCCTTCGTCGACCTTCTGGCTGGAGAGGATCTGTTTGAGCTGTACCGGAGTGAGGTAGCCTTTGGTGACGAGGATATCGCCGAGGCGTTTGCGGAAGCCGGCCTTGGCGGCGGAGGCCTGGACCTGCATCGCCTCCTGCAGTTGCTGCTGTGTACAGAAGCCGAGTTCGATGGCCAGAGCGCCGAAGCGGTTCTGTACCTCGACTCCGCCGGGGGATGTGGTCTTCGATTCAGCCATTGCCCGATCCCACTCGAATACGCGCGCGCCCAAAAACTAGTTCGCCCCTAATGCACCTTGTAGCGCACAAGGAGCACAGATCAAGAAGGTTCCTCCGAACCCGGGTCCCAAAACAGGAAAGCTAGACTCCCGCTCCCCCCCGCAAAGCTGCGCCCGACGGCTTGCTTTGCCTGTCGTTATGTAAGGCAGAAGAACGCGAGTTCTCGCCGATGAAAGCGGTGCGCTGCCGTGATGGGTCGAATGGTCCGGAGAGACTATTCTCAAGACTCCATCCTGTCCCCTTCCACGTCGCGCAGCTGTTCGGGCGTCAGCACGATGCGCTCGCGCGGCAGTCGTCGCCAGTCCCAGAACGACAGCAGCGAACGGGCCTGAACAGGACCCTCCACCAGCATTCCGGACCACCGGGCCAGACGCCCCAACAGATGCTCCGGCGGGACGCCGAGTCGCCGGAGTGTCTCGATGCGCGCGTCTCCGTGGCGTTTGGCGAGTCGCTTGCCGTCCGAGCCGATCACCAGCGGCGCGTGGCCGTAACGGGGCGGCGTTCCGCCCAATGCGTTGTAAAGCAGCAGTTGCCGTGCGGTGCTGGGGATCAGGTCGTCTCCGCGAACAACCTCCGTCACGCCCATGGCGATGTCGTCGGCCACCACTGCGAGCTGATACGCGGGTAGTTCGGGCGTCTTGAAAACCACGAAGTCTCCCACGGTCCGCTGGACATCGATGGAAACGGCGCCGGCCACACGGTCCTTGAAGGAGATCGGCCCGTCCTTGGCGCGGAATCGCCACACGGGCGCCTTGCCCGGCGCCGCATGGCGTTCGGCCTCTTCGAACGAAGCGAAACGATTCCGGCAGGTGCCGGGGTAGCGCGGTTCCCGGTCGCCCTCATGCGGAGCGCTTTGAGCGGAGGACCAATCGGCGCGCGTGCAGACACACGGATAGATCATGCCGTCGCGGCGGAGGCGCTCGAAGACGGAGGCATAGTATGTTCCCCGCCGGCTCTGGATGTACGGTTTGGACGGGCCACGGTCAACGATCGTAACCGGTTGGCCACGACCGAATGCCGCCTCCTGTTCCGCCTGCCAAACCGGTCCGTCGTCCCAGTCGAGTCCCAGCCAGGCCAGGTCCGAGAGCATCCGTTCGAGGACGCCGGGACGTGCGGGCTTCTCGAGGTCTTCGACGCGCAAGATCACGTTTGCGCCCTGCGTGCGAGCCGAAAGCCAGGCACAGAGAAACGTCCGCACGTTGCCGATGTGCAACGAACCGGTGGGCGAAGGGGCGAGCCGGGCGATCGACATGAAGGCCATTCTACCCGCCGCGGTGCAGCATGATGGTGTGGAAGACGACCGAGCGGGTTCCGCCCTGGCGGAGCCAGAAAACGTGGACTTCGACCCGGTATTCGCGGCCGATGGGGATATCGTCCTTGCCGCCCGGTCCCCGCGGGCCGGCCGCATTGAACTCCGTATACTTCACCGCGTAATGGTAATCGGGGTAGTCGACGTGGCCTTTGAGTTGGTTGAAGGGCAGTTTCGGGTCGGTCGAGGGCGGCAGGCTGCCATCCTTGTAGCCGCCCTTGTCCAGCAGTTCGCGCCATTCGGCCATGATGGACTGGGCCACCTGCACCGCGATCGTTTCGTCCGTGGCGCGCTGGTGCGTGCGCTGGGCCGACATGATCACGGCCAGCACCGACACGACGCCGAAGACGAGGATGGCCATGGCGATAAGCACTTCTATCAGGGTCATGCCGGCACGAAGCGGGCGCGGTAAACGGTGGGGTCCCATGGGAAGTGACGTCTTTACCACGATGTCTCCGCTATGGCTACTCACGGCTTCTGTTGCGTCCTCGCGAAGTATTCCTTGTCGGAGGTCCAGTCGTCGCGGTAGTTCTTCAGGAAGACGGTGCGGGAGAAGGTGCGGCCCACGCGGACGACGGCGTCCTCGTCGTGAGCTTCGGCGACGGTGCCGCGTGCGCCGCGTTCGGCGACGAGGAAGGTGTCGCCGCTCTTGTCCTTGTACCGGACCCACTCCTGGTCGATGAGGATGTATGAATCGGGGGTGTCGCCGGCCGGGAAGCCGCGGATCGAGACGACGGGGATGCGGTCGGCGTCGTTGGCGATCGAGCGGGTCAGTTGGGTATTGACGCAGCGAGGCATGGGCGAATCGACGGTCATGGTGATGCGGACCTTGGAGGGGAAGACGTCGTCGGAAGGGTCGTTTTCGCTGATCGCGCCGCGGTGGAGGACGAAGCTGATGAGCGGTTTGGCCGTGATGCCGCGGGTCGAGTCCCAGATCTTTTCGGGGCCCAGCTTTCCGGTGGCCCGGTCCACCTGGTCCCACGAGGAGGTGGCCTGGTGCCAGTAGGAGACATCGAAGTAGAGAACGTCTTCGGCCAGGATGGAGGCGGTGGCTGTGTTGACCAGCGCTTTGTAGTTCTGTGGATCGACGGGGGCGCGGATGCCGCGGTAGAGGGTCCGGTTTTCGACCCACCAGGCAACCTGGGCCATGCCGCCGATGGCGCGGTAATCGCCTAGGGCGGTACCCGTGTAGACGTCGTTATCCACGGTGCCCGGCCTTGCGGGTTTGGAATCTTCTTTTTCCGAATCGAGGTCCTGGGGGCGGATGCCGAGATCGCTTGTGCGACCGTCGGCGGCGGAGAGGGTGAGGGCGCGTTCGGGTCCGGCTTCGAAGGTCCGGGCGAACATGATCCGCGGGGAGCCGTTGGAGCTGAGATCGCCGATGAAGCGGGACTGGACGGTATCGACGCCGATGGGGTCCTGGCCGGAGGCGACGGAGAGGTCGTTGGCGATGCGGTCGAGGGCGCCGGCGGCGCGTTCCAGCAGGATCCGTTCGCGTTCGCCGCGAGCCCATGCCTGGGCGGTCTGATGGATGATCAGGATCAGCATTCCGGCCATGAAGAGAAAGATGGTCATGGTGACCAGGAGTTCGAGGAGGGTGAGGCCGTGGGGGCGATCTTGTTCAATACCCATCCAGTCCATCCTGTTCATCCTGTCAAAACGATCCTGTCGTCAGCGCCGTTCGATTTCGTCGACACGTCGGATGACCATGGGGCTCATGCAGGTGGCGGTGACTTCTTCGACACCGAAGCAGCGTTTCCAGTCCTGGCTTTCGCCGTTGCGGAAGGCGCCGTTGACGTAATTCCAGTAGACTCGGATTTCGATCTGGTCCGCGGCGACGCCGCGGCCTGAGAATTTGAAGACGTTGTTGGCGCCGGCCCGACCCATGAACTGATAGAGACCGCCGGGTTGGTTGGTGGGATGGTCATCCCACCGGGGCCGACCGTTGAAGCGGACCATGATGCGCGGAATGCAGGTGGTCGGGATACTCTGTTGGGGGATGTGACCAAACATACCCGAGAGCGTCTTGACGGAGATCTCTTTCCAGATGGCGTTACTGACGGTCTGGCCGGACTGCATGAAGGCGAGTCCTTCGCGGTCGTACATGGGCGTGAAGCGGTCCCAGTAGCGGAAGGGCAGGCCGCGGACCAGATCGCCGCTCTTGTGACTGCCTTCGCTGGTACCGAAGCGCCCGCGGAACGGGTCGACGAAGAAGCTCTCGTTGTTCTTCTTGATCCAGCCCACGATTTCGTCATTGACCCAGGCATACCCTTCGTCCGTGGGAAAACCCTTGGGGTCCTTGACCTTGAAGTACTTGTCGACCGAGCCTTCCAGTACGGTGAAAGGCGCGGCATCGTAAAGCATAATGCCGGCACCGATGGCGTGGTCGTCCGGCACGGAACCGAGCAGGCCTCGACTCAACCCCGAAAGCTTGACGATGGTCTTTACTTCGTCGTACTGGGGCGGGTGCTGAACGTTGCGGTACGCATCGTTTCGCGCATCGCCGTAGTTGGGATGGATTTCCGTAGTGGGGCCTCCGGGGTTATCGGGCGTCCTGGGGTGGATCCAGATACGTTTCGTCAATTTAGCATCTTGCGTATTGAGCCACTTCTTTATCGGATCCTTGGGATCCGGGAACCCCCGATCGGCCAGGTGCGTCACGGTAACGGCCTGCAGACTCGAGTAGTGGATGTACTCGCTCACGTCCTCGTTGTTGCGTTCCTTCTGGATGCGAATGAAACCCGATGGAGGCCAGAGGGGATTGAAGTTCGACGGACCTTGGCGAGGCCACGCGGAAGAGATCTCGACGAACAGCTCCGAGTCCTGAGCACCGAAACCCTCGTCATCATTGCGGAGATTGTTGGTGTCGAGGTCACGGTAGATGCGGGCAACCTTGCCGCCCTTGCTGGGCAACGAGACGACCTTTACTTCGTCCACGTCCGCCTCCAGGCGCTCGCTGCCATCGAACGAAGAACCGATCGCGCGACTGGTGCAATAGTCGGGCAATTCACCGGAGGGCCAACGCAACAGCCCGGCCTGACCAGCGGGAAACCGTCGCGTCACGAAGTCGTCCAATCCGGCCCAGTACTCCAATGCCCAGTCGACAAAAACGGTGTCGCTGTAGTTCCCGTTTCTGTAGATGTGGCGCGTCACGGCCCACTGATGGACATAGGCACGTTTGATGAAACGCAGGTCTCCGCTGGACTGTCCCCGGGTAATGACCGAAACGGTGTTGATGTCTGACTTGATGCTCTCGCCGTAGGCCGAATACTGGTCGCCACAGTGCGGTCCGGACATGCGGGCAACCGGGATGACCTTGGCTCCCGCATCGTGTTCATAGGCGGTCGTTCCTTTGACGCTCCTCAAGTCCCCGCCCAGGTTGGTTACCGCGTTAGGGGTCTCTTCGTCCGTGATGCCTTTCCTGACTTTGGTACTAACTCCTCTCTCCCCACGCACCAGATAGTGTTTCCCTCCAACGCTCTTTCGGTCGTTGTAGTCCATCCATTCGACCTTCCGCTCATCGCCGCTGCGGTCGATCTGAACGACGCCCGATGGATCGTAGCGCGAGTTCTCCGTGATGAAGATGCTGCAGAGGCTGACGCCGTGACCATGATGCAGGTTCCGGGCCGGGGCTGTGACACCATTGACGGACTGCGCACGCTGGAGTCTCTTGAGCTTGTAGAATGTGACTGGAGGCGATCCCGCTTGTGCTTTTTCTATGCCATCATAGTAGATGATCTCGCCCTCAACGCTGATGAACCCTGAAGTGGGAAACCCCGAAGCATCCCGGACAGGGAGTTCCTTGGTCTCCGTATCCAGTGCGAACTGGAGCTTGTTGGGAGGACTGGGCATATAGACAGATGTAACGGTGTCGAGGCCCAAGTCTTCGACCAGGAGTCCTCTGCCTTCCGGATGATCGACGGCGAAGGGGCCGTAGTAGCCGTGGCGGGTGACGACGGTCCCTTCCGGGTGGGTGATCTGCGTGGTATTTCGCGAACCGCGTCGCAGGCCTCTGATTACGCTGCCGGTGCACTCCTCGTACTCGATGACTTCGTCACCGACCTGAACCGCGCCTTTGGGCGGCAGCATGGCCGCGTCGCCGTCCCGTACCGAGAGGGTATCCGATTCCTTGATGTCCAGTTCGGCGGCCAGCGTGGTCATCGGCTCGAAGCGCGGGCTGTCCTCTGGGATCGGGTTGGCATCGACCCTGCACTCCTGTCCGCCCGGCCTGCTGGTCCGCCAGGAGGCGGCGATGTGGTGCCAGTCGTTGGGAAGAAGTTTCCGGGGCCAGACGTACCGGACGAACCGTTTTGGGTCGTCCCACTTGTTGGCATCCCATAGGGTGAGCGTCAGACCGTCAGCGGCCGTGTACTCGAACCGCACACGATTCCTGCACTTCGTTTCGGCCATGTCGAAGAAGACCGCGCCGTCAGGATTGGTGGCGCGGAACCACATCTCCACGCCCGTCGTGGGCATTCCACCGTCCGTGCCGGGCTTCGGGTCCAGGCGCCACGCCTGTTCTCGGGCCGTAAGGTTGTAACCTTCCTGGAAGTAACCCTTGTCGTTCGCGTTATTGCAATGCGCGACCCATTCATCCAGAATGTCCGTCTTACCACCCTTGTGATAGCCCACCTCGCCGACGGAAAGACGAACCGAGCCGCGATCCGGGTCGGGTTTCCGCCGGTTGGACTCCCGCATACGCCGGACCTCGGGCGGATTGAGTGGCTCGGGCCAGGTAACAACCTTGCGGGCCATGCCCTGATTGAGCAACTTCTCGAACTGCTCCTGGGTCTTGAGTTCCAGGACCTTCGTGACGGGCGTCGGCAGCGTAAGGACCTGCCGCAGCGTCGATCGCGCCATCGGTACCCCGTTTTCGGCATTCACCACCGCCGAGCCTTCGACCGTGAACGAGTTGAAGGAGCGGAAGCAGAAAGGCACCGTATTCCCGCGGATCTTGTGGCTGTGCGGCTCACTCGCGTTGATGTAGATCGCATCGGCCAGCGGCCGCGTGATGAGGCCGCGCTTGTGCGCTTCGTTCAGCCCCCGTTGGAACTCCTCGAGATTCTTATAGGTCTTCGAGATAAGGAATTGGGCGAGCTGGTGTGCGATTTCGGGAACGACGACGTCCGTATCTCCGCGCAGGCTCAGGCCCGTCAGGCAGGCCTGGATGACTTCGGGCGGGGCTGTGTTGATGTTGATCGGGTGGGACAGTTCCGGCTCGATCTCGATCTCCTTTCCCTTGCTGGAGCCCTGGGTCGTACCGGTAACGATGAGGTCCACGCCCAGCATTCGTTCGAGACCGAAATTCATCTTGTCGCCGCGCAGGTTGGCGCGCTCGATCCGGTTGGCCGTGCGGAGGCCCCCCTCCTGCATGAAGCGGATCACCGTGCCTGGACCGAAGCCCTGGTTGACCTCCATCCCGCCAAATCCTTTGGTCATCCAGCTCAGCGAATGCGGATAGAGGATGGCCTTGCCCCAGACCGGTCCGTCGCGGCCGGAATGTGCCGTGATGTAGCGTTCAAGCTGCATGAACTCGTCCGGCCGGATGGCCCACGGCAACTGATGCTGGACGCCGTTCGCGTCGAGCGGCGTCTCCGCAGCCGTCTTGACTTCGTAGATCGACCGGAAGACCCGGAAGGTGGTGTCGCCCGGCATGAACCGGTAGCTGGTGATGCGCGTGGCCCGGCCGTCGTAGACCAGCGAACCTTTGGTGTAATGGCGGGTAATCGAGAAACCCCTGAAGGAGAAGGGCTCGGCGACCGGAAAAGGCTTCAGGAAGATCGTGGAGCCCTTCACCAGCGAGTAGGGAACGGTGTCGGCACCCACGCGGATCAGGCCATCAATGGTCTCAGGATCGCCGTCGGTCGGGAAGACGCTGCCGTTCTGTACGGTCAGCGCAGAGGCATCGCGGTCCACCGGTTCGGCCAGGATGGTCGAACCCAACAGGTTGCCGATCAGGTTAGGCGGAGCGGTGTTCACGTTGATCTTGCCCTGTTCGTCTTCGATATTGCACGACCAGATCATCCCGTAGGGGTCGTTGAAGCCCAATCCAGGCGCCTGAAGTTCGTCGATCGAATCGATATCCGGCGTGGAATCGTAGCCCTTTCCCTTCAGCAAATTCCGGTACAGGTGCGAGATGCCGTGCGCGACCGCGCCTTCCGCCCCGGCCTGCGCTTGCGCAGCGCTCAGGTCCGCCCGCGCCGATCGGCCATGCAGAATCATCGACAACAGGAACGGCACGCTGATCGCTACCAGCGCCGCCAGCACCGAGACCGCCATGAGCAACGCCACGGCTCGGGGACGGTGAACGGCAGAAGACAGGGGAAGGGGCGGTTTCATGGCGTGCCTTCTTCGGGCTTCGGGCCATCGTCCGGCTTCTCGGGCCGCTTCGAAGGCGGCATCGCGATCGGCTCGCCGTCCGGATCCAGTGCCACCGGCTGCTCGCCCGCTGGCGGATCCCCCTTCGGAGGAAGTACGGGAATCCTGATCGGAATGGTCCGTGAGGGGGGCAGCACCTTGGGCTTTTCCGCGGCCTTCTTCTTCGCTTCTTCCTCCGCCAGTTCCTCGTCCGTCCTGGCGCGTTCCACGTCGCCGCGGCGCGTGGCGCCCAGCATGTTAACGTAGACGGGGAAGATTTTTCGATCCAGCGTCATGTGGACCGTGATGGGCCCCGGATGGTACCGGAGGTCCAGTTGGCCGTCCGCGGTGAAGAAAGCAGCGTTCCAGGGTGCGGCGTTGTGAGTCAACGTCGCGCCCGGTGGCAGCACGAACGGAGCACCCCGCACCGCCGTGAAAATCCTCGCCTCGTCGATACGGCCGAGGATCGGGGTGCTGGGGTCGCCGATGTAGAGCGGACTGGTGCGCACGGGCGTCTCATCACCCGCCGTGACGGCGACAATGGCGTCATCAACGAGCAGTCGGATCGACATCTTGTCGAAGGCCATGGCCACCTTGGTCCAGCGCCGCATCGGCACGACGAACGGCGTGCCCTCCAGCGTGGTACGGCCGACCTGCCCGCAGAGGTGCCCCTCGGCGTTCAGCAAGAGCGAGTAACTGTCGGGCTTGCGGAAGACGTACTGCGTCTGCTGCAGATCGAACTCGGCGAAGATGTAGGCCTCCAGGTAGCCGCCGTCTTCGCAGTCGAAGTCGGGATTGGGCGGACATTCGACGTAACCGCGCACGCCCTGGCCGTTCCGGATCCAGCCGGTGGCCACAGCGCGGCCGACCTTGCCGTCCACCGACTTGCAGTTGTTGACGAAGGCGCGATTGCCGCGGACCCCCACGGCCTCCTTGGTGTCGCCGTCTTCGAAGTGCCACATGCCCGCGATGCGGTAGCCCCAGGGGATGAGGCGCGGCGGGTTGGGTGCCGGGCGCCTGGTGTCGAATTCCACAAAGGCCGGCGCGCCGGCAAAGAGAGCGTCGTTGCGGGTCTGGCGGATCGTGACTTCGATCTGCGCCGCTGCGCCCTGCTCGCGATACCGCCGCGACGACATGAGGTATGCCCCCGCGCTGAGCGCCATGATGGTCGTGAAGAGCGCGATGACGACGAGCAACTCGATCAGGGTGATGCCACGCAAGGAGCGGGGCGTGAGGAGGTGCCCTCTCCCCACCGCGGGGGAGGGCCGACGTGCTTGTCCCACCGTAGCACCTGTATCGTGAAGGCGGAAGCGCAGCGAGCGCAGGAAGATGGGGGCACGATTCATTCGTCCTGGCTCTCCATCGCCGCTTTGTCCCAACTGGTGACGTCGTCGGAGTTGGGATTCAGCGGATCGCTTTTGCCATCCGGACCGACCGACCAGAGGCGGTACGTCCGGCGGCAGGGGTTCTCGCGCCCGTAACTCTTGTTGTGGAGGTACCGGTACGGGCGCCCCCAGACGTCCATGAGTTCCTTGTCGCCGTTGCCGTCGGTGTCCACCGAGCGGAACTCGTCGCTCTTCAGGTAGGGCCCGCCCTTATCCTCCCGCATCAGTTCGGTGTACAGCACCTCGCCGCCGATGACAGATTCCCTGTCGTCCGCGCCAGCTCTGGTGAGCGGGTAGTCGCGGAAATCGGTCTCATACTCCATGAGCCGCGCCTTGAGGCTGGAGACATGGAACTGCGCCCGCTGGATCTGACTGTGCCTGCGCGCGGCGGTGATGCCGCTCAGGACCAGGCTGGCCAGGATGCTGATGATGAAGAGCACGACCAGCATTTCGATGAGGGTGTAACCGCGGTGACGGTGCATAGGCGCTTCTCCTGCCATCTACTTCGCCTTCGGAGTTCCGTCTTTCTCGCCGTCGGGTTTCCTGGCGTCCTGCACCGTCGGTTCGACCGGTTTCAGTTCGGTCGGCTTGTCGTCTTCGACGACCTGCGCGGAGCGGCGCGAGACGAAGACGATGTTGTCGGCATAGGCGTCGACGGTGGCGTTAGCCGCGGGGTGGATGAAGACGCCGGCGGCGATGCGGCCGGGGCGTGCCAGTTCCAGTTTGCCGGACAGCTTCTTCTCACCGTTGACGTAGAGATGGATCTGGCCCGCGAGCAGGTCGGAGGACTCGATGCCGAGGCGCACCTTGCCGGATTTGGGCCACGCCATGGGCGGTTCCATCTGCGTCCAGTCGCGCATGCCGCGGAAGTCCTGGAGGCGGTAGGCGAGGCGGTTGTTCTCGTCCTTGCCGAACTCGAAGAAGAAGCTGATGTTGCCGCTGGAGGAGCCGATACGCAGGCCCATGAGGGTCGGCGAATCGGGCTTGATGCAGAGATCGGCCTCCAGGCGCACAAACTCCTCCGCCTTCCCCGTGGCGCTGAAGTCGATGTGACCCGCGACGGCGGTACCGGTCTGGCCGCGCCACTGGAGCACGCCGTTCAGGCGTTCCGGGCGCAGACGTCCGGCTCCCCTGCCCACGCTCCAGCCCGGCGGCGTATCCTCGGCGAAGGTGAGGTACTCCATGTGGTAGTTGCGGAAGGCGTAGAGTTTCTTCAGCGCTTCTGCGGCGTACGTGCAGTCGCCGTCGCAGGCCAGCGCCTGGTGAAAGAGGTCCTTCATGGTGACCTCGTTCTTGTCCAGGTTGGCGAGGTACCCCAGCCCGCAGAGCGCCTGGACGTTGGAGCGGTCCATCTGCCAGGCCTGTTTGAGAACTTCCTGCGCCTCGTCGATCTGGCGCTGGCCGAGGAGCGCGAGGCCCAGACCGGCCAGGTACTCGCCGGCCTTGTCGTCCAGTTCGATGGCCTTCCGATAGGCTGCTTCGGCCTCGGGCCATTTCTTCAGAGCCAACGCGGTGGCGCCAACGGCCTGATGAGCCGGCGGGTAGTTGGCGTTGAGGGACGCGGCGCGCCGGAAGAGCGTCAGGGCACGGTCGTACTGCTGCTGGTCAAAGAGCATCTCGCCCAGGAGATAGGCCGCCCACGGGTCGCTCAGGTTTGCCTGGGCGATTTCGGCGAGCAGTTTAGCGGACTCCTCCTGTTTGGCCGTGGCTTCCTGGGGCTTCTCGGTGGCTTGCAGGATCTGTCCCTGGCGCAGGAGCGCGATGGCCTTGAGCGCCTTGAAGCGCGGGTTCTCCGGTTCGGCCTTGAGCGCGATCTCGATCCTGCTCAGCGCCTGCGGTTCGGCCTCGCCACCGGCCATGAGGAAGGCATAGCCCTGAAGCCCGAAGGCGCGGGCGTTGGAGGTGTCCAGGTTCAGGACCTCGCTGGCGAGATTCTGGGTCTCGCCGTACTCGCCCAGGAGCGCCTTGGTCGCGGCCAGGCCCAGCGTGGCGCGGATGAAGTGTGGGTCGCGCTGTTCGGTCGTGGGGAGGGCTTTGCGGGCGCGGTCGAAGCAGTCGGCGGCCTCGTCCAGGACGCCCTGGCGGAGCGCCACGTTGCCGGCACCGGCGAGCGCAGAAACGTTCTTTGGGTTGCGGTTCAACGCGTTGGCGAAGATCTCGCGCGCCCTCTCGGGGCGCCCCGTGTCCAGCAGATACTCGGCCGACCAGACCATCACGCCAGGATCGTCCGACGAGAGCTTGAGCGCCGATTCCAGCGCCTCGTCCGCGTCCCGCCGCTTCTCCTGCCCGGCCAGCGCGCGCATCAGCAGCGCCTGTGCCATGCCGGAATTCCTTCGGGCGATGAGCTGCCGCGCGAGCTGTTCGGCCGAAGCGAACTGGCCCGCGGTCAGCTTGACCTCGACAAACAGGCCCATCGCGGCGGTGTCACCGCGGCCAACGGCCAGCTCCAACTCGCCGTGGACGATCTTTTCGACCTCGCGATTGCCGGCGAAGATGCGCAGCGTCCGGCGCGCGACGCCGGCCGTTCGGTCGCGGTTCTTCTTGAACTGCTCGGCCACCGCGGTGGATGGCGTCAGCGCGGGCTCGTACTTCACGATGGTGTCACGGGGGATTTCGACGACGACCTCGGGCCGGCGCTGCTTGAAACGTAGGATCTTCGCGTCGGACGAGGCCATCTCCTTGCCTTCTCGCCGGACCCCGTCCTTGTCGACGACGACCGTCCAGGGGCGGATCTCGAACGTGATGTCCTCGGCCAGATCGATTTCCGCGTTCTGGGCAGCGGCTCCCCGGTGTAGGCAACAACAGAGGATCAGGACGCCCCACGCCGACAGCCGAACCGCACCGCGAAGGGCGGCGGAAACGGTGAGCGTAGTTTGTCGGCACGGCCATTCATCTGAACGCATGAGTCTCCCCTGCAGGTGAGACGGTTTCCGCGAGGTCCATGCTGCATTCTGCTACGTCCGGTCAGAGCCGCCCTCTGGCGGGTGTCTTGCCCTGGGTGGCCGGCGTCGGCAGCTTCAGCGACGGCAGTTCTTCGCCCCAGCGTTTGAGTTTGTCCGCTCCCTTCAACGACGGGCCGGGGTCGGGGAGCAACTGCGGGGCGCGTTGCAGGCGGGCGCGGGTTACCTCGGGCAGCTCGACGCCGGTGAAGACGATCTCGGGCTCTTTCTTGCGGACCCATTTTTCCAGCGGTTCGTGTCGGTAGTCGCTGGCCTGGCCGGACGGAAAGAAGATCTCGGCCGGTGCCAGTTCGCCCTGCGCGTACTCGACACGCACCCGCTGCTGATAGTCGGCGTACTGCGACTCGTCGGGGAAACTCGTGGGGCGGGCGGGGAAGAAGGCGTACGTGGCGCCAACCCAGATGAGGGCGACCGCCAGAAGGAACTTCCCGAATTGCTCCTGCGCGAACCGTTTCATCCCGTCGTCCTCGTACTCAGTAGCGGGTCGAATCACCACCGAAGGTTCTGCCGAACGTCCCCAGCGAGGGCCGTTCTTCCTTGACCGTCACGCCCTGATCCCTCATCTGGGTCTGGGTGTAGAGCGCGCCTACATTGATCGCGGCGTCCAGCAGGCCGGTCTTGTTGTCCTTCACGCTGGCCTGCATGGCGCGGATGCAGAAGTAGCGGTCCGCCTGGCCGGCTTTCGGGTTGGGTTCGAGTTCATACAGCAGCGCGCCCAGCGATGCCTCGGGCAGGCGGATTTGTACGGCGATGGGGACCTGGACCAGGCTCTCGATCTCCAATTCCGCAGGTCGCGGCATGGCGGCCGGTTCAGGATACTGGATCGCCACCACCTCCCGGACTCCGGCCGCCTTGGCGGCGGCGAAGAATCGGAGGAGCACATGCAGCCGGGTCAGGTTCAGCGGCATCGGATCGGAATTGGCCTTGTCGCGGAAGCCCAGGTCATTCTCGATGGCCGGTGCCAGGAGGACCCGTGGGCTCTCCGCGATCTTTTCAATCAGCTCCTTACGAAGTCGCGAGAAGTAGGTCGCGGGGTCGCCTGTATTCTTGCGAGTGTCGTAATCCCCCAGATCGCCGGCCTCGAGGGTTTTGAGTTCGGTGAGCATGACCTGGAGCGCGGTGGCTTCGTTCTTCAGCGCATCGTTGGCCTTGGTGATGTCCCATGTCTTGGGCGAACCATCCGTTAGTTTGGCGAGTTGCTTGAGCTTCATATCGGCTTCGTTTGCCGCGTCGTCTCGTTGTTTCCATTTGGGCTTGACCATGAAAACGTAAAGCGCGATCCATGCGACCACCACGATGCCGGCGACGGCCAGGATCTTTTTCTCATCTTTGAACATACGGCTACCCCTGCTTTTGTTTGGTGCCCGCCGTGGTGTCCGCGGGCTTGCCTGGCGCCGGCGCTTCGGGGGTCTCCAGCGGTGGCGCGAGGACCGGTTTCTGGGAAGAGGCCAACTGGACCTCAAACTCGAAACCCTTACATCCCACCGGCTTCTTCATGTCCGTGTCCGAGAAGGCCGGATTCAGCTTCGGAACGCCCTCGATCCCCGGGATCCCCTTGAGCTTGTCGAAGAACTGCTGCAGCGTGCGTTCGAATTTGGGTAGCTCGACGGGATCGTAGTACCCCTGCACCACGATTTCGCGCACCGATTCGTTGAGGGCCGCGTCGACGCTCTGACCCTTGCTGCTGAGCTGCGTGAACATGATGCCTTTGGGTGCCTGCGTGCGCAGCCGGTCCCACAAGGCTAGATAGGCGGGGCCCAACCGGGCCTGGCGCGCGTAGTACTCGCGCTTGAGCGAAAGTTTCCGTTTCTCCTCGACACGCGCCTGGAAGTCCTTCTTCAGTTCCTCGGCCTTCGTTACCTTGCCGGTCAGTTCGGCATGCTTCTCCTCCGCCATCACCAGCGATTTTTGCGCGTTGCTGTAAGGGATGGCCAGCGAGCCGAGGAAGACGACGCCGGCCGCCGCCGCGTAGACCGTCCGCCCCCAGAAGACGCGCTTGGCCTTTACCTGGGCCGGCGTCAGCTCGAGGTGGAAACACTTGGGATCTGCGTCGATGAGTGCCAGTCCGAGCGGCACCATCATGTCGGGCACTTCGCCCTCGAAAACGCGCGCGACCTGGCTGTCCGCGAAGCTGACGCGCTCGCTCAGTTTCATGAGCTGGACCGTGCGCTGCGTCTTGGCCTCCAGGTACGCGTCCAGGCCCTTCAGGCGCGCACCGCCGCCGCAGAGCAGCGCGCGAAAGTAGTCGAGACGCGGCAGCTTGGCCTGCGTGCGACAGAAGGTAACCGCGCCGCGGATGCCATTGGCGATCGCATCCGCACCATCCCGCAGCGCGTCCTGCATTTCCTTTTCGTCCGGTCCGCGCAGTGTCGTTTCGTCGGCCACCAGATGCACGCGGTTGTGCTTCTGCTCGCGCAACCGGTCGCCCGTCCACTTGAAGGCCTTGGTCAGCCCGGCGTCGAAACGCCGGCTGCCGCCCGGACCGTTGCGCGCGAAGTAGATGGTATCCTGACTGACCAGCACGAGTTCCAGGCCGGCGTGCCCTACCTCCACCACCGCCATCGTCTCCTTGGGCGGGATATCCTGGGTCATCACATAGGCGCGCGCGAGGCCGAAGGCCGACGGCGTAAGCCGGCGCGCCGAGAAACCCGCGGCCTTGCAGGAGGCCAGAATGCCGGTCAGGCTTTCGTTCTTGGCCGCCGCCGCCATGATCACCATGTCGCCCTTGAGGCCGGTCGGCACGTTGAGGATGCGGAAATCGTAAGTAACGCCCTGCGAACTCTCGTCTTTCTTGCCTGGAATCACGCGGTCGGAGATCTGCATGTCGATAAACATGCGGAGCTTCTGCGGCGACATGGGCGGCGTGGTCAGATACTTCAGGACGATATCGCGTCCGGTGAGGCCAAGGCAGCCGGTCCGGCGCATGCCTGCGCGAGCGAGTTCCTTGCCCAGGGTCGCGGGAACGGCTTCCTGCCCCTTCGACTCCTGATCGTCTGCGGTCCCTTTCGCGATGCTTCCACGAGGGATCTTCATCGCGGCCGTGACGGTAATGTCGTTTCCGGACAGCCTGATCTGGACGGCTTTGATGAACTCTGCCCCGATATCAACTCCAAGCCCAATAGCCATGCTGCGCGTCAGTGCTCCTTTCCCTACACCCCAGACGATAAACTCCGGGGC
>CAYSBP010000002.1:0-4360 GCA_964429255.1 uncultured Planctomycetia bacterium
GCGCCGGCAGTCTGCAACGCCCATCCCTCTGAGCGTGAATAATCCAGGCTAGGCACCAAGCCCGCGGAGAAGACAGCGCGGGCACGTGTCCCTCAACGGCATGAAGCCGCCAACACCATGAACCTTGCGTTCAGAACGTCTGCACGGCGGATGGGAGGGAGAGGATTTCGACACGGTCCGCCAGGACGGCGATGGTGTGCTCGAAATGTACCGAGCGTTTCCGATCGGCCGTGTAGACAGGCCAATCCCCTTCGGGACCATCCACTTCATAGGTCCCTTCGTTCACCATCGGCTCGATCGCGATCACCGTTCCCGGCTTCAGCACGTCACCCACCAGCGGAAGCAGGGCGCCTGCCTTGACATAGTTGGGCACCTGGGGCTCCTCATGCAGCGATTGCCCCACGCCATGGCCCACATAGTCTCGCACCACAGAAAAGCCCCGCCCCTCGACCAGCGTCTGCACGGCTTTCGAGATGGCGGCGACCTTCCCGCGCGGCTTGGCCGCTGCGATTCCCGCCCACAATGCGTCCTGGCCGGCCTTCAACAACCGCTCGCCTTCCGCATCGGGCCTCCCCACCACAAACGTCCACGCCGAATCACCAATATAGCCGTTCAACCGAACGCCGCAGTCGATGGATACCAGATCGCCTTCCCGCAGCGGCGTCTCGTCGGGGACACCATGGACCACCACACTGTTGACCGAAGAGCACACCCAGCCCGGAAACGGGACCTTCCCCGGGAGTTCGTAGCCCAGAAAGGGCGATTCGCCGCCATGGCGCTTGATGTTCTCAGCGATCGCCTGTTCGATCTGCAGGGTCGTGTTGCCTGGCTTGATGAGATCGCGAGCGATATGCAGACACTCCGATACGACCTTGCACGCATCCCGTATCAGCTCAATCTGACGTTCGGATTTAAGGATCACCCGGCCCACGTCCACGCACCTTTCAGCCGTTGGAAAAATAGGACGCAAAAAAATGGACAGATGCCCTTCCATGAACACGGATGGCAGCTGTCCCTGTGAGGTCCGAAGAACCGGCCGGTTAGCGGTGCTTCTTCTTCGCCGCCTTGGCCTTGCGAACCGGCTTCTTCGAAGCCTTCTTCGCCTTCAGCTTGCGGATCAGCTTCTTCGAAACCTTCTTCGTCTTCAGCTTGCGGACCGGCTTCTTTGAAGCCTTCTTCGTCTTCACCTTGCGGACCGGCTTCTTCGCCTTCACGCGTTTCGCCGCCTTGGGTTGGCTCTTCTTCGCGCGTTTAGCAACGCTGGACTTGGCCTTGGCAGGCCTGGCCTTCGACGGAGCGGCCGCCTTGGCCACCGGAGACGCCACCGCCTTGGCCACACTCACGTTCGGCTTCGCGACCGGTTCCGGCGTGGGCTCCGCGCTCGAACAACAGCAACCGCACCCGACGCCGACCGCTGCGCGTACGCCCTTCGTGACTTCGTCGATCGTCCCGTTACCCGGGACTTCCGACAGCAGGCCGCGCTGTTTGTAGTAGTCGATCAACGGAGCCGTGTTCTGCCAATACTTCTGCTGACGAGCGCGAACCGTCTCCGGTCGATCGTCCGAGCGCAGCACGACCGAGCTTCCGCATAGATCGCACTTGCCCTCGACACGCGGAGGCTTGCTGACCAGGTTGTACACCGCGCCGCATTGCGCATTCGAGCAACTGCGACGTGCCGAGACGCGGTCCACGATCACATCGTCAGCCGTATTGATCAGGACCACGCAGTCGATGGCCTCGCTGCGGGCGGTCAGCATGCAGCCGAGCGCGTCGGCCTGCACCGTCGTTCGGGGGAATCCATCGAAGACGACGCCGGCCTGAACCTTCCCGGCGGCTCCTTCAAGCGCTTCCTTGAGCAGGCCGATCACAAGGTCATCCGGCACCAGTCCGCCGGACTTCATGATCGGTTCGGCCACCTGACCCAACGGCGTACCGCGCGCAACCGCACTGCGCAACAGATCGCCGGTGGAAAGATGGAGGAAACCAGCCACCTCGGCGAGCTGTTTGGCTTGTGTGCCCTTGCCCGCTCCAGGGGGTCCCAACAGGATGATGCGACGGCCCATGACTCGCCCCTCCGTTTTCTTGATCGAAAGCGGGTGGGCTCGGGAACCCGACGGAGGCGCGCGGCGTTAACCGCGCCGACCGCGAATCCGGCCGCCGCCCCGCAAGAAACCATCGTACTTCTCCATCAACAGGTGCGACTCGATCCGATTCAGGACGTCCAACGCCACACCGACCACAATCAGAAGACCGGTTCCGCCGAAAAAGTCCGAAACCGTCCAGCCCACCTTCAACTGGTGCTGGATCACCTGCGGCATGATAGCAATGATCGCAATAAAGATGGCGCCCGCAAAGGTGATGCGTGTGATGACCCGTTCGAGGTACTCGCGCGTGTCATTACCGGGACGGATGCCCGGGATGAAGATGCCGTACTGTTTGAAGTTCTCCGCATGCTCCTTTGGATCGAAGACGACCGCCGTGTAGAAGTACGAGAAGAAGATGATCAACAACAGATAGATCGCCATGTACAGGAAAGAATCCGTGGAGAGGAAGGCCGCCAGATCCTGCACCCAGCGAATCGGCACCATCTGCAGGAAACTGGGCAGCATCATCAAGGCCTGGGCAAAGATGATCGCGATGACGCCCGAGGCGTTCAGTTTGAGCGGCAGGTAATGCTGCTGGCGGAAACCCACGCGCGAGCGTTTGGGGGTCTGCATCGGGATCCGACGCGTCGCCTCGGTGATGAACACCACGCTGGTCACCATCGTGATGAAGAGGACGAAAAGAATGAACAGCTCGCCAGGACCAATCGCCGAAGAGGACGAAGCGTCGATGGCCGGATCGAACTGCCGAGCCACCTCCTCGATGGCGTTGGGAATCCGCGAAGTAATGCCGATCATGATGATCATCGACATGCCACTGCCGATGCCGAACTCGTCAATCTGCTCGCCCAGCCACATCAGGAAAGCCGTTCCCGTCGTGAGGATGATCATGGCCTGCAGAACGAACCAGGGACCGCCGGTCAAGACCAGTTTCTGGTTGCCCACCACCGCACCATCACCCTGCAACCACGAACAGACAACCATCGCCTGCACCATGCACAAGCCGATCGTAGAATAACGCGTCCACTGGGTGATCTTGCGCCGGCCGCTCTCGCCTTCCTTGGCCACCTTCTGAAGCGCCGGAACCAGCGAACTGAGCAGTTGGAAGATAATCGACGCGGAAATGTACGGCATGATGCCCAGCGCGAAAATCGAGGCCTTCATCAGACCGCCGCCGGAAAACATGTCCAGCATTCCGAAAAGCTGTCCGACGGCGCTGTCCTGAGACTGCTCGATCATCGCGCGGATGGCTTCGAGGTTCACGCCAGGGAGCGGAATGAATACGCCGATGCGGCACACGGCCAGCAAGCCCAAGGTGATAAGTACCTTGCGCCGCAGATCCGGAATCTTCGCGATGTTTACAAAAGCCGAGAACATGGACGCCCCTTGTCAGACGCCGTCGCCGAACACCTACTTCTTTCCGCCGTCCTTTACATCCTTCTTCTTATCTCCGCCGCCAGGCGCCTTGGACGCCTTGGCCTGAGGCTTGCTCTTGGAATCGCCCTTCGCCGGAGCCTTCTGGACCGCCTTGGACGCCTCTTCCTTGGCCGTACTAATGGCCGCCTGACGGTCCTTCAGCTTCTTTATCCTGACGAAGTTCGGCGCCTTCTTATCCGGGGCGCCGCCAAGCCACTCGACCTTGCCACCGGCCTTCTCGATCTTCTCCCTGGCGGAAGCGGAGAACTTATCCGCAACAACCGTCAACGCCACCGTCAATTCGCCTTCGCCCAGCACCTTAACCGGAAGTTTCGCATTTCCACGCAACAAGCCGGCTTTGCGCAACTCCTCCGGGCCGACCTTTGCCTGGGCCGGGAAGGAGGATAGCTCCTCCACATTAATCTCGGCGTAGGATACGCGGAAAGGACCATTGGTGAACCCGCGCTTGGGCAAGCGGCGGAAGAGCGGCATCTGGCCACCTTCGTACGTCGCCTTCATAGCCCAACCAGAGCGGGACGTGGCACCTTCGCGACCGCGACCGCAAGTCTTGCCTATACCGCTACCCACGCCACGACCGACACGAACGCGACGCTTCTTGCAGAGGGACGCCGTGCGAACATCGTGAAGCTGCATGTCTTGAAAGACCTCCCACTACACGGGCCCCGTTACGGAACCCTAATCCTGCTTGCCTTGAGGTTTGACAGGCGCCCCGGCCGGCGCCGGCGCCGCTACCGAGCCCGCGCCACCCTCGGATTCCTTTGCACCTTCGCCGCCCGCCCCTGGTCTGCCGCCCGCCCCTGGTCCGCCGCCCGCCCCTGGTC
>CAYSBP010000002.1:4460-14115 GCA_964429255.1 uncultured Planctomycetia bacterium
CGCCGCCCGCCCCTGGTCTGCCGCCCGCCCCTGGTCCGCCGCCCGCCCCTGGTCCGCGCCCGCGCCCCGGTGCGGGACCACGCCGGCGATCTCCGCCGCCACGCTCGGGACGCGCACTGCGCTCTTCCCATTCGTGCCGTTTGGGCGGCTGCGCCTTCAGACTCTGGGCCAGTAACGGATCCTCCGGGATCTCCACACCGCGCATCCGCGCCACGTCATCGCGACTGCGCAGCATCAAGAGTCCTTCGAGCGTGGCTTTGGCCAGGTTCTTGGGATTGTTGGTCCCACCCACCGACTTGGTGAGGACGTCGTGAATGCCGACGCACTCCAAGATCGACCGGGCCACCTGACCGGCGATGACGCCGGTACCGGGAAGCGCGGGGATCATTTGCACCAAAGCCGACGAGAACTTGCCCCGAACCTCGTGCGGAATGGTCGTTCCGTACACGGGCACGCGGACCAGATTCTTCCGCGCATCCTTGACCGCTTTCTCAATGGCCTGCGGCACTTCGCGGGCCTTGCCGTAACCCAGGCCCACCACGCCCAGTCCGTTGCCTACAACCACCATGGAGGCAAACGAGAACCGGCGGCCACCCTTGACGACGGCGGCACAACGCCAGATGTCGATAATGCGCTCCTCGAGGTTCAACCCCGTGGGGTCAATACGTTCACCGCTCAAACCCGCACCTCCCTGTCGTTAGAACTGGAGCCCCGCTTCGCGGGCGCCGTCGGCCAGTTCCTTGATGCGTCCATGGTACAGGTAACCGCCACGATCGAAGACCACGCGCGTGATCCCCTTGGCCTTGGCCCGCTGCCCGATCAACTTGCCCACCGCACGCGCGGCCAGCTTGTTGGCGCCGCTCTTGACCTGATCGCGCAGTTCCTTGCACAGCGAAGAAGCCGAAGCCAGCGTGCGACCGCTGAGGTCGTCAATCACCTGGACGTGAATGTGTTTTGCGCTGCGGAAGACGCCCAGGCGGGGGCAGCTTTCCGTACCGTGAATGCTCTTGCGGACGCGGACCTTCCTGCGCATCCGCTGTTCTTCTCGTGTCTGCTTGCCCATCGTCAAAACTCCTCAGCCGCTCCCGGCCTACTTGGCACCCGTCGCGCCCACAGTCTTTCCGGGGAGCTTGCGAACCTGTTCGCCCATGTACCGGATCCCCTTGCCCTGATAAACATCGGGCGGTCGGATGGAACGGATCTCGGCGGCCACCTGCCCCACCAACTGCTTGTCGATTCCAACAATGACGATCTCCGTCTGTTTGGGACAGGTAATCGTGACACCGTCTGGAATCGAAAACAGATCAGGAACCTTGGTGTTGTAGCCGACGAAGAGCTGGAGGCGCTTGCCCGCCAACAAGGCGCGATAACCGACGCCCTGAATCTGCAACCGTTTCTCGTAGCCCTTCGTAACACCAACCATCATGTTGGCCACCAGCGCGCGATAAAGGCCATGCTTGGCCCGATCACCACGAAGGTCGGTGGCACACGAGAGTCGGACTTCCTTGCGATCCCCATCAACGTCCGCATGGATAGCGCCGGTCAAACGCAACTGAAGCGTCCCCTTGGGCCCCTTGATGGAAACGAGGCTGTCGGAGACGGTGACCTGCACTTCCGTGGGGATGGGAACCGGTTTCTTGCCGATGCGGGACATGACTTTCTCGCTCTGCTTCGGTTCTTGCCGTCAGACCGCCCTTCGGCCTGACCAGCACGTTCACTCAACGCGACAAAGGACTTCGCCGCCTACCTTGCTGGCGCGCGCGGCGCGATCCGACATGATGCCCTTCGGGGTGGAAAGAATCTGGATACCCAATCCACGAAGGACCGGCTTCAACTCATCCACCTTGGCGTACACACGGCATCCCGGCTTACTGACACGAACCATCCGGGTAATGATCGACTCGCCGCGCGGTCCGTACTTGATCCGGATCAGAACATCGTTCTGCGCCGGACACTCCTCGTCCTTCACGATCTCGAAGCTCCCGATGAAGCCTTCCGCCTTCAATGTCTCGGCAACAGAAAGCACCATCTTGGAGCTGCGCACGCGAACTTCATCCTTCTGACGGTGGATCGCATTGCGAATCCTCGTCAGCATGTCGGCGATGGGGTCAGTAACTGGCATGCGGCCTCTTCCTTAATGGCGCGGACCCATTCCGCGCGCCTCTACCAACTCGACTTCATCAATCCCGGAATCTCGCCCGAATGCGCCAGCTTCCGGAAACACAACCGACAGATCTTAAACTTCCGGTAGTAGGAACGCGCCCGGCCGCACAACTGGCAGCGGCTTTTCGCCCGGGTTGAAAACTTCGGCTTTTGCGCCGCCTTGTACTTCCAGCGAATGCTGGCCATGGATCGCGCTGCTCCTTTTACCGTTCCCTGAAAGGCATCCCAAGGGCCTTAAGCAACTCCAGCGCCGCAGCATCGCTGCGCGCGGACGTGCAGACCGTGATGTCCATCCCGTGGATCGCTTCGGTCTTGTCCGCTTCAACCTCGGGGAAAACCGTCTGTTCCTGCAACCCCATCGAGTAGTTCCCGCGACCGTCAAAAGAACGCGGAGACAACCCGCGGAAGTCGCGGATACGAGGGATCGCCACATTCACCAGGCGATCAAAAAACTCGTACATCTGCGTGCCGCGCAACGTCACCCGGCAACCCACCTTCATGCCCTCACGGAGCTTGAAGTTCGAGATCGATGTCTTGGCCACCGTAACGACGGCCTTCTGGCCCGTGATGGCCGTCAGATCGCCAAGACACTGCTCCATCATCTTCGGGTTGTTCTCGGCGGTCGCTTTGCCGAATCCACAGTTCAGACAGATCTTCATGAGTTTCGGCACAGCCATCACGTTCTTGAGATTGAGGCGCTCCATGAGCTGCTTGCGCACCTCCTGCTCGTACTTCACGCGCAGACGCGGTGGAGGGACCTTGCGCACTTCAGCGCCGGCCTTCTCCCCATCCTTGTTGCCCTCACCCTTGGGGGTGGCACCCTGCGGCGCGGACGTGGGATTCTTCGCTTCCTCGGCCATGGCTTTACGTTTCTCTTCTTGCCCGATTCATCTGCCGAACCGCCCGCCTAACGGGCGAACTCGCGGCGCGGCCCTTTTTCGACAACCTTCACATTGGACACATGGACGGGGCGACGCACGATCTTCAATCCGCCGGCTTCCCCACTCTTGGCGTCGTAGCGCACCGTCTTCCAGACCTCAACGCCCCTCAGCGGCATCTCCCGATCGCCTTTGCGGGCCTTCGGACGCGCCATCTCCAACCACACGCGGCCCTTGATACGGTCCACTTTCAGCACGGTGCAGACTTTGGGCTCGCCATTTTTCTCTTCCTGCAGCTTGCCCTCGCCGCGGATGATCACCACCTTGTCGCCTTTGCAGATCTGGGTCTTGATCATCTCACACCACCTCGGCTGCCAGAGACACAATCTTCATGAACCCTTTGCTTCGCAACTCGCGCGCAACGGGGCCAAAAATGCGCGTGCCGCGCGGCTCACCGGTCTCCGTGTTGATCAGCACAACCGCATTGCTGTCGAAACGAACCCAGGAACCGTCCGAACGACGAACGGGCTTCTTGACCCGCACAACAACGGCTCGTACCACCAGCTTCTTCTTGTCCTTCTTATTGGTGGTCATGAATTCGCTGCCGGGCTGAACCTTCTTGACCGCGCAGACAATGATGTCGCCAATCGACGCATAGTGACGCCGCGTACCACCCAGCACCTTGATACACTGTGCCGTTCGCGCGCCACTGTTGTCGGCGACCACAACCATGGTTTCCTGCTGTATCATGCTTCTGTTTCCTGAACGACCAAGGCCCAACGGTCAGGCGCGTCGCATCGTCGCGCCTCCACAAACACCACGCTACGCGTTCCCATCCACGCCGCCTTCCGCCCTCGTCTCGGCACCCGCGCCAGCCTCAGACTTGCTCGGCGCAGGCTTGCGCTCGGGAACCGGAATCTCGACGTCCTTCAACCGCACATCCACCATGGTCGCCTTCTCGACAATGCGGACCAAGGTCCAGCGCTTCTGTTTGGAGATCGGCCGACAGGCCTGGATTTCAACCCGGTCACCCGCCCTGGCCTCGTCCTTCCCGTCATGGGCGTGATATAGCGTGGATCGGTTAAGGTACTTGCCATACCGCGCATGCTTGACGATACGCCGCACCTCGACGGTAATCGTCTTGTCGCGCTTGTCGCTGACAACCATGCCAATCAGCGTCTTCGCCGACGTTCTGGTCTGCGCGGCCGCAGCCGCGATTTCGGTAGCCATTCGGATGCCCACTCCCCTGAAAAGGAGAACTCCTCTCGCTTACTTGGTCTCACCCGGATCGGTCCGCTGCAGTCCTTGACTGACCCGGCGCGTTTCGGCCAGGCGCAACGCGGCGCGGTCGGCCGCCGAAAGCTCGCTCGGCCTTCGGGAACGGCGCAACCGTGGACGACGCGCGTCCGCCGCACGCCTGACCAGTCGCGCCACCGCCGGCGAACAGCCCCCGGCCTTTGGCTCCAGCACGGACACGCGCGCACCCAACTGTTTACGCAGAGAACGCTCGCGGAGCACCGTCTGGATCCGCGCCATCAACCGCTTTCCTTCGCGCTTCTCGTGCGGCTTGATCGATTCACCGCCGGCGCCGCGCACCGTCGCATCGAAAAGGCGTTTCTTCTCCCCCGCGAACTGGTCCAGGAGTTCCTGGTCCGTCTTCTCGCGTAAATCCTTCGCTTTGACCTTTGCCATCGCCGCCGTCCCTTCCCAAACGCTACGAAAAACTTACACACCCGCACGACGAGCTATGAACTTCACCTTGACCGGAAGCTTCGCAGACTGTTTTCGGAAGATTTCGCGCGCAATGACCTCAGGCACACCCGCCACCTCGAAAAGCACCGTACCCGGTTTGACCACCACGGCCCAGAATTCCACGGCGCCTTTGCCGCTGCCCATGCGCGTTTCCGCCGCCTTCTTCGTAATCGACTTATGCGGGAAAACCCGGCACCAGTACCGGCCTTGGGCACCAAGCGCACGCGACAGGACCACGCGGGCCGCCTCCAACTGCTGCGCGGAGACCCACCCCGGGTCGAGCGACATGACACCGTAGTCGCCAAAAGCCACGTAGTTGCCGCGCGTGGCCTGACCACGGATCCGCCCCCGCATGGATTTGCGGTACTTGACCCGCTTAGGCATCAAGGACATGCGGCGCCTCCTTCACGATCTTTCCCTTATAGATCCACACCTTCACGCCGATGATGCCATAGGCCGTATGGGCCTCGGCGAAACCGTAATCCACGTCAGCAGTCAGCGTGTGCAACGGAAGACTACCCACCATGTGCTTCTCCGTGCGCGCGATTTCCGCGCCGCCCAGACGACCGGCACAAACGATCTTCACACCGCGTGCGCCCTGCCCCATCGTTGTTTCGACCGCTTTCTTCATCGCGCGGCGGAACGACGTACGCTTCAAAATCTGCTCGCCCACCCCTTCCGCCACCAGCTGCGCGTCCAGTTCGGGCTTCGCGATCTCGCGGATGTTCACCTGAATCTTCTTGTTTCCGCCACCCGGCGAAAACTTGTTCAACTCCTCGCGCAGCTTCTCGATCTCCGCGCCCTTCTTGCCGATCACCACGCCCGGACGGGAGGTAAAGACGAAGATGTTGGTCTCATCCCCGCCCCGCTCGATTTCGATCCGCGAAATGCCGGCCTGCGGAAGCCGCGACTTCACAAACTTCTTGATCTTCTGGTCCTCGACCAGGTAACGGCCATAGTCCTGCTTGCGAGCGTACCACCTGGATACCCAAGGACGGGTGATGCCGACCCGAAAACCGTAGGGATGACACTTCTGACCCACGCGTGTTCTCCTTGCCGCCTATTCCTTGCCAGCCTTGGCGGACTTCCCGGACTTCTTCTCTTCGCCGTTGCCACCCGTCTCAGGCTCGCCCAGCACCACGGTCAGATGACACATCCGCTTGATGATCGGCCGCGCGCGTCCCATGGGACCCGACTTAAAGCGTTTCAGCCGCGTGCCCTCGTCGCAGTAAGCATCGCGAACGACCAGTTCATCCGCACCAATTCGGCCTTCGGTTCGGGAGTCGGCATTGCCCAGCGCACTCAACAACACGCGGTCAACGAAATAGGCCGCACGTTTGCGCGAGAAGCGCAGGATCTCACGCGCGCGCTCCACAGGCTCGCCCCGGATCTGGTTCACCACCAAACGCATCTTATTGGGAGCCATGCGGATGTTGCGCAGCGACGCGCCGTACTGCCCCGCCGGATACACGCGTTTGCGCGTCCCGCTTCCGCCCTTCCGCTCCAACCGGGCCGGACTGACCACCTTGCCCTTCCACACGTTCGACATGATCTATGCTCCGCACCGCATGCGTTCAATCGTCTTACTTCTTGGCCGGCGCCGCAGGCGCCGCCGCCGCCGCCGCCGCCTTGCTTCCAGCACCGCCGTGCGACCGGAAAATCCGGGTCGGGGCAAACTCACCCAGCTTGTGACCGACCATTTCCTCGGAGGCATAGACGCGCACATGCATCTTGCCGTTGTGAACCAGGAACGTGTGGCCCACAAACTCCGGAACCACCACGCACGCCCGCGCCCACGTCTTGATGGCTTCGCGACCGCCCTGTTCCTTCTGGCGCGTCACCTTCTTCAGCAGCTTGGGATCCACGAAGGGACCCTTCTTCATTGACCGAGACATGGCTGCCTGGCTACTCCTTCTTCCCTCGGCACGAACTTCGCGCCGAAACCGTTACACCACCTGCACGGCCGCGCCTTTGCGACGGCGGATGATCTGGCGATTGGTCCGCGACTTCGGCTTTCGGGTCTTGCCACCCTTGGCCAACACGCTGGACGGCGATTGCGGAATGTGGCCCTTGCCCTTGGCCGAACCGCCACCCATGGGATGATCCACGGGATTCTTGGCAATGCCGCGCGTCGTCGGCCGCTTGTGCAGCGCGTAAATGGCCCGGCCCGCCTTACCCCACTGGACCTTCCCGTGGTCCAGATTGCCCACCTGCCCGACGGTCCCGCGGCAATCCAACGGGACCTTGCGCATTTCGCCCGAAGGCAGAAGGATGTGCGCTTCCTTGCCTTCCTTCGCCATCAACCGCCCCTCGGAACCCGCCGAACGAATCAACTGACCGCCCGAACCGGGATGCAACTCGACGTTATGAATGATCGTACCCAGCGGCATGCCACGAAGCGGCATCGCGTTGCCAACGTCCGGCTCGACCTGCACACCGCTCACCACAGTGGTCCCGACCGCCAGGCCGTTCGGACAAAGGATGTAGCGCTTTTCGCCGTCCACGTAGTGCAGCAACGCGATGAAGGAGGACCGGTTCGGATCGTACTCGATGCCCGCCACCTTCGCCGGAACTCCATCCTTCGTCCGTTTGAAGTCGATCTTGCGGTAAAGGCGAGTCTTCCCGGAGTTGGTAATGGCCCGCGCGGTGATACGGCCATGCGCATTCCGGCCGCCCGTGTTCGGAATCCGCTCGATCAGCGACTTTTCGGGCGTGGACTTCGTGATCTCTTTCTTGTAGTCGATGACCGAAGCACCCCGACGGCCCGCCGTGGTCGGTCTGTAGAATCGCAACGCCATTGCCCTACTCCTCCACCGGACCTCGCCACATCCACCAGCGAACCAAACCCTTGACCCGTGCCAACGGGACCAACCCAAACCCGCTTCTTCCTCTGATGAACCGGCTGTCCCGCGAAACGGCCCGGTTGTCGCCCATCACGAACAAATGCCCCGAGGGAATCGCGTAGGTGTCTTCGGCGGACTCACAAGTCGTTTCCGCACCGTTCAACCAAGGCTCGTACAACACCTCGCCGTTGACAAACACCTTCCCATCCGCCAACCGTACCTCGTCACCAGGCCCCGCAATCACCCGCTTGATGTAATCGCGGTAAACCCAACACTTCTCGTTCGGTTCTCGCGTCCACAGCTCGAACACCACCACGTCACCGTTCTTGGGCTCCGAAAAGCGATACGTCAGCTTGTCCACCAGAACGGCATCGCCTTCGCGATAGCTGGGCGTCATCGAATCCTGCCTGACCGTGAAGACCTGGAAGACGAACTGGTAGAGGAGAACCGCCAAGACCCCCGCTTTCACCAGCAAGCTCAGCCATTCGCGGACGGCAGACTCGGCCTCTTCTCCGGCCGTCGCCCCGCCCTTGGAACTCAAATCCCCCTTTACCTGCCCGGCGATGGTCCGGCCATCCAGATCACCGCCCTGAGCGCCTTCCGCCATGCCATTCCGTCCACACCCGCGAAACGGTTGCCTCACGGGCTAAATCAGGTCAATCACCTTGCTACTCTTGGTCAGACGCACCACAGCCTTCTTGCGCTGACGCGTCAAACCCTCCGAACCACGACCGCCCATCCCGCGGAATTTCTTCTTGCGCGGCTTCACAATCATCGTGCTGATCGAGACCACCTTGACGTCGAACGCCTTCTCGATCGCCCGCTTGATCTCGGGCTTGGTCGCCTTCACGTGCACCTCAAAGGTGTATCGCGCACGATCCTCGTGGCCGCTCACCTGCCCCGCAGGAAGACCCGAATGCGTCTTCTCGGTCAGCACCGGCCGCCGCAGGATCGAGTACGGATCCTTGAGGAGATTGCTCGCTCGCCTCCGGCTCATGCTTTCACCACCTCCGCCAAACGCTCGACCGTTTCCTTCGTGACGAGCAGTTGTTTGTGTTTGAGGACCTCATAGGCGTTCAGGTTGCGGGCGGAGATAAGGTAACACTTTTCAATATTGCGCGCAGACTTCACCAGGTTTTCCGAAGGGGCCATCGCGACCGCCAGGCAGGAGGATCCGTTCAGTCCCAGTTTCTTCAGGGTCAAGGCGAACGTCTTGGTCTTAGGGACATCGGATTCCAAGACATCGATAACCTTCACCTGCTGATCGATAAGTTTGCTGAGGAGGGCCGATTTGAGGGCTTCGCGACGCATGCGGACCGGCATGTCCTGGCGATACTCGCGTGGCCTCGGGCCAAAGATGTTGCCACCACCGCGCCACAGCGGACTACGCTTCATGCCCACACGCGCACGACCTGTATGCTTCTGCTTCCACGGTTTCGCGCCCGATCCGTGCCGCTCCGCCTTGGACTTGGTCTTGTGCGTGCCCACTCGACGATTGGCCTCGTAATAGACCACCGCCTGATGCAGGAGCTTTCGCCGGACCTTTTCACCCAGGACCTTCTCGTCGACCGCAACCGTGCCGACTTCCTTGCCCTGCGCGTTGTAGACAGCTAGTTCCATCGCTCCACCACTCCACCCGACCGGCCTTCTGGATGCCGGACCGAGGATTCTCACGCGCCCGAAAAGTGAGGCGCACCCAAAAAAACACAGAGAGCCAAAGGTCAACAGGTTTACGTCCCGGGCCGGTCCCCCAATCACATCACCGGACCCGCTGACCAACCGTGCTGACCTTCGACTCCCTGGAGACTACGAATCTACCCTCGGGCTTTGACTTTACGGGGGTCTAACCGCTTTCAAGCCCTGGAGGAATACGACTCCATCCCCGAAGAGGCGGAGAATGTACCGCAACGCAAATGCCCGTCAAACTCATTTTTCACATTCCACTCCCGACGTCAACGCGCGGGTGAACTCGGGCTTCAGGCGCTCGACGCGCATTCCCGCCCACGCGCCCCGGTCGCC
>CAYSBP010000002.1:14215-47402 GCA_964429255.1 uncultured Planctomycetia bacterium
CAGTCGTTCTGCAGTTGAATCCCGCACGCTCCGAAGCGAGAAAAGCGCGACATGAGAATCACCGCCTATGCAAAGATCAACTGGGACTTGCTCGTGCTAGGCAAGCGGCCCGACGGCTTTCACGAAGTGGATACCGTTATGGTCCGCGTAGGACTCGCGGACGAGTTGACCATCGAACCCTGCGAGAACCTGCTACTCACCTCCTCTGACCCGACCTTGCCCTGCGATGATACCAATCTGATCTGTAGAGCCGCGCGGGGACTGGCCGCCGCAGCGAACGTGACCGCCGGCGCCCGAATGCACGTCCAGAAGCGCATCCCGTCCGGTGGCGGCATGGGAGGTGGTTCGTCCGACGCCGCGGCAACGCTGGTCGCCCTTAATCGCCTGTGGCACCTGGCGTGGCCCATCGAACGCTTGGCCCCGATCGCAGCCGAGTTGGGCAGCGATGTCGCATTCTTCCTTCAAGGCGGATGGTGCCGTTGCCGGGGTCGCGGCGAAGTGGTCGAACCATTGCCCGAACTGAACAGGCTTCCTCCCATCCGGATCTGGCTGATCATCCCCCCCTGCAGAGTGCCTACGCCATCCGTTTTTCGAACACTTGACGCAGATCCGTGGACTCAAACCCAGCAACACAGGATCTTGACAAAGCTCCAAGAACAGATTACAGTGCGGATACAGGAGTTAGTTAACCAGAAAGAATGTAAATGGCTTCTGGCTAACAACCTTCTTCCGGCTTCGCAGAAAGTCGAGCCTCGTTTGCGGGACTTGGCGAAGCACTTGGAACAGCTTTTTCCTGGTCGTTGGCAGATGTCAGGCAGTGGAGCCGTCCACTTTGTGATTCCGCACCGGAACATGCGCTTGGAAGGATTCGAGCCTGAACTGCGAAGGCGATGGGGCGATTCACTGATTGTGATCGAGACGGCAACGCACGCCTCTTGATCCTGCGTCTTGAAAGGTGTTTTTCTGTGCGAAAGAAGAAGACGAAAGGGAGCACCACTTGACAGGTGTCTTCCGGGGCGTCTCTTCTCCAAGGAAGGTGTCTGTATGCGAATCACGGACGTGAAGGTAAAATTGGCGCACGGAGACGAGAAACTCCTCGCGTTCGCCAGTGTCACATTTGACCACTGCTTCGTCGTACGAGACATCAAGATCATCCAAGGCGCGTCGGGACTGTTTGTGGCCATGCCAAGTCGCAAGATCACGGACCGCTGCACGGCTTGCGGCGCAAAGAACCTCCTGCAATCCAGATTCTGCGGTCACTGTGGGGCCAGACTACAGGAGCGACGAGGGCCCGTCGATGCCCGCGGGCGATCGAAGTTCCACGCGGATATTGCCCATCCGATCAACAGCCGATATCGGGGAGAGATGCAGGATGCCATACTGAAGTGCTACCAGTCTGAGACAGCCCTCTCCCGGCAACCAGGTTATGTGGCTCCCAATCTGGACGACGTGGATGCCGGCCCGGAAGACGATCTCGAGACCGCGGCCGAGTCCGCAAGTGAGAACCAGGCGGAGCAGACGGCTAGGTTGGCCACGCCCCCTTCGCCGCAGGCCACCGCAACGGCCGGGGATGCGCAAGGCGAGACCCAACCGCCCCAGCAGACCAAGAGCGACGGTGCGGGACTGGGCATCTTCGGCTAACCGGCCCTACTTCAGATCCAGGCAGACGAGCGTAGAGAGGTCGCGGAGGACCAACTTCCCTCCGGCGACGATCGGCGCGGTCCAGTACTTCTTATCTCCGCCGTTCAGGACCGAGATCCGCCCGAGTTCCTTGTAGGCCGTCGGGTCCAGTGCAACCATGATCGTCTCGCCCGTAAGGCCGTCCACTCCGATCAGGGTCCCATCAACGCCCACCAGACCGCCCTTGCCAAACCCCTTCTGCTTCCACCGGACTGCGCCCGTCTGAGGATCCAGGCAGACCAGTTTGTTCGGATCGGACGCCGCATAAATGTTGCCCTGGAAAAGGATGGGGGTGTTAAAGTGCGCCTGGACCTCCTTGTTCTCCCAACGGATCTTGGCGCCGGCGGCGGCGACGTCGACCATCGCACATCCACGCCCGTAGTTGGAGGAGATGAAGACCGACTGACCCAACACGATCGGCGTGGCTGCGTTCACGTCGTATTGAGTCTTCCATGGCACTTGCCAGAGTTGCTTACCCGAGCTGGCGTCCAGTCCAAAGAGGCCGGTCCCGCCCAAGATGACGTACTGTTTGACATTCTGGAGGTTGGCGGAAATCGGCGTGGAGTAACCCGCGATGTCACTGCCGCCCGACCAGACCTTCGTGCCATCGGCCTTGTTGAGCGCCACCACTGAGCCCTCGGAGGCGCCCGGGCAGACCACGACCAGCTCGCCGTCGACGAGCACCGACATGGAGTAAAGCCATTGGGGCAACCTGCCACCCATCTGCTGCTGGAGATGTGTATTCCACACCGGCGTGCCATCGGCAGCATTCAGACAATGAACCTTCCCGCCTGCACTCAAGGTGTACAGTCTGCCGCCATCGTAGACCGGCGTTGCGCGGGCGAAGCCGTAGTCGTCGCCGGTCTCTTCCGGATAGGGGAACTGCCAGACCTCCTTCCCATCCACAAGACGCAGGGCACGCACCACGTCCTGGTTGTCCTTGCGGTCGATGATAAAAACCGTGCCCTCCGCTACCGACGGACCCGAGTAGCCATGGTCAGCAAGCGCCAACCGCCAGACCTCCTGGGGGGGTCTCGCCTTCCAATCTTTGTTGATGCCTTTCTCGGCGGACATGCCATCGGCTGCCGGTCCCCGGAAGCAGGGCCATTCGCCTCCGGCGTCTGCGCCCCTGGTCGAAGCGGCCCACGAGAGGATCCCAACCAGCGACAAGACCACGCCAATGCGATGCATGACCACCTCCCTATCTCAGAATGCAAAACCGTCAGCCACACCCGTGTTTAGCAGCACTTCAGAGGGAAGAAAAGCGAAAAAAACTCTTCTCGGCGACGTACCCCAGACGACCCCAAAGCTTGTCAGAAAAAAAACTTGCGTAGCTGTTTGAGCACCATACAATTGCGCGGCAGAATACAAATGCGTCTTTCGTTGCCCGATTCCTGTCACAGGAGTCGGGTCTAGGCCGTCCGAGTGAGTGGGGCGCCTCTCCGACCGGTCGGGCGGGATGGCGGGCCAAGGACTGAGGAGAAAACCATGTCGAAGCCGAGCAACGCAGTACCGTTGGCTTGGACACGCCGTTTGCGCGTCGTTCTGATGGTGCTTTGCGTGGTGATGGTTGGGCTCCTCTTATCCAAGATACCCTGGGGCGGCGGCGGGGATTACCTGGTCCGCTCGGCCTATGGAAACCAGTTAGGTGCTGCGCCGGGACTCCTTGCCCTGACCTTGGACTCCAATGGTTCGGGATCCAATTCCGACCCGAAAATCTACCTGGTGGACACCACCAAACGGGTGGTCTGCGTATACGCCTTCCGCAACGAGAAGATCCGCTTGGTAAGCGCTCGCGTGTTCGACAGCGACATGGGGATTCTGGATGCCAGCGAGCCCGTTCGCTCGGAAGACGGCCGCAGCGTGATCAAGCCGCCTGAAGGAAACAATGGGTTCGACAAGAAGACAGCGGAAGCCTACGCCAAGGGCCAACAGAAGGCCGCCGCTGATGCCCGGAAAGTGCGCTGAGCGCCCGAGGAGCGTTGACCATGGAAGAGAAACAGAGCCTCTGGTTCCAGAACGTTCTTCTGTTGGGCCTGGTGGCCCTTCTAATGTGCCTCTACGTCTTCCTGCCCGGTCGTACGGCGCAGGCGGCGGGTGGGGGTTGGGAGACGCACGGCATCCTCTGCGTCTCGGCCGCGGGCGACGACCGCGTCATGCTGGTTGATACCGAGAAGAAGACAATGTGCGTCTATCGGACGCGCGGATTGGGCGAATTTAGGCTGGTCGGCGCGCGAAACTTCAGTTACGATGTGGAGATCGAGGACACTGCGGGTTCGAAAGATGTGGAGTACAAGGGCATGAACTACTTTGACGTCAAGGCCATCTACGAGCAGAACGCAGCGAAAAACAGATAGATTCGCTAGAACTTGGGGAACGCGGCACTGAGCCGCGGGCAAAGGAACTGCTAAGGAGCGAAAAAGGCATGGCGAACAGCGAACTGATTGATGCTCGTGAAGCGATGGAGTTGTTGAACATCCCCGAGGGCGAGTTGCAGAATCTGGTCGCACGGGGCGACCTGCGCGCGTTCCGGTCGGCAGGAACAATGAAGTTCCGCCGTGACGATGTCGCCGCGCTGAAAACGGATAAGGGAACAGAACCTACCATCATCATTCCCGCCGCCGGCACCAGGAAGCCAGGACAGTCGGGCATTCTTTCGGCCGCGGGCCTGCAAAAGACCCTCGCGTCCTCTCCCGACTCGAACGCGACCGACCAGATCATCCTGGAAGACATCGAACTCATGGCGCCTGACAATATGACCACCCAGCAGCAGACCGTAATCAGCCGGCCTGTTGGCGATGCGGCCACCATCATGGAACCCGCCACGGGAGCCGCAGGGACGGGCGAGATGACCGTAGTCGAGTCGGGCGAAGAAGCAACGGTAGGCACCGGTCCCGCCGCGCCTGTTGCCGGTCGAGCGGGTGCGGGCGGATCCAAGGTGGGCGCGAAGATCGGCTCTTCGGTAGGCCCGGCCGTCAGCCGCGTCCGCCAGCCTTCCGTTGCGATGGCCCGGCGAACGGCGACCGTGTACGAACCCAAGTCCGGCCATCCGATCTGGACTGCGGTACTGATCATCAATGCCGCCGTCATGCTATTTGCCGTCAGCGTTTACGGAGTGATCCTGACGAAGGGCAGCTACGACAGCGTCTCCGGCCAGCGCATCATCCCGCCACACCTCAAGCAGTTCGACGTGTACGCGGGCTTCATTGATGGCAACATGGTTGGCCTGCTACCCGGCCGGCCGATGGACAACGTGCCTAGCGACGCCCCGGACTTTGTGGACTACTCCGCGAAGCCGGCGCCGACCCCCCCCCCCAAGAGTAGCAAAAGGCCCCGCGCGAGTGTCCTTGCGCGGGGCCTTTCGTTTTATCGGACGATTCGTAACGAGTCGCTTTCGACCCCGCCCCAAGCCACGACGATCAGACGTCCTCGATCCAGTGGTCCAGCTTCTCCCGCTTGGCACGCAAGTAACGCAGGTTGTGGTCTCCCGGAGCCATCTCCAATGGAATGCGCTCGACCACATCCAGACCGAAGGCGTTCAGGCCGACGATCTTTCGGGGATTGTTGGTCAGCAAGCGAATCCGGCGAATACCAAGATCGTAAAGGATCTGTGCGCCGAGACCGTAACGCCTGAGATCGGGACGGAATCCGAGTTTCCGATTGGCCTCGACGGTGTCTGCACCCTGGTCCTGGATTTGATAGGCGCGCATCTTGTTGACCAGACCGATGCCACGACCTTCCTGGCGCATGTACAAGATCACGCCTCGACCTTCACGCGCTATACGCGACATGGCCGCATGCAACTGACCGCCACAGTCGCAACGCAACGAACCGAACGCATCGCCCGTCAGGCACTCCGAGTGGACGCGCACCAGCACGGGCTCCCTGCAAACCTTGCGCGGGCGAATGGGTCCGGCGACCAGGGCCAGGTGATGCTCTCCCGTCAAGCTCGACTCGTAAACATGAATCCGAAAGACGCCGAACTGGGTAGGCAGATGAACATGGGCGACATGATCGACAATCCGCTCCGTCGCCCGGCGGTACTCGATCAGGTCCGCGACCGAAAGGATCTTCATCCGGTGCTCGGCGGCGAACAGCTCCAACTGACTCAATCGAGCCATCGTACCGTCGTCGTTCATCACTTCGCAAATGACCGCAGCTGGCTGAAGACCCGCCAGGCGACAGAGGTCCACCGAGCCTTCGGTCTGACCGGCACGCACGAGCACGCCACCCTCGCGGGCCCGCAGGGGAAAGATGTGCCCCGGTCGCGCCAGATCGCGCGGCTTGGCGCGTGGCGAGATGGCCGTTCGGATCGTGTGGGCACGGTCGGCAGCCGAGATGCCCGTCGTAACGCCCTTGCGCGCCTCGATGCTCACGGTGAATGCCGTTCCATACCGCGACGTGTTGCGTTCGGCCTGCATGGGTATTTCGAGCTTGTCGCAGTGCTCCCCCGTCATCGCAAGGCAGATCAGGCCGCTGGCTTTTTTGGCCATGAAGGCGATCGCCTCGGGTGTCACCTTCTCTGCCGCCATAACGATGTCGCCTTCGTTCTCGCGATCGGCGTCGTCCACCAGAATGACCATCTTGCCTGCCCGCAAGTCGCGAAGCGCATCGGGAATGGAAGAGAAAGGGGCCGCTATGGCATCGGGCAACTCCGTCGGGATCTGCTTAGGACCGTTTCTCTTCGCCGCACCTGCTCGCGGAAATGCCGCAGCGGCGAGCCTGCGTTTCCTGGTATCTGCCATCGTCGGTATGCTCCTGGCGGAAACAGCTTATGGTCGCCCATAATGCCCGCATCCACGGAAGTTGCCAGTGTACATGTGGTTTATCCCCTTTCGATCATGGCAATTCCGTTCAGCGGTCCGGATTTTGCGTCAATTCCTTGCGGCGAAGAAGCTTCCGGAATTTTCTTCCGGGAACGTGCTTCCCTGACTTGAGGAGTTGCCCTGCCATGGCTACCGCACCGACTGCAGAGAAGACCGAGGCTGTGCCGAAGAAGAAAGGCAAGGCCAAACTGCTGATCATCATTATCGGGGTTGGTGTGGTCGTCGGAGGCAGCGCGTTCGGCGCGTTAACGGTCCTCGGATCGAGCAAGAAGGAAGAGAAGAAGACGGAGATCGCGCAGGCCGACGAGAAAAAGGATCTGGGTTCGGAGAAGGCCAAACGCATCGTCACCCTCAAGCCGATCATCGTGAATGTGCGTGACACGCGACTGACGCGCTATTTGAAAGTCTCTATTGGCCTGGAAACAAACAGCGCTGCGGTTGTGGAGGAGATCAACAAGCTGCTGTACCCCGTGAATGACTTCCTGGTGGATCGTCTGAGCAACGTGCGAATCGAGGAGTTGGACAACACCGTGGAACGGAACAAACTCAAACGGGAATTGATGTATGGCTTGAACGAACTTCTGGAGAGCGGGGTCGTGACAAAATTGTATTTCTCTGAGTTCATCGTGCAGTAAGCAGCCGTCCAACGGAGGCCATCCGCCGTGGCGGAGATACTGACGAAAGACGAGATTGAGGCGTTGTTGGCGGCGGTCTCGATGGGCGAGATTGCTGCTGCGCCCGACCGGGACGTGCAGCTTCCACGCGACATCAAGGTCTACGACTTCCTGCGACCCACGCCCGTCTCGCCACGCCAACGTTCCATTCTCCACGCTATCCACGATCGTCTGTGCAGGCAGTTGAGTCGCACCCTTTCCGCCCACCTGAACATGTCGGTGGAGATCCGGATGGGCGGATTGGACGCGATGGCCTATCGGGACCTGGAGCCGACACTGCCGAATCCGTCCACGCTGGCGGTGTTGAATCTCGAGGCGCTCCACACCCGTGCGCTCTTGGCGATCCATCCATTGCTGGGTTTCGTGATCGCCGACCGGATGATGGGTGGCCAAGGAACGCCGACATCCACTCTGCGTCCGTTCACCGAGATTGAACAGGAGTTGATCGATGAGGTGGTGGGGTTGGTCCAGGTGGAGATCCAGAAAGCCTGGGATCGCGTCCTGCCAACCGAAGCCCATATCGAAGGTCGGGCCTCTGCTTCCCAGTTCATTCAGTTTGTCCCTGGCGAGGAGGTCGTTGTCGCCTTCTCGCTGGAGGTTCGCATTGAGCAGGCCACAGGCATCATTCAACTCTGCTACTCATCTCGCGTCCTCGAAGCCATTGCACAGGTCAGTTCTTCCGGTGACCCTCAGTCGAAGAGTACTCCCGAGGCGACGAAAACGCGTCAGCAGGTCGAAGGGATGGTGCATGCAATGCCGGTGGCGCTGACGGCGAGCATGGGACCCGTCCCGTTGCGTCTCCGTGAGGTGCTTTCCCTTCGGGAAGGAGACGTCTTGCTGCTCAACCACCGGGTCGGCGACCCCTTGGACCTTACCGCGGGGCAGAAGGTCCGTTACAAGGGGTACCTGGGTGTCTACCGCGGGAAACTGACGTTTGCCGTCTCGCATAAACTGTAGGCCGGAGTTGCACTGTGAGGCCGGAGGAGGTCTAATGGCAGCCGTGGCTACCGATACTCTCAACCTGCTGGTCGTGGACGACGAACCCGCCATGCGGGCCCTGCTGAAGCAGTCGCTCGAGGGTACAGGCCACCACGTGGTTGAGGCGGCGGACGGGCACAGCGCGATCGAGGTCGTCGAGCGTGAAGATATCGACCTCATCCTGACCGACATGCGAATGGAAGGCCTGACCGGCCTCGACGTGTTGAAAGCCGTCAAGCAGCAGCATCCGAAAATCGGCGTGATGCTCATCACTGGGTTTGCAACGCTCGAGTCCGCCATGGAGGCGATGCGGTTGGGCGCCGTCGACGTGATCCAGAAACCGGTGAACATGAGTGAGCTGGCGCGCAAGATCGGCGAGTATGCCGCCAAACGCTCGCTGGCCCGCGACGCCGCGCCCCCGTCCGAAACCCCGCGTCGCGCTCCGCACGATGACTATGTGGAGGTCCGCCCAGCCGGTCTTCCCTCACTCCCCCCTGTCCCGCCTGACGGAAAACCCGATAGCCTAGATAAGGTCCTCGACATACCCGTAAGTGCCACGGTGCAGTTGGGCAAGACCACCTTGCAGATCTCAGACCTGCTCAAGCTTTCGGTGGGCTCGGTCGTTGAATTGAACAAGCGCGCCGGGGAGCCGGTCGAACTATACGTAAACGACCGTCTGATCGCCTTGGGCGAGGTCGTGGTCATCGACGAGACCTTCGGCCTGCGGGTAACCAGCATCGTCGAACCCAAGCAGCGGATCCAGTCGCTAGAGTAGTCAGCTATCCCCGCGTCCTGGCAGTACATGCCATATCCACCCCCCTGGCGAACCGGGCATTCGCGCCACTGACTGTTGCATCTTGTTGACACCCAAACGCTCGGGAGAGGCTCCCCTCCGTTTCTTCCCGTCCCGGAAGCCCTTTCCGGAAAGACCTTCCACTCGGTCACTCGTGGCACTGAGATTGCTATCTTTCCTCACGCGGAGGACGGACCATGAGGAATCACCTGTATGGCGTGCTGCTGGTCGCGGGGGCGCTGCACCTCGGCGCTCCTGCCATGGCGCAGGACGACTCGCGCGAGAGCCTGCTGGACGGCAGTGGAAAGCTCGGCACCATCGACTGGGCGCCGGAGAAGGCGAACGACTCGGTCACCGGAGCACGTCTGCCCAGCGATTCCTCCGGTCTCTTCGGGATGGTTTTATTCCTCGTGGGACTGGGCGGGGCCGGCGCAGCGCTCGTCTGGCACGTCAAGAACCGCCGCCAGTCGAATCCCAAGTCCACGGCGCGCATGGCGGTGCTGGAGCGCCTTTCCCTGGGCGCTCGTCGCGAATTGATGCTGGTGCGAGCCGGCGAGCGTCTCCTGGTGCTCGCCAGCCTCCAGAATGACGTCCGGTTAATCGCCGCGTTGCCGAATCCAGAGATTCCTGAGGGTGTGGAGACCGATCTGGAACACTTGTTCCACGACCGTGAAGCAACGGCCGCGCAGCCGCATCTTGACGCAACGGTCGATCACTCCTGCTTCACGCCGTCGTTGACGGTCGACTGGCCCACCGGCCCGGCGAGGGGCTAACGATGTTTCGCGCCGCACTCATCCGCCTGACCCTTGTCTGCGCGCTCTTTTCAGGCGCTGGGGTGCCGGCGTCATGGGCCGCCGAGGACCCTTCGTCGGACGCACCGCGTGTCGAGATCAGCCTGAAAGGCACTTCGAGCGAAGGTGGCAAGCTGGCCGCACCCTTGAAAATCCTGTTCCTGATGACGGCGCTATCGTTGGCGCCGGCGTTATTGATCCTGATGACCGCGTTCACGCGGATCATTATCGTGCTGGGTTTCATCCGCCATGCGCTGGCGACACAGCAGATACCACCCAATCTGGTCCTGACCGGCATGGCGCTCTTCCTAACGGCGTTCATCATGGCCCCGGTATGGAAGGAGATGCACGATCAGGCCTACGTTCCCTATAGTCAGGGTAAACTGAACGAGACCGAAGCGCTGGATCGCGGGCTGAAACCGTTGCGCGAGTTCATGGGCAAGCAGACGCGCAAGAAGGACCTGAAGCTGTTCGTCGAACTGTCCAACTCCCCCGCGCCGGCGACCTTCGAGGACATTCCGACAACCGTGCTGGTCCCCGCCTTCGTGATCAGCGAACTGCGCACGGCCTTCCAGATGGGCTTCCTGATCTTCCTTCCGTTCATCATCGTCGACCTGGTGGTCGGCACCATTCTCATGTCGCTGGGCATGGTGATGCTGCCGCCGGCCATGGTGGCGCTGCCGCTGAAACTCCTGCTCTTCGTACTGGCCGACGGCTGGCGACTGGTGATCCAGTCGCTGGTGGTGTCGTTCCATGCCGGTTGAGGCAAGGTGAACGGATGGACTCTTCCACGCTCCTGCAGGTATTCAGCATGGCCACCTTGGTGGCGGTCAAGGTGGTGGCCCCGATGCTCATCTCCGCGGTCATCGTCGGTCTGGCCGTCAGTCTCTTTCAGGCCTTGACGCAGATCAACGAAGCGACGCTGTCCTTCATCCCCAAAGTAATCGTCATGGTGATCGTGCTCTGGTTGCTGCTGCCGTGGATGGTGCGCGAAATGGTCACCTTCACCGTTCAGGCGTTCGCGATGGCTGCGGAGGCGTCGCGATGAGGGGAGACCTGTCGTGGCTCTGGGCCTTTGGCTTGGTCTTGGTCCGGGTAAGCGGCCTGTTGCTGGTCGCGCCGGTTTTCGCGGGGCAGTACATCCCGGTCAAGATTCGCGTCCTTACCGCCATCGTGTTGGCGCTCCTGGTCACCGGCCCGCTGGTGCAGCAGGGGCCGATCGCGATACGGACCGACCTCCTGCCGGTCACGGCGGCCATGGAACTGATGGTGGGTGTGCTCATGGGACTGTCCTACCGCTGGACCATGTTCGGCGTCGCCGTGGCGGGCGAGGCGATCGGGTTGCAGATGGGTCTGGGCATCGCCTCGGTCATCGATCCGAGTTCCGGCCTGCAGTCGAACTTCGTCCAGACGCTTTTCCTCATGGTTTACAGCGTGCTGTTCATGGCCCTCGACGGGCATCACGAGATGTTGCGCGCCTTCTGTGCCAGCTATCAGATCCTTCCGCCAGGCATCCAGGCGGTGGATCTGTCCTGTCTATACGGACTGGTCGACCAGACCATGGCCCTGTTCATCGTGGGCATTCGATTGTCGGCCACGCTACTGATCCCGCTGGCACTGATCATGTGTGCCATGGCGCTGACCTCCCGGGCCTTCCCTCAGGCCAACGTCTTCTTCCTAAGTTACTCGGTGAGCCTGTTGCTCGGACTCTTCCTGTTGTCCACGACGGGTCCTGCCGTTCGTTTGTCCGTGGAGCACGGCATCCGGCAGGGAACACACGACGCGCTCCGGTGGGTTCAGGGACTGGCGGGACTGATGTAGGCGGTCGGTACGGAGGCATAGGGCTTCGTGGCGGATAGCGACGAAAGAACCGAACAGGGCACCCCGCGAAGGCGGGAGGAAGCGCGCAAAGAGGGACGCGTGGCCCGCTCCGCCGACCTGACCGCGGCGTTCGGCCTTCTGATGGCGCTGATGGCGCTGAGTTGGTTCGGACCGAACGTGGGCATGGCCATCCGAGAGATGATCGCCGGCTCGCTCGGACCGAACCTGCGCACGGACCTGACCCTCGGGAACATCCAGAATCTCTCGCTGTCCCTCGTCGGCCCCGTCGCCATGTCCATCGTGCCAATGATTCTACTGCTGATGGCCGCCGCGGTTCTCGTGTCGATCCTCCAGGTGGGCTGGCAACTGACGCCGGAGATGCTCGCTCCGAAATGGGAACGGCTCAACATCTTCGCCGGAGTGACGCGGCTCTTTTCCATCGGTTCCGTGGGAACCCTGATCGCCGGTCTGCTCAAGCTCGCCGCCGTGGGCTGGATCGCCTACAGCTACATCGCGAGCCGGACGGATACGTTCCCGCAACTGCACTACCTCGATCATACCGAGTATTTGGCGCATATGGGCGAACTGATCATGGGCCTGGGCTGGCGGATCATGGCCGCCATGCTGGTCATCGGTGGTCTCGACTATGGCTTTCAGAAATGGCGTTTCGAGCGTTCGATCCGGATGACCAAGCAGGAGACCAAGGAAGAGCACAAACAGAATGAGGGCGACCCGCATATCAAGTCGCGCGTACGGCAGATCCAGCGGCAGATGGTCTTTAAGCGGATGATGCAGGCGGTGCCGAAGGCGACCGTGGTGGTGACCAACCCGACGCACGTTGCCGTAGCGTTGCGTTACGAACCCGGCACCGACGCCGCCCCACGCGTGCTCGCGATGGGCCCCAACCTGATCGCGCTGCGCATCCGCAAACTGGCCGCCTTCCATGGGATTCCCATTCACGAGGACCCGCCCCTGGCGCGCGCGCTGCTGCGGAGCAGCACGGTCGGCAAGGACATCCCGCCGCAGTTCTACCGGGCCGTGGCACAGGTGCTGGCGTTCATCCTGCGCAAGAAACAGGCCACCCCTCCGTGGCCCGCGCTCGCCGTAACGGGAGGTAACTGATGGCCACGGTCGCCTCTGTCGCGCCACGCGCACTGGCCCCCCGGAAGGGCGGGGGCGGCCTCACATCGCTGGCCCGTTTTGCCGACGTCTACCTGGCCTTCGGTGTCATCGGCATCATCGTCGTCTTGGTCGTTCCGATCCCGACTTATTTCCTGGACCTGCTGCTCTGTTGTCAGCTCGCCCTGTCTCTCTCCGTCCTCCTGGGAACCCTCTATGCCAATGAGCCGTTGGAGTTCTCCGGATTCCCGTCGCTGCTCCTCTTCGTCACGCTCTTCCGCGTCTCGCTGAACGTGGCTTCGTCGCGTCTAATCCTGCTGCAGGCAGATGCCGGGCAGGTGATCGCCGCGTTCGGCGACTTTGTCGTGGGCGGAAACTACGTGGTCGGCATGACCATCTTCCTGATCCTGCTGGTGATTCAGTTCGTCGTCATTACCAAGGGCGCCGGTCGCGTGGCGGAAGTCGCCGCGCGTTTCACGCTGGACGCCATGCCCGGCAAACAGATGGCAATCGACGCCGACCTCAATGCGGGTCTGATCGACGAACAACAGGCACGCGACCGGCGCCAAAAGATCGAGCGCGAAGCATCCTTCTTCGGTGCGATGGACGGCGCCAGCAAGTTCGTCCGCGGCGATGCCATCGCCGCCCTGTTGATCACGGCCATCAACATTCTCGGCGGTCTGGCCATCGGCGTACTTCAGCGCGGCGAAGAGGTCTCCCAGGCCCTGAAGGTCTACGCGCTGCTGACCGTCGGTGACGGTCTGGTGTCCCAGATCCCGGCGCTTCTGGTGTCCACCGCCTCCGGCGTCATCGTCACGCGCAGCGCATCGGAAAACAGCCTGGGCGAAGACCTGAGCCGTCAATTACTGCTGCGTCCGCGCCCCGTGGCCATCTGCGCTTCGATCCTGATGCTGTTCGGACTCGTTCCCGGCCTTCCGAGCACGCCGTTCATGATCCTCTCGCTTTTCTGTTTCTTCCTCGCCTGGACCGTCTCCAAGGCGGGACCAACGGGCGCAGGCCCTGGAAGCCCCGCCGGCCCTTCGGCCGTTCCGGGCGGTCCAGCGACCGGCGGCCGTCCCGGCGACGGCACTGCGGTGGAACAGCTTCTGAAAGTCGATGCGCTGGAACTGGAACTGGGAGCCGGACTGATCCCTCTAGCCGAATCGGGCGGGTCCGGAGACCTGCTGGGACGCATCGCTCAGATCCGTCGGCGCATGGCGTCGGAGATGGGCGTCCTGATGCCGTCCATCCGCGTGCGCGACAACCTCCAACTCGCCCCACGCCAGTACCGCGTCAAGATCCGTGGCGCCACCATTTCGGAAGGCGAACTCATCCCGGACCGGCTGATGGCCATCAACCCCGGCAACGGGCGCGCAGGACTTCCCGGAACGGCCACCCGCGATCCCGCCTTCGGTCTGCCGGCACTTTGGATCACCGGCGACCAGCGCGGTCGTGCGGAAGCCTTCGGCTACACGGTGGTGGATGCGGCCACGGTGCTCTCCACACACCTGCACGAGATCCTGCGGTCGTATTCCGCCGACCTGCTCTCCCGCCAGGATGTCCAAAACATGGTTGAGCGGGTCAAGGAAAGCGACCCCGCCGTGGTGAAGGACATCGTGCCCAATGTCATCGGACTGCCTGTCCTCCACCGGGTCCTCCAGGGGTTGCTGCGGGAACGCGTCCCCATCCGCGATCTCCTGACCATCCTGGAGACCTTGGGCGACGCCGCCGGCGGAAAGCCGGAGCCCGTCGATTTGCTGGTGGAACGCGCCCGTGTTGCACTGGCTCCATCCTTCGTCCGCGCGCTGGAGGACCAGGACCACAAACTGGCCACCATCGCCCTCGAACCGGCACTGGAATCGCGCTTGATGCAGGCGCTCGTACAGTCCAGCCAAGGCCCGCAACTGGTGCTCACGCCCTTCCAGGTCCCACGTCTCCTGAAAGCGCTGGAGGCGCAGTACGCCGAACTGTCCAAGCGCAGGCGCAACGTCTCCCTGCTCTGCTCGGCCCCCCTGCGGCCGCACATCCATCGACTGATCGAACGCAGCTTGCCCAAACTGCCCGTGCTCTCGTACCTGGAGATCCCCCGAAGCACGCAGTTGGAAATCCTCGCCCAGGTCCGCACCGACGTTCTCGGCGAGGAGGGTGCGGGCCTCTTCGGACCCAAGTCCAGGGAACCGGGTCCCGGGCCGGCAGCCGGAAACCGCTAACGGAGGAGCACTCCCATGTACGTGAAAACCTTCCAGGCTCCGAACCTGCTCGAACTCATGGAAGCCGTCCGGTCCGAGATGGGCCCACTCGCCGTCCTGATCTCGGTGCGCCGAATCGAACTGCCCAGCGCGGAAACGGTGCTCGAGGGTGCGGCCGCGATCGATCGCGAAGCGCTCCCGCCCGTCAAGCCCACCCCAGAACCTGCGGCGAACACCGACCGCCATGCCGCGCCACCCGTCCGCCCTGCACCGATTCGGCCACACGCACCGGAACCGGCCGCACGCCCTTCCCACACCTCACGGATCGGTTCCTGGCTGAGGCACTCGACCCAATCTCTGCTGAAGCCTTCGAACGGACTCAGGACCGAATCCAACCGCTTGCCGGCATCGCCCCTACTGGTCCTGGTGGGACCCTTGGGCAGCGGAAAAACAGCCATGGCGGCAAAAATTGCCACATACCTCCGTAACCGAGAGGAACTCCCAATCGGATTGATTACGACCGATCTTTCTAACACAAACGGAGCATTGCGCTTACGTGACTACGCAGAGCGTCTGCACATACCCATGACGGCGGCTCAGTCGGCCTCGGAATTGCGAGAGGCCATTCAGCGTTGGGGGAATCGCGGACCACTCGTGCTCGACACACCTGGTCTTGTGCCGGAGGCGACCGAAACAGTGAAGACGCTTCTCGACTGGCTGCGCACCTGGATTCCTTCAATCGAAACGCATCTGGTGCTGAACATCGGCGATTCGTCCGAGCACCTTACGGATGACCTGGACTCGTTTCGTCGAGTCGGGTGCCAGAAGCTCATCCTGACGCACATGGATCGCCGCGCGAAACGGGACGCAGACACTGACAAAACCATGGCCCGTGTGTTATCCTCGAAGATCCCCATCTCGTTTCTGGGCACGGGGACACGAGTACCGGAAGACCTGGCGATACCGACGCGGGGCCGTTTGATGCCCTGCTTGGCCTGACGCGGAAAAAGGGAGACCACCATCGTGTTGAATCGTACCGCACCTCGCATTCTCGCCGTCGCCAGTGGCAAGGGCGGAGTGGGAAAGACCAACCTTGCGGCCAACCTGGCCGTCAACCTGAGCGCGCAGGGCCATCGCGTGCTGCTCTTCGATGCCGACCTGGGATTGGCCAATGTGGATGTCCTCTTCGGCCTCGCACCCCGGCACAATGTCCACGATGTGCTGAAGCGGACCGAGCGTCTGCAAGAGATCGTGGTCCAGGGTCCTGAAGGCGTCTCGATCATTCCCGCCAGTTCGGGCGTCACGGAACTGGTCGATCTGCCGGCTGAAGAAGGGCTCCGTCTCGCGCAAGAACTGACGGCGCTGGCCGCCAGCTACGACATGCTGATCGTTGACGCTCCTGCAGGCATCGGTGGCCATGTGATGCGTTTCTGCGCCATGGCCGACCAGGTGCTCCTGATAACCACTCCGGAACCGACCGCAATAACCGACGCGTATGCACTGGTGAAGGTGCTGCAGCGCAAGCGGGCCGATCTGCCGATTCGTCTGGTCGTCAACATGGTGGGCCATGCCGACGAAGGCGAACGGGTGGCCCGGGCCTTCGGCGATATCACCGGGCATTTTCTGGGACGGTCGGTCCCCTACCTCGGCAGTCTGCCTTGGGACACGCATGTTCCTCTCGCCGTGCGCCGGCAGAAGCCGTTCGTCACGTGCTACCCGAATGTCCGAGCGTCATACCACCTCAAGCAGATCTCCCAGGCCCTCGTCGGGCCACGCGAACAACCGCGGGAACTGGAGACCTCGCCGTTTCCTAACCGCGTGGCCCGTTGGCTCGATTCCTGGACGCGCCCGGAAGGAGAGCGCCTGTGACTGACCCGGGGGCGGCGAAACTGGAGCGGCCGCCGGAAGCGTATCTAGTGGGACCTCTGGTCTGCAAGATCGTCCTTCTGGCCGCCGCGAGCGCAGGCATCCTGGGCCTGCTCTTTTCGCGCCTGGGCGGATGCGATTGGCTGGACAGCGTGTGGCGTTCAGCGGTGGCCGCCACGGCGGTGGCCTTCTTCGGCGCCCTCTTCGCAAGCCCCTTGCAGAAAGCCATCACACCCGAACCGAAAGCGGAGCAGGAGCCCGAAGAGAAACCTCCCGGCACACCGTCGGCACAGCCGTCGAAACCGGCCTGATGGAATGGGTTAACGCATGGAACATACTCTAAAGCGGGAACCAAGCATGACCGAGGCCGCTCTATGGGAACGCCTGCGAAGCGACCGGGAGAATCGTGAAGCCAAGGAACAGCTGGTCGAACGGTACCTGTCGCTGGTGAAGGCAGAACTCGGACGCCTCTCCGCGCAGATCCCCTCCCATATCGACCGGCAGGAGTTGTATGCCGAAGGAGTCGTCGGCCTCCTGGCGGCCGTTTCTCACTTCGACCCATTGCAGGGGGTGGAATTCACCTCGTACGCCCGCCGGCGCATCTGGGGCGCCATGCTCGACCGGTTGCGGTCCCTCGGCGGCGTACCCCGCTCCAGCCGCCAGGCCGCACGCCGCATCACCCAGGCGCTCCAGCGTTTCCACAACCGCGAGAGCCGCCAGCCCGACGAAACCGAGCTGGCGACCGAAGTCGGAGTGCCCATCGAAGCGCTCCACGAACTCGAACGTCAGGCCTGCCTGGCACAGTGCCTCTCGCTGGACTGCGACAACGTAGGCCCAGACCAGGAAACGCCGAGCGCGCTGGCCGATCAGATCGAAGACCGGAGCCGTAATGCCCCTCAACCGCTCGACCAACTGATCGCCCAGGAACTGCGCGCGCACCTCGTCGATGGCCTGAAGGCACTGCCCGATCGCGAACGCGCCGTCCTGGTGCTCTACTACCATCAGAACCTCATGCTGAAAGAGATCGCCGCAGCCATGCAGGTCTCCGAGTCGCGTGTTTCGCAACTGCACAGCCGTGCCCTCCTTCGACTCCGAGCCTTCCTGGAGAAGGCTGAACGCCAGCGCGTCCCGGTGAACGAGGAACTCGACCCATCGTCGCCCTGACAAAGCTGGAAGGGATTCCTGATGTCCATGTCACCGGTTGACCTGCCTCCACTCGAACCAACTTCGGTTCGCCCCGGCGGGCAATGGCAGCCACCGCCCGCCGAGGCCCGGGTCGTGGCGCCTGTGCCCCCATCGGACGCGTGGTCCATCACCGGAGCCGGCAGTCCGACTCGACCGGAGGAGATCCTCGAACTCCTGGTCACCTGGCCCGAGACGAGAAACCTCCAGACGCCCCAGCCGATCGTCCAACTGAAACAGCTCTTCGCGTCCGAGGCCATCGATCCGTCGGAAATGGACGCCGTCCTCAGGAAACTGCAGACCGTCCTTCAGGGCAGCCAGGCCGATTCCATCGCCAGCGACTGGACCATCGAACTGACCAACCTTCTTCGCGCACAACTGGCCACGCTCGTCCAGCCTGCCAGACCCGGAGGCAATCGTCAGACCGATGGCCTCGCGCAACTCCTCCGGCATACACTCTCGATCCTGAACAGGGAGCAGGCCCCTCCAGCCCCCGCGCCTCGCGTATCGCCGCCCTCTGTCCCCTCGGCTCCATCGGTCCAGATCACCCAGCACGCCGACGCGCAATCCTACACCTTTTCCGAACGTGAAACGGCCTCGGGATTACTCGCCAAACAGCCCGTCACGCCGTCCCAATCGTCTGGAAATCCAAGCGGCACGTCGCTGGAGTCCCTTCCTTCCCCAAGGACACCAGGCGCCACCAACCCCGCCACCCCGCCCCCGCCCCCGCCCCCGCGGGCGCCGATCGAGGGTGCGGAAAACCTGCCAACGGCCCTTCCCTCGGATCGGGCCAGTAGGATCACGACCACTCCACCGTCTTCGCAGACAGGACCTGCATCGCTTCCCACTCAGACGCCCCAACCGGGCACCGGGGCTGCGGGTTCCCAGCCATCCAGCACGCCTGTAAACACACCTCAGCTGCCCCCTCCCGCGCCCACACCACTGCCCTTGCTGCCTCCGAGTCCCGCTCCGCTGCCTGCGGCAATGGGGCAGAGCGCACTTCAGACACCCCTTCCGCCTGCGGAGCCGATGCCCGTCCCCGCAGCCGCCAACCCATCCCAACCTTCTGCGAATCCGGCAAGCGCACCCACACCCGTTCAGCCTTCATTGGCTGAAATCGTCGCCCGCATCGGTTCGCTCAGCCAACCACCGCAGCCCCCTTCGGTAACGCGATGGGCGTTTGTCGCCAGATCCCCTGGTGACGTGACATCCGGGCCAGCCACGCCGGGCGCCGGTGACAGGGATGGTTCCGCCTCGCCCACGCCATCGCCCGCTCAACAGGGGCATGCGGATGCATTGCCGCGGCCAGCCAGTCGGAATCCACTGGAAAGCGCCCTTCGGGCCACCCCGCACGGTCAGTCTCCCGCCACGAATTCGGCGACGACGGTTCCCGTCAAGGGCGATCTTCGCGCGGAAACACCGCAGTCTCCAGCGGTGCCGGCCGGGCACATGGAAGAGCCCTCGCAGAACGCCATGGTACCGCAACAGCGGGTCGGGATGATCCCGCTGATGGTCGGCCAGGAGGCGATGCCGGCGTGGCTGCACCTGGAGTGGTTACCGGTCCACGACAGGGAGGGACACGGTGGGCAGTCCAAGGACGCGCAAGCGCTCATGGTCTCGGTGCACATCGCCGGCGAAACGCTCGGGCGTGTCGCCTTCCATCTGGCCTGGTTGCCGAAGGAACTTGCGGGAACAATCGTAATGGAGAAACCCGAGGTGTTGCGCATCGCGCAGGAGGAACTGCCGAGCCTGGAAGAGCGCCTGGCGGAGGCCGGCCTTCCTCCCCCGCGCCTGAGGATTCTCCAGCACGCCTCGGCGCCTTGGGAAGAGGAACCGCAGGAGGTCGATCGGACATGAGCCAGCTGCCACCCACACCTCCTCCCGGTCGCCGCAAGCTGGCCGTGGCGATCAAGTATGAGCCCAACGAAGACCGGGCGCCCATGGTAGTGGCGGCAGGCAAAGGCCTGATTGCTGATACGATCTTAGCGGAGGCCCAGAAGGCCGGTGTTCCCGTGAAAGAAGACGCCGGATTGGCTCAGGCGCTCGGCACCATCGAAGTGGGACGTGAAATCCCGCCTGAGATGTACCGGGCCGTGGCGGAGGTACTGGCGTTCATCTTCCGTGTGCACGGCCGGATGAAGGCTGAACATCCGAACTGAATTGGCCTGACGAAAATGGATCGACGACATGGTGGAAACGCTGAACACATCCTCGCCTGTTGCGCCACTCGACCCCGCTCCGGCGCACGCGGGGACGCCTCCGTTACCGACCACCTTTCCGCCGGTATTGGTATGGGCCAGTTCCCAGAACTTCGCCCTGCGCGTGGGTCATATCCTCAATGGCTCTCTCCTGAGTTGGGAGGTCACCACCGACCTTCACACCGTGCTGCAACGATCACCGGATAGATGGAGCGCATTGCTGTTGGACGGAAGCGAATCCAGAATAGTGGGCGCGGTCCATCGCGTCCGTTCCGCACCCCTCTGGTGGAGCGTTCCCGTCATCCTCCTGGACGGCGTCCCGCCTCCGGAAATGCAGGAGGACAAACACCTGTTGCATATGCCCGCCCCATGGGAAGCACGACAACTGGAGGTCGTCCTAAATCGACTCGCACACCCGGAACGTACCACACAGCACACGCTCCATCCAGAGACCCGCAGTTCGTATCGCCACATCTGCCTCAAGCCGGTAAACGCATCCCTGGACCTGATCCTGGTAGACCTGAGCGAAACCAGTGCACAGATTGAAGCGCCGTTCTACATTCCACCGGGCACCGTGCTGCAGCTGAACCTGGCACGATTGAACCCCGAGTTTCAGCGACCGATCCCATTCAAGGTGCTCACGTCCCAACCGTTCGGATCTATGCAAACGACCTTCCGCATGCGCGGGCGTTTTGAGGGACTGGACGCGGACCTGGAGAAGCGAATCCGCCGCGCCCTCATGCACATGCAGACCCACAGCCGCAAGCTGATCTGACGCAGACTAGCCCCACTTACCCTTCCCCATGTGGCCCTGCAACTCCGTCATGGAGAGCTTCATGATCTCATAGGAGTACGCAAGGGTCTTGTTGAAGACGGCCACACAGTTGGGATCGAGGTTATCGGCGATTCCGTCCTTGCAGTCCATTTCCATATCGCGGGCCAGCGAAACCAACCGCATGTGCAGCACGTTGGTGCGGCGGGATCGCTCGACCAGGTTGGCGGCCGCGTCATCAAGCAGTGCAAACTTCTCCTTCGTAGCGTTGCATTTGGGACACTTATCCGGCGCTCCATCGCCATCATGAATGAAACCGCACACGCCGCATTTCCACTTCTTCATCTTCACATCTCCCATTCAAACCCCTGGAGAAAGAACCGGCGGGACCACCCCGCGCACACTGACATCGTCGCTCAATAATGCAGGATACACCTGTGCTGTCAACAGGACGATCATTCACATCGAGGGGCCTGCCAGGCACCAACTTGCGTTGCCATGACTGGCGTGGTTAACTGAGACGAGCGGACCGCTATGGAGGGTCCTCTGCCGGTGCGTGCAAGCCGCGTTCAAAGGAGGGGTTGAAACGATGCAACCTCGACCGGACCCGACCTCGGAGGCATTGCGAAAGTTAGGTTTGCATCAATCGGGTGAGGTAGACCCCTCCACACAGATTCAGCGGCGCCTCTCCTCCGCGCGTATCCACGCCGAATTGGCGGGTCGTTTGAAAAGCGTAACGGACGCGGCCATTGCGGAACTGAGCGTGCAGGTGCGCAACGCTCACGTCCTCGAAACGTACGATGAAACGGACCGCGATGTTGCGCTCTTCGAACTGACCACGGACCGCGGCGAGATCCGAGCCATTCTCTCGCGCAGCGGGCAGTACTCGTTCTTCTGGAAGAAGTAGCCCGCCAAGCCCACCGGCGTGACATTGCTTATCGCTGTTGCATGAGACGGCCTTTCGCCCTATGGTGACTTCGAATGAAGACTGAGGTACTAAAACTTGAGGGGGCGTCCTCCGATATTGACAAGATCCGGCACGCAGCCCGTCTGCTGCAGGCCGGTGCGCTGGTGGCGTTCCCTACAGACACCGTCTATGGCCTGGGCGCCGATGCGCGTAATCCTGAAGCGCTCCAACTGCTTGTGGAAGCCAAAGGACGCCCGCCCGAAAAGCCTTTTTCACTTCTAGTCCCTTCCCTGGCTGAGGCGGAAAAAATCACGGGCGGATTCTCCCGGATCGCCAAGAAGCTAGCCCGTCTCTACTGGCCTGGTCCGCTGACGCTGGTCGTAAAGCGACAGGACGGCGGGGCCGCAGGTCTGCGCCTGCCGGAACACCCTGTAACCAGAACCCTCCTGGCACAATGTGGATTCGCCTTGGCCACGCCCAGCGCCAATCGCGCGGGCAACCGCGACCCCAGAACCGTGGAGGAGGTCCTGGAAGAAATGGACGGGCGTATACCGCTGGTCCTGGATGGCGGACCGGCCTGGCAGGGACGCCCCTCCACCGTGGCCCTGATCGATGGTCCAAGTCCCCCGAGGATTCAGCGTGAAGGTGCCGTTTCGGCCGCGCAGTTGGAGGAAGCCGCTCAACTTACGGTGCTCTTCATCTGCACAGGAAACACCTGTCGGAGCCCTATGGCAGAAGCGCTCTGCAGGGAGATCATCAAGGTTCGATCCAGACCGAACCTGCACTACCGGGTACGCTCAGCCGGAACGTGCGCCGTTGAGGGTACAGGGGCCGACCCGCTGGCATTGGAAGTCATGTATGAGATTCACCTGGACCTGAGTGACCATCGGACCCAGGCGCTCAATCCTCGCATGCTGGATACCGCCGACTGGATATTCACCATGACACGGGCGCATCGGGAAAGTATCCTGGAACTGATGCCGGAGTGCCGGGATCGTATACGCTTGCTCTCCGACCGAGGACAGGACATACCCGACCCGGCCAGCAAGTCGGTAGACCACTACCGTTACATTCGAGCGCGCCTGGCGCACGATGTGGCTGAAGCGACCAAGGTCATTTTTCAGGATGCGGACGGAACAGGTTGATGGAGTACCCCATGAAGGCTTGGAAGATTGTAATGGCCTCGGACCACGCGGGATTAGCGCTTAAGCTCTACCTGCGTGGCGTGTTGGAGAAGCGGGGCTGTACGGTGGTCGATGTGGGGACCCATACGGAGGCATCCTGCGACTATCCTGATTACGCGGCCGAAGCGGGTCGGCGGCTGGCTGCCGGGGAATTCGAGCGAGGCGTGTTCGTGTGCGGAACCGGCGTAGGCGTCTCGATTTCAGCCAACAAGATCCCGGGGCTTCGTGCAGTTACAGCCACTTCTGAACTGGTCGTAGAGCTGTCGCGCAAACATAATGATGCCAACGTGCTTTGTCTGGGCAAATGGATACTGGGCGAAACGCTTGCGGAGGCTCTGGTCTGTCGTTTCCTTGAGACAGGCTTTGAGGAGGGCCGGCATCTGTTGCGGCTGGCTAAGATCAGGCGACTGGAAAGCGACTGCAAGTCATAAGGGCCGCAGAGCCAAGGGAGAACGGGGATGGCCGATCCCCTGATTGCCACAACACTGGGCGGCTGCGAGATTATTGAGTTGATCGGCAGCGGCGGGATGGGCCTGATCTATCGAGCCCGTCAGCTTTCACTCGACCGTCTGGTCGCGTTGAAGGTCCTATCACCCAAACTGGCCAACAACAACATCTTCGTGAAACGCTTCCAGCGCGAAGCCCGCGCAATCTCACGCGTCTCTCACCCGAACATCCTGGCTGTTTACGATGTTGGTTGTGAGCGCGATACGCACTACATGATCATGGAACTTCTGGAAGGGGAGACGCTGTCCGAAATCCAGGAGAGCACGGGAGGAGCCCTTCCGGTCGCCGACGTATGCGAATACATCCGCCAGTCGGCCCATGGACTCGCGGCCGCACATGAAGCCAACATCACCCACCGCGATGTGAAGCCGGCCAATCTGATGCTGACCAAGAAGCAGCTCATCAAGGTTTCGGACTTCGGACTGGCCAAAGATTCAGACACCATGATGACGGCCCCAGAGGTCGTCATGGGCACACCCGCCTTCATGAGTCCCGAACAGTGCGATGGCAAGCCGGTCACTCCGAGTTCGGACATCTACAGCCTCGGGGGCTCTTTCTTCAGGCTGATCACCGGGCGCCTACCGTTCGAAGCTGACACGGCGCTATCGATGCTGTACCGCCACAAGCACGAAGTGCTGGTCCCGCCGCATGAGATCGACAGCCGGATCCCGAAATCGGTCGGCATTATCATTCAGCGCATGATGGAAAAGAAGGCGGAAGGCCGGTACGCCAGCATGCAGGAGGTGATCGCGGCGATCGAACACGCCGTTTCGGAGTGCGGTCTCGATCCATCCTTCATGGGCAGCCGCCTGCTGCGTATCGGTGCAGCGGATCCACAGGAAACCATGGATCTGGCGGCACGTCAGGAAGAAGAGAAGCATCGTCAGGCACAGGCTCACCGCCGGACCGGCGAGAACTACCTCCGCCGGGGCCTTCTGGTCGAGGCCGCGGAGGAGTTTCGCAGGGTTCTGGAGTCCGAGGCCACCGACGAGGCCGTCAAGGCATCCCTTCGCGAGATCGACGAGAAGCTGAATACCCACCGCGAGCGCCTTGAGGAACTGCGGAAGGCACTAAGGGAAGACCGGTATGAGCAGGCGCTCAAGCTCTGGGAAGAAGTCCCGCCAGGTTTTCGCGAGGAAGCGCTGACCAAGGAGATCGACCGCCTCCGTCATTCGGTGGTCCCTGCGCTGGAATTGTGCGAACAGGGGGACAAGGACCTGCTTTCCGGCGACCTCGACGGCGCCATCTCCGCCTATGCCAAGGCACTGACCAAGGACGCCGGCTGCGCCAAGGCCAAGGAGTCCCACACCCGCTCGCTCGAACGGAAAACCCAGGTCGACCAGTTCATGGAGCAGGCCGCCGACCTGCGCCTGAAAGGCGATCTGCGCCGCGCCATCCAGGTCTGGCAATGCGTCCTGGATGCTTGCCCCCGCCATCCTCGAGCCATGCAGTCGGTGATGGACACCTCGCTCGCGCTGGCCCAGGATCGCAGAACCAAAGGCGACCTGCCCGGCGCGCTGGAGGCCGCTCAACTGGCGCTCCATGTCGAACCGCAAAACAGCGCCGCCACGCGCCTATGCACCGAACTGAATGCGCTCTGCGAGCGCGAGCGGACATTGCTCCAGGAAGTCGCCAAGGCCGAAAAGCGGTCCACCGTTGCCGCCCTCCGCGCCTGGGAGGAGGTGCTCCGCCTGAACCCGACGCACCCGGAGGCGGCGGGCCGCATGAAACAGCTCGCTTTGCGAAAACGCACCCACAGCTTCGGCCTCGCACTGGTGCTGGTCATGGGCCTGATCGTTATCTCGGGCGGCGGCCAGTATGCCTATGAAGTAACCACCCTTAATCGGGCGCGGTTCCTGCTCAGCCAGAGCCAGGGCGGCGAAGCATTGAACATGCTCAGCAGCTCGTGGTTCATCTTCAGCCTTGTCGAGGCCGAAGACTTCTGCCAACAGGCCGTCCAACGGCTTAACCCGCAGGCGCGCCGTGCGCAGGCCAAGGCCAAGGAAGCGGCCGGCGAGGCCGCCATCGAGATGCACAACTGGCCCGCCGCACGCGAAGCCTTCGCCCTGGCGCGTAAATTCGCACTCGGCGACCTGGAAAATCCTGAACTGGCCTCCTTGGCCGTTCGCAGCGCCAAGGGTCTCGAGTTCGTGGAAAAAGTGGAGGCTGCGCTGAAGTGGCAGTCGGAAGGGCAGTCCTCCGAGACGATCCGGTGTCTGCGTCAGGCCGCCGCGTTGCGACCGGACCACCAATATGTCAAGCACCTGCTCGGGAGGCTGGACAAGGCCGGCGCGACCGCCACGCCGAAGGCACCCGACGACAAGCCCGAACTGCGATAGGCGGCTAGATGCCATGGGCCGGAAACTGACCCTCCTGATCACCGCCGGGCCGACCGTCGAGGATATCGATCCCGTGCGCTTCATCTCCAATCGCGCGTCGGGACGCCTGGGCTTCGAGACCGCACGCGCGGCCCTGGCCGAAGGCCACCACGCCATCCTGGTGCACGGACCGGTGAGCGCGGAAGTCCTCGCCCTACTCGAAAGCCCGAAGCACGGAAGGCTGGATCGCACGCCGGTTCGCTCCGCCGCGGAGATGCGCGCAGCGGTGCAGCGCGCGCTGTCATCCGCAGACGCCGTGATCATGAATGCCGCGGTGGCCGATTACACGCCCGCGCGTGTGGCCCGGACCAAGCTGAAGAAGAGCCGTGCCGGTCTGCTGCTCCGACTCAAACCCACCACCGATATCCTTTCCGCGCTGGGTCGCAAAAAGAGAAGCTTGACGCGCTCGTTGATACTCGTCGGCTTCGCACTTGAGACCGGCCAAGGTCGCAGCGCGCCGGCACGGGCCCTCTCGCGCATAACCGAAGCCCGCCGTAAGATGTTCGAAAAAAACCTCGACGCCATCGTCCTCGATACACCGGCCGAGATCGGAACGACCAAGGGGGCCTTCTGCGTACTGACACGCGAATCGCCGCCGGTGCGCTTCCAGGGCAGCAAACGCGCCTTCGCCGCCCAACTGATCGGCCTGGTCGCAGGGCTCTGCGCGAAGCCCGGATAGCGGCGCTCGAAGAAAAACCGATCCCTTCTACGAGACGAACACAAGCCCCACATAGCCAACAAAGTCGGTGGGTTCGCCTTGTCCGCACTTCGCCCGCTCCCAACTCGTGATGTGTTCCAACAGCACGCCACGCGCGGCGCCGAGCGCCTTGGCAAAAGCGCTGGCCGCGGCACCCGCGGCGGGTCCGCAGGCGCTCCCATCCTCTTCTCCCGCCTCGGAAACGCCCTGGGCATCCAGCGCGACCAGACGCTCGATGAATCGCCGGTCATTCGTCTCCTTGGACCAGCGGTGCGCCCCCAGACCTTCGCCCTTGGGCGCCCAACCATAATAGTTGGCGCCGTAGTGCGTCAGGTCGGTGCTGGCCAGCGCCACGGCGCGACGGCCAAGCTTCCGGACGGCACGGGCGGCGGCTTCCCCGGACGCGGGCCCATCGCGCGTGTGCGGCATCGCCACCGGAACGAACCGCGCGCCGGGCAGGCGTTCCATCAGAAACGGCAGGTTGACCTCGATGGCGTGGTCGCCGCGGTGTGCCGAGGGCCCGTCGGCGAGGCTCCGCGTCGCGTGCGCCTCGTCCAGCATGGCGCTGGCCAGTTCCTCGTCGATCCGCACCTCGCCGGACGGCACCAACCACGTGCCGGAACGCTGCAGCGAAGGGGTCCGCACCTCGCCCCGATGGCACGTGGCAAAGAAGATGACCGTTTCGGGCGTCTCGACCGATTGCGCAAGTGCCTCGAAGACAGCCACTGCCGTAGCGCCAGAGTAGACCCAGCCCGCGTGCGGAACAACCCCGCCGTGGATGCGCGCGCCGCGCAGTTCATCGGGCAGTTTAACGGCCTGGCGACGGCACGCGGCGATCTCTTCGGTGCAGGCTCGCGCTGTGGCCGGGTAGAAACTCCCGGCACGGGCGGGTTGACGAGCGGCGCTGGTGGACATGGCATGGCCTCCCGGAAGAAATGGATCGCCATGAAGTATACTACCTCTCGTGGCGGTAGGCCCGAAACCGTTTCCATGTCCCTTCCGTCCTGGCTATAACCATCTCTAATTACTATCGTTATAACCGCGTACAAGCGCTGGTATTGTCCACGCTCTCCGCCATCAAACGGTTCTTCCGTACGGGCGGATCCGAGTGATGACACGTTAGGCGGGCGACTGAGCCGGTTCCCCTCTTCGAAGAGAGGAAAAGACTCGCGCCCAACGTGTCCCGCGCCTGGGCGGTCCGGGTGCACAACGACCTCCGCGCACGTTGATTTCCGGTCTGCCATCCTCTACCTTGTGTCCCGCGGCGGCCCCGTTGGGCTGCCGTTTTGATTGAAAACAGAAGGGTTCGTTGGTTGACGGATCAGTTGGCTGGCGGGCCGACGGACGGTTGATCCGTCGGCCGACCGGACCGACAACTCATCCACCATTGAACCGGCGAACCGACGAGTCCCCAGGAGTCCCCATGTCCCTGCTCGATGATCTGGAAGCGCTACTCCCTTCCGCCAAGGCCGCCTTTGCATCGGTCTCCGACGCCAAGTCGCTCGAGACCGTCCGCGTCGAATACGTCAGCAAGACCGGCAAGGTGAAGGCCGTGCTTGGCCGCATGGGCGAGGTTTCGAGGGAGGACCGTCCAAAGGTCGGCCAGCGCGCCAACGCCATCCAAAACGAAATCAACGCGGCCTTTGAGGAGGCCAAGCAGCGTGTCGGCGCCGCGACTCCCGCGGCAGGAAGTCCGGCCAAGGGCCCCGACCAGCCGGCGGGCACGAAGGGCGATGACGCCCCGACCACCAGCGACGCGAAGAGCTGCGACGTGCTCCGCCAGGAACGCCTGGACAAACTCCAGCGCTACAACGCTGCCGTCGAACAGCGCACGGGTCAGAAGGCCGCCGCGTGGGGCGGCCGGTTCGCCGACATCACGCCGATTACCAAGGCGCGAGCGCTCTTTCCGCCACTGAAGGAAGGCGAAAAGCCCAGCCACGACCAGTTGCTGGGCCACGTCCGCATCGCGGCCCGCGTGATGCTGCGCCGCGACCAGTCGAAAAAGCTCATCTTTCTGACGGCGCAGGACCGGGATGCGCAGATCCAGATCGCGCTCTGGAACCAGAAGCTTCCGGAAGAAACGCTGGCGTTAATCCGCGACACGCTGGATCTGTGGGACATCGTCGGCGTGGAAGGCGACCTGGCCTACACGCAGCGCGGAGAACCGACGCTCTGGGCGACGGACATCCGGATCCTCAGCAAGTGCATGGCGCCACCGACCGACAAGTTTCATGGGTTGCAGGACAAGGAGCTTCGTTACCGGCATCGCTATCTGGACCTGATCGCCAGCGTCGATTCGCGCAGGACATTCGTGCTGCGCTCGAAGGCCGTCTCGCGCATCCGGCGATTCCTGGACGATCGCGGCTTCCTGGAGCAGGAGACCCCCGCGCTGCAGACGATCCCCGGCGGCGCGGCGGCACGACCGTTCAAGACGCACCTGAATGCGCTGAACGTCGACATGTACCTGCGCATCGCCACCGAGATCCCGCTAAAAAAGCTCCTCGTCGGCGGACTGGAACGCGTCTATGAACTGGGCCGCCTTTTTCGCAACGAAGGCGTGGACTCGCGACACAACCCCGAATTCACCACGGTGGAGGTCTATCAAGCCTACGGCGACCTGCGCGACATGATGGAGTTGACCGAGACGCTGCTGGTCACGCTGGCGCAGGAACTGCGCGGCGTGGCCAAGCTCCCCTATCGCGGCAAGGAAGTCGATGTCAGCCTGCGCGTCGATCTGGGCAATGGGAGAAAGGGCTGGCCGCGGCTGGACTACGGTGAACTGATGAAACAGCACGCCGGCGTGGCCTTTGACGACGAACCCGGTCTGGACACGAAGCTCAAGGAGAAGGGCATCGACCCGAAGGGCCTGACGCTCGTCGACAAGATCGACGGTGTCTTCGGCGAGTACTGCGAGCCGCACCTGTGGGACGCCTGCTTCGTGATCAACCAGCCGGTCGAGATGAGTCCGCTCTGCAAGGCGCACGAGCAGAACCCGAAGCTGGCGGACCGCTTCGAGGCCTTCGCCGGCGAGATGGAGATCGCGAACGCCTACAGCGAGTTGAACGACGCACCCGAACAGCGCCGGCGACTGGTGGCGCAACCGAGAGCGCTCTGGCTAAAGGCCCTCGGCGACCTGCAGGCGTTGCGACTGCCGGGCGCCGTGCGCATGGGCATCGACCAACTGGCGACGAAGATCCGCGAGACGCAGGATTGGCATGCGACGGAAGAGCAGCATGACGCGGTCCGTCGCCTGATAACCAGCGACGACCCCGAAGTAAGAGCCGCGATCGTCAAGCATCGAGAGAACTTGGCGCGCCTGCTGGATCCGGAGAGCGCGGTCGACGAGGACTTCCTGAACGCGCTCGACCATGGCATGCCGCCAGCCGGCGGATTGGGCATCGGGATCGACCGGATCATGATGCTGCTAACAAGCAATGACTCGATCCGAGACGTAATCCCCTTCCCCTTCATGCGTCCCGAGGGCGCGGCACCCCAGGCACCCGCGCGTTGATGTGAGGCACCGAAGGAGTGGGCGTGGCCGCAACGGACACCGCCTTTTCCGCTACCCTCTCTTGTGTGCGCGGTCCAGGGGTGGCAGAATAGCCTTCCGGGCGGGTCGTCTTTCACAACGAACAAGGAGCTTAACATGCGCTTCGCGACGAGTTCTTTCGGGGTGGCCTTCTGCACGGCGCTCGTCCTTTCGGCGGTTGAACCGGCGACGCCGGTCACCGAGATGGATCTTGAACGCGCCCAGTTGTGCGCGGGAGAGGGGGATTTTCAGAACGCCCTGCTGTTGGGTCTGCACATCCTCCGCAAAGGGCCGCAGGAGGACCTTCGCGAAAGCGCCCGCCAGATGCTCCGAGACTGGGGGCTCGTCCCGCAGGAACTCCTTGCCCTCGACCCCACAACGCTCAAACCCGCCGAACTCAATGCGTTGTGCGATCGTGTGGCCCAAGCACAGCGGGCACGGCACCGGCAGGGGCTGGAGATGACGTACTGCAATGAGTTGCTGGAATCCGCCGTCCTCATCCGCCGAGGGGGTGATGGTAGGTTTTCGACGACCTTTTCCGACGCCGACCTCGGAAGGGCCTTGAATGGTCTCATCCAGATTGCGATCACCCAGCCGGCGACAGAGCATTCCGAACAGGCCCTGCGACGACTCGAAGAATTGGGCTGCGTCGGTGCGCGTCTGGAGGCTATCCGGAAGACCATCGTTGAAGGGACGCTGCCCGAGACGGTGAAAAACGAAGTCGTCGCGTCGATCTGTCTCCAGCGCCTGCGTCAGTACCAGCAGTGGATTGAAGCCGAAGGCGATGAGCCGGACGTACAGATGCGAAAGGAACTCGGGCGCCAGCTGGGCCTGGAGCTTTTCCGCTTTTGCGAAAAGGAACTCAAGGCCACAGCAGCCATTCAGCGCGACCAGGACGCTATGAACTTCTGGCGCGTCCCACCCACGATTCCTCCGAATTTCTAATCGAACCGCGCTGGACCGCAACGTCCCGGACCGGTGGTCCGGCAAGGAATCCTCCAGGCCCAAATCCTTCACCTTCACACTGAACACCAGCACCATTCGCCACGGCAACATCCCGCTTGAAACGAAAATCAAGATCGCATCTTAAACCGGTTTCGATGGCATCGAGCCGTGGGTCAGCGAGATGGACGCATGCGTCAAGAACGGCGGCGGCCTGCACGATCTGGCCAGGCGATTCCGGACGGGTGGGTGGTTGACGGTCGTAGATCGGGAGCGAGGCGTCAGCGCCGGGTCGCGAGGATTGCTTGCCAGACCGTTTCGACCTCCAGCCGTTCCAGGAGCCCCCCCGGTGCTTGAAGCGTCGTCACCGCAGGACCCAGCGCCTTCCATTGTGACGGGCGTGTTGCCCCGAAGAGCTGCAGCGTCGGGCAGCAGCGCGCGGCCAGATGCGTAACGCCGGCGTCGTTACCCACGAAGACCCGCGACATGGTTAGCAGCGCCAGGACTTCGCGCAGCGGAAACGAGCGCACCATCCGCACCTCTTCCGACAGGCCCTGCAGCGCGGGAACGATCGTTTCTTCCTCTGCCGGGCCAACGAAAAGCAACGGCGTTGACGGGAGAGCGCGCGACGCACGGCGGAGAATCTCGACATACTGTTCCGCGGGCCAGCACTTCGAGCGACCGCCGCTACCCGGGTGAACAGCGAAGAAGCCCGCGGAGGGTGGAGCCGAAACGCCCATCCGTCGCAGCGCCGCCTCGCGCTCCTCTTCCGTAACGGATAGAAGCGGTTCGCGACGTTCGTCCCAACGCGACGCCGCCCCGGGCTTCAGCAACGATAGGCCGTCCGCCTGACCCAGCCGTTTCCGCAGCGGATCGAGCAGTCGATCCGCCGCGTGCCGCTCGTCGGCCGCGTCGCCCGGGGATTCGGGCCACACCGGAGGTAACCCGGCCAGGACTTCTGCCACGCCGGCGCGATGCAGCACCGACGTGGCCTCGCGAACGCCGGAACGGAGATAAACCACGGCGCTGGTAACGGACTCCAGTGTCCGCAAAGCCGGGACGGCAAGCGGGACATCGAGCGATGACAGCCCCAGCCATTCGGAACCGTTCCAGTCGGCGATCGTCACGTTGTTTTCGGGCGCGTGCAGCCAGCGCCAATGCCGGGGAACACCGAGAATAACGAAACGCCGAACACCGGCCGAACGGAGCGTCTGTAGGACCGGCAAGGTGAGAACGGCATCACCCAGTGCACCGGGACGCACCACCAGCATGGATTCGTGGGGGAATGACAACATTCCGGGGATCGCCGTCAGACGCCAACAGCCAGCCGACGCGCAAACTTCTCAGGCAACGCGTTGTCCAGGATAGCCCGTTGCGCCATCCGAATATCGTACGGACGACGCACAAAAGTAACGGTCCACTGCTCCGTGTCGAAGATGGCAAAGCTGGTCAACGGACAACGATCTCGCGGCTGCCCCACCGAACCGGGGTTGATCAGATAGACGTCATTGCGGTCAAGCTGGATGCCTTTGGTCTCACGCAGGTCCATGATGACGCGGGACTTGGTGGGGATCAACATGGGCAGGTGCGTATGTCCGAAAAAGCAGACTTTGAAATTCGAGAAATCGGTGATCATCGCCTGGTGATTCTTGGTGATCTCCTCCGGCGTCATAATATAGGCGTCCCGCTCGACCAACGAACCATGGACGATGACGAAGGTGTCATCCACCGTCATCCCCTGCGGCAACTGCTTAAGGTAGCGTGCATTCGCAGGACTGATATTGTCCGCCGTCCATTCCAAGACCTTGGAGGCCGTCTTACGCATTCGCGGGTCTTTTTCGCCGATGACCTGCCGGTCGTGGTTTCCGGCAATCGTATAGATGTCGGGCTTGTCGCGGATGGCCTGAATGCACTCAAACGGTTCGGCACCGTACCCGACCAAGTCACCGAGGCACAGTAGCTTCTCCACCCCAGCCATGGCCAAGTAGTCCAAGGCCACCTTGAGCGCCTGATAGTTCGCATGGATGTCCGAAATGATTCCGTACTTGGCAGCAACAGCCATGGGCGGTCATCCCTGGTCAATGAGTGCCTAATCAGCTCGCCGTCACTGAAAGCCCGCTGAGCACCGGGGCCGAGAATTATCTATGAACCACG
>CAYSBP010000003.1:0-24021 GCA_964429255.1 uncultured Planctomycetia bacterium
GCATCCAGTCGAGTATCCAGGAGGCGTTGAGTTCGGGTATCCGGGTGGCTCTCGGCTCGGCCATCACCCCCGCCGTTAAACCGCCAAAACCGGAGCGCGGAGCGCAGCGCGGGGAGTGAGGAGCGCGATTTGCAGCGGTGGTGTGGTAGAACACAAGCCTCTTGTGAAGCCTCCATTAGTAAACAGGATGCCGGGGTCTGAAACGAGGCGCTAACCTTTCCAATCCACGTTACGCTTTCTTCTTGACTTGGTGGCTCATTTAGGAAACACTAGTGCACTTCTTCTCCTTGGCCGTCTGTCGAGTGAGGGCGTGCTACATGCTTTCGCCTTCGCGGGCGAGCCGGTCGAGGCCTTGAGGTGAGTCGGGGCGTTAGGTGGTGGGGGCGGTTTTGGGCGGGCGTTGAGGTGGAGTGGCTTATGCGCAACGGAATGCGAGTCCATTTGTTCTTGCTCGTTATCGCAAGCGCGATTCCTGTGTTCTCGCAGGAACAGCCGGCGAAGACGCCACCGCAGGAGACGCCGGACGAGGGTGAGGATCCCTTCGGAATGGACGAGACAGAATCGCCTTCCAATAAGGCTGCTAACAAGGTCGACAACTGGAAAGTAACCGCCGATCAAGTCGGAGCCGAAAAGGTGGAAGGCCGCATCGGTGCCGATCGCGTGGGATTGCTCAACGACGCGCCGTATGTCCTCCTTCCCAGTCGGCCCTTCTACTCTCGGTACGGTTCCGGCCGCCTGCACGTGCCGATCGACAACGATCTCCCCGGCTTCACCTTTGGCGACGTCGTCATCCGTCCGATGGGCGACGTCACCGGGACCTACAATGACAAGACGGTTGGCGACGATGCCGACTTCCTGACCCGCTACGCGCCGGGCGTGGCCTTGACCTTCCAGCCCAACCGGCAGTTTTCGCTGGACGCCAGCTACACCTTTGCCTGGAACGATTATGCCGAGGACAAGGCCAAGGATTTCCTGGAGCACGATGCCAGCGTCGCCTTTACGATCCGAGACGCGGGTATCTCGGATCTGAACTTCAGGATTTACGACCATTACGGTCAGACGGCCAATGTGGGGCAGTTCAACGGGGAAGTCCAGTTCCAGCTCGACAACGGCACGTTCCAGTCCTTTGGCACGCTGGAGGTCTGGCGGGCTTTCCAGCGGGTCCAGAACAACACGGCCGGCATGCTGGCCACCTACCGGACGGGCATGTACTCCATGGAGGGCAGTTACGAATATTCCTTGACCGACTATTTCAGCCGCCTTTTCGACTCGAACGATACGACCACGCACACGGCGCGGGCCAGCGTCGCCTTCAATCATTACACTCAGTTCAGGCCGTTCGTGGCCTACGCCTTCGATCACATCGGCTTGACGCACCGGTCTAGCCGAGGCACGGATGCCCACACGTTCACCTTCGGAACCACCATCGACATCACCAGCGAGCTGAACGCGTATATCAACCTGACGCCGCGGTCCGTCATCAATCTCGACAGCCACCGCTATACCAACGATCTGATCGTCGACAGTGGGTTGATCTGGCAGCTCAATAAGAAGATCCAGATGGTCTATTCGTTCAACGGCGGTGTGGAGGACCGCGAGAACGCCAATAGTTCCCGCCTGCTGGGCTGCGGCATCAGCATGACCGCGAACATCATCCGGGACCTGGACTTCGGGGCGTACGCCTCCTTCCGCAACACCAAGGTGCAGGCGGGTCCGACGACGCAGACGAACCTCTACGGACTGCGCGTGGACTATCGCATCCATCGCTACCTGCGAATGTACGGTCTCTATAACCGGAGCGACAGTTGGTCGCACGATGGCGGTTCGTCGCAGCACAGCGATCAGAATCTGGGTACCCTCGGTTTCTCCGCCCGGTTCTGATCCATCCCATGATCCTGTTGATCGGTTTCGGGAGCCTTTCATGCGCTGGCTAGGGGTACCGCTTCGCTGGGTTCTGGTGCTCACCCTGCTCGGTCTGATCCTCTTTCGCGGACGTTTGGCGCGGACCGATTTCGAACGCTGCATGGGGGTGGCGCGTGTGGCCTGGGTCGTGAAGGATACGGTCACGGCCCATGATGCGTTCTTAGCCGCCTGGCCCTCTGCCGCGACGGGCGAGGAGCGGGCGCAGGTCCTGTACGGTCTCCATGGCCTCGGTTCCGTAGACGCCCTCCTGCACCTGGCACGGCAGGCCGAAGGGCGGGGGCAGACGGACTCGAAGATCCTCACGCTCCTCCTCGGTGTGCAGATCCGGCAGGGGCTCCCGCCACCGGAAACGCCGGCCAGTTACGAAGTCGAACGTCTAATCAATGGAATCCTGGAGCAGGACCCGAAGAACGTTTTCGCGCTCTGGGCTCGGGCGTACCTGCTTTATCAGCGGGTCTTTACGCCTGCCGGTCGTCCAGAGGACGTGATCCGTTCGTTGCGCGATCTGCTGGAACGCGAACCGGACAACGAGCGAGGCACGCTGATGCTGGCGCGGCTGTTGATCCATGCGGGACGCATGGAGGAGGCCGAGCAGTTGCGGGCGTCCTTCACCGCCCGTTCGGCGGAGAGCGGACCTGAAGGCGGACTGGTGTCCGCCGAGATCAACGCCTACCTGCACCGTCTGGACCGGGTGCTGGCCGATCTGGAGCGCGTGGCGCAGAAGTTCGGCTCGGACGACGTGGCCCTCATGCGCGCCTCGGCGCTATACGAGATGATGGGGCAGTACGACAAGAGCATGGTGTGCCTGAAAACGGTCATGGAGCGCCGGCCGGACGATGTGGAGCCGGTGGCGAGGCTGGTGACCGCCATGACGCGGATGAAGCAGTATGCCGGGGCCATCGAGCTGGGCGATGCGACCTGCGCGCGTCTGGGCGCGGCGGCGCGAACGCCGCAGACGCGGGACTGGGAATCGCGTCTGCGCCTGCGTCTGGGGCTGGGTCGGCTGGCCCTCACGCAGGAACAGCCCGAACGGAGAGACGCGCTGGTGGCGGCGGCCCGCGAGGATCTGGGTAAGGCACTCGAGCGGCCGGAGGACGCCTGGCTGCGCGACCTGTTGTCCGGCCTGATCTCGCTCTCCGCGGGGCGCGGGGCTGAAGGGATCAGTCTGCTGGAGCGCGCTGCTGCGGCCGCGCCGATCGGCCCGGACCTGCTCTTTCTCCGCTTCACGTTGGCGCAGGCGCTGGTGCGCGATAACCAGTTCCAGCGCGCGCTGGAGATGGCGGGCGAGGCACTTCAGCTCAGTCCCACGGCGGCGCCTGCGCTGGTGGCGCAGACCGAGGCGCTGATGGCGCTGGGGCGGTTCGAGGAGGCCGAACGCGCGGCGGAGCAGTTGGTGGCGTTGAAGGCCGACGAGCCGCGCTTTCAGCAGCTCCTGACCACGGCGCTGCTGAAGCAGGGCCGGGATGCGGAGTTCCAGAAGTCCGCCTCCAGGACGGGGATCTCGCCCGATTCGTCGCGCATGATCCTGCTCCTGGAGCGGGCCCGCCGCTCGTCGCCCGACGAGGCCGAAGGTATCCTCCGCGAAATCCTGAAGGACCCCGGTGCGGAAGCGCGGATCAGCGCTGCGGCGATCCAGATCCTTGCCGGCAAGGGCCTGATGGACGCGGCGGCCGAGTGGGTGAAGGTCGTCCGGGTACGCCATCCCCAAGATCTGGAACTCGAAGCGATGCACACCATGGTGGAAGAGAAGGACCTGGCCCGGCGTGCCGAGCGCCTGGCCGCGCTGGTGCGGCGCGAGACCACGGGGTTTGCGCAGGCGCAGGGCCTGGTGCGCGTCTACTGGAGTCACGGTCGCACGGACGAAGCCGAGGCGGCGCTGAAGGAGTGCCTCCGACTGCAGCCCAACCATCGGTCTTCGCACGAACTGCTCTTCCAGATCTCGCTGAGCAAGGGCCACTGGGACCTGGCGCGCGAACAGCAGCGCAGCCTGGCCGAACTGAATGCCGACGGCGTCAAGGGGTTCTGGTACCTGGCGAGCATGGAACTGACCCGGGGCGATCTGCCGGCGGCCGAGGCGGCCCTGAAGCAGGCGCTGGTGGCGATCCCTCGGCACAGCCCGACGCTGCACTTGCGGCACGTCCTCAACCTGCGGCAGAACGACCCCGAACAGGCGCGCGCCGCGTTGAACGAGTCGTTGATCGCCAACCCGAATTACCTCCCTTCGTTGCTGGCACGCGGCGAGATGCTGATCCGCGCCGGCTCGTACGTCGCGGCGGAAGTGGATCTGACCCGTGCTTGGGAGATCGACCACCAGTCCCTGCGCGCGGCCGAGTTGCTGGTCCATGGAGCTTCACGGCAGAAAAACCCCGAGCAGGTGTCGCGGATCGTCCAGCAGGCGGAGGGCCGCAACCTGTTCAGCCCGAGTCTGCTGCGATTGAAGGTCATGGCCCTGCTGGACCGGGGCGAATTCGCCGGCGCGGGGCATGCGCTGCGCGATTGGATCCGCATCGCCACGCGCCCGGCGCTGGTGCTGGACGAGTTCAACGGCGAGTTCCTGACGCGGCCGACCCAAGAGCGCGCCGCGCTCCTGGAAAACTGGCTGCGCGCATCGGAGCGCGACGTCATCCCTTCCCTGCTCATGGCCAACCAGTTGCTCGCCCAACAGCAGTACGACGCGGCGCGACCCCTGGTGGCCGAACTGAACGCGCGCACCGAAAGGGTTCGTGGCCTCCGCACCTTCTGGCTGCGTCTGCGTGCCGTCCTGGTCGAGTCGGACAAGGACCTCGGCGCGGCGGAAACCGTCTATCGCGAGTTGCTGTCCCTCCTTCCGGAGGACCTGATGGCGAACAATAACCTCGCCTTCGTTCTGGCCAGAAGCGGGCGCGCGGACGAGGGTCTGCAGTATGTCCGAGCGTGTGTGAAAGCCCACGCTCAGCTGCCCGTGGTCTGGGACACGCTGGGCGCGGTACTGCTGGCGGCCGGGCAGCTGGAGCAGGCGGACGAGGCGCTGAAGGAGAGCCTTAAGCGCGGCGAGACGGCAAGCGCGTTCCTGACGATCGGTAAACTGCGCCGCGCGCAGAACCGTCCGGACGAGGCGCGCACCGCGCTGGAGACGGCGGTCAGGCTGGCCGAAAAGGATGGCCGAAGCCCCGACACCCTGAAGGAGGCAAAGGAACTGCTGGCCGGGAAACCGTGAAGCGGCGCCTTTGAAGGCCTATGGCAGAACCCAGAAATAACCCGAGCGCACCCGAGGTGCTGCCCGGCACCGTGTTGGGATTCTGTGCGCACTGCAGCACGGCGCTGCTGGAATCTGACGCGAATTGTTGTCGCGGTTGCCGGCGGACGCTGGACCCCACCTCGGCACTCTCGGTCGCCTCGGGCATCCAGATGTCGCCCGCGGCTTCGCGCAACGGCATGCGTCCGATCACCTGGCGGCTCGACGCTCTCGCACTCCTGGCCGCCGCGATCCTGCTGTGGGATGGCCGATTCCCCCATGCCTTCCCGCCTACGCTGTCCGGTCGCGGGGTCGTATTGGGCGCCATGGCACTGAGCCTCTGGGGCTTCTGGTCCGTGCTGAAGCTGGGGCTGCTGATGAACCATCGGCTCCCCGTTGTTCACATCTTCGCGGACTGGAAGAAGCGTCTGATCGTTCCGCTCATCATGGGCCTTTGCGTCGTTCTGCTCTGGATGGAGGTCCCATTCCACGCGGCCTTCGCCTTCAGCCGTGCGGATTTCGAGCGCGAGGCCGAAGCGGCTTTGAAGGCACCCGCGCAGGAGGCATTCCCTGGCGCGGCGTCGTACACCAACGTCGGTCTGCGCCGCATGGGGCTCTACTGGGTCGATGGGGTGGCCCGGCACGAGCAGGAGGTCCGCTTCTACGGATATCTGCCGCCACAGAGTCTGCGCAGCGGTGTCGGACGGTACTTCGTCTTCAGCCGCGCCATGGATGCGAAGGCTGCACCGGACAAGGCCAAGAACGTGGGCCATGGCTGGTGGGCGTGGTAGGCGGCCATTCCCCTCTCCTCGGACTCGCTTCGCTCCTCTATTCCCCTTCTCTCATGTCTTCAGCCTTGAGCACGGGCGCCTGGAGTTCCTGAACCCCGCGCGCGACGGCCTGCCAGCGGGCTTGCGCGGCGGATTCGTCCGGTTGGGCGGGCGCCTCTTGGGTGGGTGGGTCGCTGGTGGGTTCGGTCGGTTTTCCGCGCAGCTCTTTCAGTTCGGCTGAAAGCTGGGCGGCCTCCTTGGCGCTGCGATCCAGGCTCTGACGCATGACACGCACTTTGTCGTCGGCGTCCCGCTGCCGCTCGTTCAGGCCGGTGTTGAAGGCCTGGAGTTCGTCGCGGAAGAGCGTCTGCAGGCGGATGTTGCGGTGCTTCAGTTCCTCGTCCACCTTCGCGGCGGGGGTGAGGGGCGGGCAGGTCTTGAGGAGGCGCTGGCGTTCCGTTTCCCGATGGCGCGTCAGGTTCTCCTGGAGGAAGGTGCGTTGCGCCTCCGCAAAGGCGGCCTGTTCGTCGCGGAGCGCCACGATGCGGTCGCGGTTCTCGATCAGGCGTTCCTGGATGGAGGCCAGACGGCGCGTCTTCTGTTCGATGGTGCGCCGAAGGTTCTCCTCCCGCGCTTCGCATGCCCCGCGGTCGGCCGAATCGCGCGCCGCATTCCGGTCCGCCTCCGTTGGCGTGCCTTGGTGGCAGGCCAGGGCCCCGTAGGTTCCTTCGGTGGCGCCGAACGAGATCCACATGTCGCCGTCGCGACAACGGTACAGCAGGAACGCGGGCGTCTTCTGGTCGGCGAGCAGGTCCTTATCGTGCGGCAAGCCGTAGAGGTACTCGATGCGCGAGACCGGCGCGGGAATGGGCAGTCTCGAAAACCGCTCGCCGAATTCCACCTGCGTCAGCTTGAGCAGGGAACGGGCCGATTCGTCCTGCCGTGGCGCCGACGTCGGCCCGGACGGTGTGGAGCAGCCGCCGAGCGCAACGCACGAAATCAGCACCAACCGATGCCCAAAACCCATGGTGGTCCTCAATAATCGCTTCGCGGGTACCCCGACAAGCCTATCTTGCGCGAACGGTTCATCAATTCCAGTTAGGATTACGGAACGGCTTGGCAGACCGTTGAGCAAGAGATGGTGTGGCGCAGGTGGGCATGGGTCATAGGATCGTGTGCTATGCGTGCCCGCGTCAGGTACGATGGTTGTTAGACGGAATCGATCCCGATACCGATTCCGACGCCGATGAACGGAGGGAGAATTGAAAAGCCCTGGGGGGGCAGCAGCCTTTTCCAAGTAGGTACGATCGTTGCCTTTTCGGCGCGCTGACCATATCCTCGCTTTTCCAAGGAGGAGACCATGACCAAGGCAAAACGTGTCTTCCTGACCGGGATTACCGGACAGGACGGCTCCTATCTGGCGGAGCTGCTCCTGAACAAAGGCTGCGAAGTCCACGGACTGATCCGACGTTCCAGTTCCTTCAGCACGGACCGCATCGAGCACCTCTATCGCGATCCGCACGAGTCTGGCGTGAGGCTGCACCTCCATTACGGCGACCTGACCGATGCCAGCGGGCTGGCGAACCTGCTGGCCGAACTCCGCCCGCAGGAGATCTACAACCTCGGCGCGCAATCGCACGTCGGCGTCTCGTTTCAGAATCCCGTCTACACCGTGCAGGCCGACGCAGTGGGCACGCTCAACCTGCTGGAAGCCGCGCGCATGCTGATGCCCGATGTCCGGTTCTACCAGGCATCGTCCAGCGAGATGTACGGCAAGGTCGTCGAGACGCCGCAGACGGAGAAGACGCCCTTTCACCCGCGGAGTCCCTACGCGTGCGCCAAGGTCTATTCGTACTGGCAGACGCTGAATTACCGCGAGGCCTACGGGCTCTTTGCCTGCAACGGGATGCTCTTCAACCACGAATCGCCGCGGCGTGGCGAGACCTTCGTGACGCGTAAGATCACCCGCGCCGCCACGCGCATCAAGCTGGGACTGCAGAAGAAACTCTACTTGGGTAACCTGGACGCCAAACGCGATTGGGGCTTTGCCGGCGATTACGTCGAAGCCATGTGGTTGATGCTCCAGCAGAAGGAGCCCGGCGATTACGTCGTCGCGACCGGCGAAACGCACTCGATTCGCGAGTTCCTGGACACGGCCTTCGGGTTGCTGGAACTGGACTGGACGAAGTGTGTCGAGCGGGACGCGCGGTACATGCGTCCCGCCGAAGTGGACCTGCTCTGCGGCGACGCCTCCCTTGCCGCGCGCGTGCTGAAGTGGAAGCCCAAAGTGGATTTCAAGGGCCTGGTGAAGATGATGGTCGAAGCCGATCTGGAGTTGGCCAAGCGGGAAAAACTACTTGCCGATTCTCATCAGTGAAAGGACAGGATGAAGGGCCCTCTCCTGCGCGGGGGGCAAACTGAAAGGACCCATGATCGACTACATCCGCCATCGTCGACTGCTGGTCACCGGTGGCGCCGGCTTTCTGGGACGCCAGATCTGCGCGCGATTGAAAGCCCGCGGCGCGGCCTCCGTCTTCGTGCCCCGCCGCGCCCAGTACGACCTGACCCAGTTGGAAGATGTGCAGCGCGCCTATGACGACGCGCGACCCGATGTCGTCCTGCACCTCGCCGCCGAAGTCGGCGGCATTGGCGCCAACCGCGAGCACCCGGGCCGCTTCTTCTACGCCAACATGGCCATGGGCCTGCACCTGATCGAAGAGGCCCGAAAACGGAAACTGGCCAAGTTCGTTCAGGTCGGCACCATCTGCGCCTACCCTAAGTTCGCCCCGGTCCCCTTCCGGGAGGAAGAACTCTGGAACGGCTATCCGGAAGAGACCAACGCGCCGTACGGAATCGCCAAGAAGGCCCTGCTGGTCATGCTCCAGGCGTATCGCCAGGAGTACGGACTGAACGGCGTCTACCTGCTGCCCGTCAACCTGTACGGACCGCATGACAACTTCGACCTGCGGACCAGCCACGTCATCCCCGCGCTCATCCGGAAGTGCGAGGAAGCGCGGAACGCCGGCCGGTCCGAAGTGCCCTGCTGGGGAACCGGAAAGGCCTCGCGCGAGTTCCTCTACGTCGAAGACTGCGCCGAAGGCGTGGTCCTGGCCACCGAACGATACGACGGTCCTGAACCGGTGAACCTGGGGGCGGGCCGCGAAATCACCATCCGGGAACTCGCCGAGACGATTGCCCGGCTGACGGGCTTTTCGGGCAGGCCCCTCTGGGATTCCGCACAGCCGGACGGCCAGCCGCGCCGGTGCCTGGACACTCAGCGTGCGGAACAGCTCTTCGGGTTCAAGGCAACGACATCATTGGAGGAAGGACTGGCGCGGACGATCGAGTGGTATCGGAACGGTGGGGAGCAGGGGAGGGGGGACTGCTGAACTTCGAAGGGATCGGACGAATTCGCCGCAGAGTACACGAGGCGCGGAGTGGTGAATGGATTTCGCTTTGTTACATGATGATCAGTTCGGCATGCAGTGCGCCGGCGTCTTTAATAGCCTGGAAAATGGCAATAATATCGCGCGGCGTAACTTTCAGCATATTCAGCGCGCGGGCCAGATCGCCCAGTGTCGGCCCTTCCGGCTGCAGTAGAATCAGGCGCGATTCCTGTTCGGTTACCGTGGTGCGCTGATCGTCCTGGGTGACCGTGCGGCCACCTGAGAAGGCTTCAGGCTGCGAGACCAGCGGAGCGTTCTTCACGGTGATGTAGAGCCCGCCGTGCGAAATCGCCGTCGGTGCCAGGCGGACCTCCCCGCCCGCCACGATGGTGCCGGTGCGTTCGTTGATCACCACGCGTGCGGCGACATCGGGGGTAGCCGTCAAGTGCTCCATTTCGGATACGAATCCGACCAGGCCGCCCGGTTGCCGCGCCTCCTCCGGCAACGTCAGGAAGATCGTCCCCAGGTCGGGTGCCAAAGCGACGCCTTCCCAACGCGCGTTGATCGCCTCCGTGATCCGCCGGGCGGTCGTGAAGTCCGGCCGGCGGAGACGCATGCGCAGGATGCCGTCCGCGGCGTAGTCCGAGGGAATCTCGCGTTCAACCAGCGCACCGTTGGGGACGCGGCCCACCAGGGGATGGTTCTTCTGCACCAGCGCGCCGCCGCCATCCGAACTCCCCGCGCTGAATCCCCCGATCGAAAGCGCGCCCTGGGCTACCGCGTATACACGCCCGTCCGCACCGATGAGGGGTGTCTGGACCAGGATGCCGCCCTGCAGGCTCTTCGCGTCGCCCAGCGAGGAAACCTGGACATCGAGGGTGGAACCCTTTCGTGCAAACGGCTTGAGTTGGGCCGTAACCAGCACCGCAGCCACGTTCTTACTCTTGATGTCCGTGCCGACGAAGTTGACGCCGAAACGGCGCACCAGGTTGGCCAGTTCCTGACTGGCCACACTGTTCGACGAATCGCCGGTGCCGTCCAGGCCGACCACCAGGCCGTTGCCCACCAACTGATTCTCTCGGATGCCCTGCACGTCGGCCAGATCCTTGATCCGGATCTGAGCGGCCCCGTGGGATGTCGTGGTCAGACCGATCGGAATGGGGACGTCTCGCGCAGCACAGACGGCGCTCAGCCCCATGACCAGGCTCCATCCGTATCGGCGGACCATCGTTGAACTCCTTGCCTATCAGCCCGTCGAAAGAAGGGCTGCTGTTTCCCCCTCTTCCCTCCGTGGAGCGGGTAGGAAGAGGGGCTTATCAACGGGCCGTTATGTCCCACACGCGCGGACCGCCTCGACCAACCTCATCAGAAGAGGTTGATCCAGTCCAGTACTCGACCGACGAGCGTGCGGCGTTGTGCGTCGTTCAACGGGCCGCTGCCAAAAATGTTTACGCGCGCCTCGGCCAGTTTGTGCGACAGGATCGTGTTATTCGGAAGGATGTCGTTGGGCCGCGCGATGCCGGTCAGCGTGACGACCTGCGTCTCGCCGGCCACGACCACTTCCTTCTGACCCAGGAGCACCAGGTAGCCATTCGGCAGCGTCTCGGTCACCTGGGCCGTCACCGTTGCGCGAACCTTGCCGCTGTCCTCGATCGTTCCGCCGCCCTCGTAGTCTCGGGACGATCCGTACTTGACCTTGGGCAGTTCGCCCTTGAAGTTCCAGTTGGAGAAGATCATGTTGTCGATCGAGGCATCGGCGCCCTGCTTCCTGGACGTGCTCATCTTTCGGTCACGTGTGGCGTTGATGTCTTCGACGACCAGGATGGTGACCATGTCGCCCTTCTTGCGGGCGATCTGATCGGCCACCAGTCCCGTCGCACCGGTGTCCGGTTGCCAAAGCGAACCTTCGGTGATCTGTGGCTCGGGTACCTGAATGCGCACGGGCTGCGGTGCGCGCACGGCGGCCGGCTGGCGGCAGCCGGTCGGGAGCAGCACGGCCAGCATCGCGAAGAAGAGCGCGTTCCATCTCATGTTGAAGCCATCCTTTCTCCGCGACCTCCCCGTCGGGCAGACGTCCCGTCTGACTGACGAGGACGTCTGCGTTGCGGCTAGAGCCTCGCTTCGCTTGGCCCCGTGGCTGTCCCCAGCACTTCCACGCCCGAGTCGATCAGGCGCAGCCGTACCGACTGCCCGCCCGTCGCATCTGAACGGGCCTCGGCTTGCGTCACCAGTTCCAGCGCTCCGCGCGCGAGCGTCACGCGCACACGGTCGCCGCGGTGGATCACCGCAGGCGCTTCGAGCATCCTCGCCTCGATCATCCTTCCGCGAGTGATCGGCTGACGGGCAGCCTGCCCGAAAATGCGGGCCGGATCCGCCGGTTCCCAGCGCGAGCCGTTCACTTCGCGTGCCTCCATCGTCACATCGTTTTGCTCCAGCACGTCGCCTTCCCCGAGATTCCGTGCCGCCACGGGAACCTGCTGCGAAAGCCTGACGCGGACGCCGACCGAAGTCTCAGCTACGCTGCGCAAACCCTGGAAGAGGCGAATGCGTACGTTCAGCACGCCACAGGGCAGTTCGTCGGCCCGCAGATCGGGCCGCAGTTCCGTCTCGGCCGGTCGCAACCGGATTGCCGGCGGAACATGCATCAACTCGATCTGGGCCTTCAGTTCGGGACGCGCGGCCAGTTGGCCCTCCAGCGCGCGGACCGCCGCGGTGGCCAGTCGGTCGCCATCGATGATCTGCACCCCGGCGCGAACCAGCGTTCGCTGCGCACCGGCCACCACCGCACCGACACGCCCGTCCGGCGAGGCGCGCAGGACGGTTTCGATGTCTTCCCGGGCCAGCACTCGTTCCTGCCCCGCATCGGGCGCGCGCGCGACCGGCATACGCTGGAGGCGCGCCACGCGTGCCTCCGGGCCGGCAATCTCGGCGATCTCTCCCAGACGCACTTCGTCGTCGTTGCAGATTCCATGGTCCCGGAGCGTGACCGTGATGCCGGTGGGGGCGGCCGACGCGGGTTCGGACTGCGCGGCACCTGCCACCGTTCCGAGCCCCAGGATGAACGCAAGCCATAGGTAACGCACGGCCCTTACCTCCGCAGGTTGTTCGCCTGCTGCAGCATCTCATCGCTGGCCTGAATGGCCTTCGTGTTCACTTCGTAGGCGCGCTGCGCGACGATCAGGTTGACCATCTCGGTGACCACTTCGACGTTGGACATCTCCAGGTAGCCCTGCCGGAGTGCCCCGAAGCCGTTTTCCCCCGCCGCCCCTTCCTGGGCGTCGCCGCTGGCACTGGACGGCAGATACAGATTGCTTCCCTCGGACAGCAGTCCCGCCGGATTCACGAAACGGAAAAGCTTGATCTGTCCCTTGCTGCTGGTCGTACCGTTGACCGTCTCCGAAACCGTACCGTCCGGAGCGATCGCCACCGCCGTGGCCTCGACGCTGATCGTGTCCACGCCGTCGACACGATAGCCGTCCGCGCTGACCATCTGGCCATCGACATTGAGGCGGAAGGCACCATCGCCCGTGTAGGCCTCCGTCCCGTCAGGCTTTAGGACCTTGAAGAACCCATCGCCTTCGATCCAGACATCCATTTCGTTGCCCGTCTGTTGTGGCTTGCCGGGCGTGAAGATCTTCGCGACCGAAACCAGGTGCGTGCCGAGGCCGAGCTGGATGCCAGTGGGGATGTTTGACCCGCTGCCGCTGCTGGCGCCCGGCGTGCGCATCCGCTCGTAGAGCAGGTCCTGAAACAGGGCCTGGCTCCGTTTGAACCCCGTGGTGTTCACATTGGCCAGGTTGTTCGCGATCACGTCCACATTCAGTTGCTGGGCGCGCATGCCGGTCGCCGAAGCCCACAGTGAGCGCATCATGATGGTCGTCTCCTACCTGGCCTCATCAGGCCGTCAGGTTCTGAATCGTCGAGCCGATGTTGGCATCGGTCATCTGTAAGGCCCGCTGGGCCGCTTCGTACATGCGAGAGTTCTCGATCATCGTTACCATCTCGATGGGTATCTCGACGTTGGACATCTCCAGTATCCCGTTGGAAATCAGGGGCTCCTCCACGGGACGCACGCCGGCCTCGTTGAGCACGCGGAAGAGCCCGCCGCCCGCCGAGTCGAGTACCCGAAGGTCGCTGGGCACTTTCACCTCCAGTTGCCCGACCTGGTTGCCATCCACGTAGACCGATCCGTCGTCCTTCACGGAAACCTCACCGCTCGGGAGGATGATCGGGCCACCCTTGCCCACCACCGGGTCGCCCGAGGTGCTTACCAACCGCCCATCCTTGTCCCGCATGAAATGCCCATCACGCGTAAGTCGTGTGCCAGCGGGTGTATCCAGCACAAAGAACCCCTCACCGCGCAGCGCGAAGTCCAGGTCCCGCCCGGTCTCTTTCATCATCCCGTGGCCGTGATTCCAGATCGGCCGCATCAGTTCCACGCCCGCCGCAGTCGCAGGCCCCTTATCCTGATTCGCTGTGTAGACTTCGGCTCCAAAGCCCTTGAACTGGAGCTCCAGCCGCCGGTAGGCGTTCGTGTTCACGTTCGCCAGATTCTGCGCGATCATCTCTTGCGCCTTCGCGCGAGCTGTCATCGTGGTGGCCGCGGTATAGATGCCTGGTGTCATGAAGAGACTTCCTCCTCACACAAATTCCTGAACGGGAGGGAGCAAGTCTCGGACCGAATCCGCGATTATCGGTCGCCGGTGTCTGTTCTTAAGTCAAGAAATCCGAGTGAATACTTCGTGGCGCATGCCCCTGGCCTGCGCATTGACTGGGGATTCCGGCCATAATCCGAGTCAGACAGGTCCCGAAGAGGGGGCCTTCCCCAACTCACACAATAAAGGCACGTATGGTGCCGTGCGGAACAAAACGCCGGATCGCAGGCCTTCTGGCCGCGCAGAGATGAAACGGCGCGTTCGCGATTGTTTCATGCGGACTGCAAAGCTTGCCGAATCAGAAAATATTTCCCGATCACTTGCTCTTGGCCTTTCCCTTCTTTCCGCAAGCAGATTCGACCTTCAGGTGGATCAGGGATTGGAAGTTTTCGTAGTCCGCGTCGCTGCGAATCGGGACGCGAACCCACCGCGTACCGTTTACGGGCCGGAAACGCCCGATGCGCCGACGCAGATCGGTGGTGAGTATGGTGCCGTTGGTGAGCAGATCGACCTCTTTGGCCAAGGCAACGGTGGCCTCGAACAACTGAGGCAGCAGATGAAGCGTGCAGAGAGAATCCTTGGGGCCCAACATGTAGCGAACGGCCCAACCCCACTCGCGGTCATAGTAATGGAGGCCGCTGGTGGCACCAATGATCGTTGCCAGGAAGCGCTCAACTTCGGCGTAGCGCTTGCGCCCGAGCGGGTCCAGCAGACTCACCAACCGCGCCCGGGTTGGCTTGGGTTCTTTCCTGGCAAAGGGATGCTCAACGCCCTTACCGCTTCGTGATGCGATTCTACCTCCGACCACGGCCTGACCTCCTGGAGTCCGCCCTGCAGTCTGAACGTTCCCCCCCTACTTCAGGAACGGCCACCCACGGGTCTTGATTTTCGAACGGCCCAAGCAGTATAGCACAAGGAACCATATCCCGCAAAGTCAAGCTGGGAGGGGGCGGCGAGGAGGTGCGTGACAGGTTTCGCGTGGTCGCTGGGATCTGGTGCCATGGACAGCGCGGTCGTTTGCGCTGTCCGTGGACGGCCACCAATGCCCAGGCCACGGATACGCACACGGACTACAGATGCAGGGGATCCAGGTCTCCAGTGTGCGTATCCATGGCACCAAAATCGGTCACACACCCGCAGCGAGGGGTGAGTGGGTCGTCGTGATGGGGAGGTGCGGAGAAGGACACGTATAGGAGAATGGACGTGTGTGCGTATCGAACGCCCCACGCCCAGAAACCCACACTCTCGTACCAGGCCACGCCGCTTCAAGAGGACTGCGCACTCCTCCCCTACCGAAGTCCAATTGCTGCTACCCCCAATTCTTCTCTATCATGGCAAGAGGGTCACGCTATACTCCGTGCTCGGTTGGGCGATGGGCGCCCTTCCATTCCTTTTTATCGTGTTGCCTACGCGGGCTTTGAAAAGCGCCTCGTTTGCTTCACACTGCGGGAGTGTTCTAGCGACCGTGAAGATCTTCGTGGGGAATCTCAGTTTTCAGGCAACACAAGAAGGCGTTCGCGAATTGTTCGCGAAACACGGCCAGGTCGATGAAGTGACCTTGGTTACCGACCGGTTCACCGGCCAGCCGCGCGGGTTCGGCTTTGTCGTGATGTCTGACAAGGCACAGGCCGATGCGGCCATCGCCGCGCTTAACGGCCAGGAGTTCGACGGCCGAAACCTGACCGTCAACGAAGCCCGACCGCCCAAACAGGGCGGTGGCGGTGGCGGTGGCCGAGGCGGCGGCTACGGCGGCGGTGGTGGCAGCCGCGGCGGCTACGGCGGCGGTGGTGGCAGCCGCGGCGGTGGCGGCGGCTACGGCGGTGGTGGTGGTGGCAGCCGCGGCGGCTACGGTGGCGGTGGCGGTGGCGGCGGACGGCAACGTTCGTACTAACGCCTTACTGCTGCTGTAGGTACCCATTGGTCGTAGTCTAAGATTGTCATTAGGGCTGTCGTGCCGTTTTTTATCGGCAGTCCGGTTTGTTGCGTAATGCGAATGGTGCGTCCGGCGTATTCCTGCCCTTGGTATCCAGAGTACTCAATGGGGAATAGTTCTACTCGGACAGTTTGACATTCCAGTACGCTTCGCTGACGAAACGCTCCCAGCTCGTCTTCATCGGTACGCGCGCAACCATCAAACGCGGCGTCCAGCGCGGCTTGTAGGGTCTCCGCTTCAGGATCATCTTCGTTTCCTCGATCGAGCGGTCCGCCTTCCTGCGGTTGCAGGACACGCAGGCGAGAACACAGTTGGTCCAGTTCGAGCCGCCGCCACGGGAACGCGGGATGATGTGGTCGATCGTCAGCTCTTCCGTGCCCGGTCGCGCACCGCAGTACTGGCACGTGTAATGGTCACGCCGGTAAAGGTTCCTGCGCGAAAAGGTCACACAGCGCTCCGGTACGCCCGTGTACCGTGCCAGAACGATGATCTCGGGCACGGGAATCTCCAGCGTCGCCGTGTGGATGCACAACTGGCCTTCCATCGCCTTCATGCGAGCCCACGAATCGAAGTCATGGAGCGTGTAGTCCGCGGGGTGGATGACACGAGCCACGCCCTCATAGACCTTGCACACGGCGTCCATCACGGTCGTAACGTCGATGGGCACCCAGTTTCGGTTCAAAACCAGGGTCGGTTCACTCAGGACCACGGTGCTTCCCTCTCCTCGGCCATCCCCCACAGGTAAGACGTACGAAGACGTCCCCTATTCCAGTCAGGCCACCCAAGCCCGGCCCGGCAGAGCGGGTTCTCGTCCCGCCCCAAGGCCCCCGCCCGGCATGCCTTGTCTGCCCGCGATGATAGCACCTCCCATTTCACTCGTTTTCACACGTCCTGCAAGCGCCAAGCTCGGCCGTTTGGGTGTGCATGGCACGCAGAATCTCCTGCGTGCCACCGAAGCGGATACCGACCCTATCCGGATGGTGTGTGGCGGGGGGGGGGGTCGAACCCGCGTATCGAGCATGGCATGCGCGCGCCTTGCCGTCGGGCTACACCCGCAACCCGTTTCGCGTTCGCGTCGCGGTTGCTCAGCGCCAGGGCATGGCGCACAAACAAGAAAGGCGAGCCGTTGCCGGCTCGCCTTTCTCTTCAGGGCGATCTTCTTCCTCAGAACTTGTAGAGGAACTGGACCGTCACCGTGTCCTGGTGGCCTCTGAAGTCAGCAGGGTTGCCATCATGAGGGCTGACCTCGTCACTCAGATCCTGGACCGCGAAGGCTTCCCGACTGGACGCGTCATAGCGGTACTCGAGCCGGATCTCGAAGGGGCTGACAGGCGAGTAGGCCAGAGTAGCCGTCCCGCTGTAAAGCTCCTGACGCCCACCGTATCCAACACCGTACCAAGTTCGGGTTGCATCGTGGTCATTGAAGTACTCGCCACGAGCAGCCAAATACCATTCAGGAAGGAACTGATACTTCAGGTAGCCTGCCACCGCCCACCATTTTGCATCCGGGGTGGTCCGGTAATTTTGATCGTTGTAGCCGGCTGCGCCAGGAAGGCCGTCTTCGGCATCATTGTTAGAGCCATTCTCGGTCAAGCCATAGCTGGCCTCGATGGCAAAGTTCCACTTCTCCCAGGGGTTGAAAGTCAGGACCGTGTTAGCCAGATAGGTCGTGTCTTCGTCAGCCCGGTCGTCCGCGCCGGGCGGAATTGCATAACTAGACCGGCCCCGAGCGATCTCATTGCCAACAGCACCCGAAACGGTCCAGGTGATCCACTCGGTGGGGGACCAGATGCTCTGCACAATGCCAGTCTTACCTTCATTGTTGTCGCGCATCACATCCCAGCCGTTCACGAAGTAACCCCGGACTTCCCAGTTGGAGAAGACTTTGTACTCGAAGCCGATACCCGTATGCGTGAACGGAAGCGCCTTCCCGAACTGGAACGAACGCGTCGCATTCCAGTTGTCCTGAGCCTGGATGACCTCGAAGCCGATCGGGGTCGCAAACTTACCCACCTTCATCCGGATGCCATTGGCCACCGGGATGATGTAGTCGATATAGGCCTGCAACAGGGTGAAGTCATCGTCGTTCTCGGAACCGGCGTCGGGGTCCGTGAACCCGTTACCATCATCAAAGCGATCGTCCGAGGTCAGCATGTTATCAGGTCCGAGTTGCTCGATGCTGTTGGCATCCGATCCGAAAGCCAAGTCGATGCGGAAACCGGCCTGCCCCTTCTCCTGAGCGGTCGCATCGAAGTAGATCTGAGCCAGATGAACATTGAAATCATTGTTGTCGAAAGCGTCAAAGACGCGCTCATTGTTGATACCAGTGGTCGGCTGGTTGATCGCGTACTGGTACGTCACGTCCAGGTAGCCGCCCATCTTGATCGGGCGATTGTGCAGCTTCGTATCATGGAAGATCGCGCCAGCTGAAGAATTCGACAGCGCCTTGTCAACCTGCTGCGCCGCAGTCGCCTTGACTTCCCCACCCGCTCGCAGATCCTTGATGGTCTTCTCCTGCTCGGCCATCTTGGATTCCATCTTCTTCATCCGCTCAAGCAGTTCTTCGATATTCGTCGATTCGCTCGCCGAGACATACCCGGCAATCGCGAACAGGGCGACCAAGGGTCCCCACACCAGAAAACGGGTCATGCTTCGCTCCCTCCCGAAATGGGTAAAATGTTGCCCTTCTTACCCGAGGACTGCTTTAGCCTGACGATGCAAAATCACCGTTCGCATCTGTCATGCCACACGAATCACTAAAATTAAACGAATTCAGAGTTCAAGGCTAACAAAAAGCATGGCTTCGTCAATAGGTTTCCGGGAAGTTATTTTAGTCATAACCCATTTGTTAAGAACATATTGTGTGAGGGTGGCAGAATACATCCTCGCCCGTTGAGCCCAGACATTGTAAACCTTGGGCGCCATTGAGAAGAACGGCACTGCCCAACAAACCTGGCCACCTTGGTTCAACATCAACAACATTCACCAGCTACCATGTGTCCGTCAGAATCGTATCTGGAAAGAATCGTAATGACTCGTGGCCTGCCCCAGATCCTCTTGCGCCTCCCGGATGAAGGTCCGCATCGTCTCTTTGAGTTCATCCAGAAATGCGGTGAGCGCGTTCGCCGGTCCCTCCGCCCATAGCTCGACCCGCCCGTCCTCCAGATTCCGAACCCACCCAACCAGCGCGTGCCGTCTGGCCAAGTGAGTCACCGTAGCGCGCATCCCCACGCCCTGCACCCGCCCTGCCAGGAACGCATGCAGGCGCAGTGAATCAACCTTCGGCCTTTTGCCCATGTCCCACAGGAGTTCCTGCTGCGATCGTCACGGTGCAGAAGCATCCTTCTTCTCGTCACCCTTTTCGTCTCCCGCCTTCGTAGTCCCTGCCTGCGCATCCTTCTTCTCGGTCCCTGCTTCTCCACTGGCCGGAACCGCCTTCGACGGCTCAAGCGCACTTTCACCCGGCTTCATGACCAGGAAGTAGTAGGCGGCCCCGCCCCCGATCAGTACCAGCACAAGAAGCACAACGACCAGTAATAGCCTGCTCTTAGGCTTGCCCACTTCGCCGCCTTCTGAAGCCCCATACTTCGCCAATCGCCCGGCGCGCTTGGCGCCCACAACCTTCCGATCCTTGGACGCCGCCCCAGATCCCTCTCTCTTCCCCTCCCGCGCCAGCTGGCGCTGTCGCATCCGCTCAACCGGCGAGAGCCCCTTTCCCAACGCGGTCTTTTCTCGGGCGGTCCCCTTTTCCTCTGCGTCGGTGGGCAGCGTATCGCCCGACATCGCTGCATGCTCGCGCGCGGGCTCTTCGGCTGCAGTCTCTTCCGCTGGAACAAATGCGCCGCCTTCGAGATCCGCGGCGCCTGCAACGGCCTCCGCCGCGCGTCGCGCACGCTTCAACAGCTTGCGTTTCTTCTTCCACTTCTTGAGCCGTCGCAGGAAATGCTCTTCCGATTCGTCCGGCTGGCGCTCGGGCTTCTTGAGTTTCTTCGGCACGGATGGGTCGCCGACAGACTCAGGACCGGGCGCACCGTCATCCGCAGAGACGTCCTTTTCTTCAGTTTCCCCGTCTACCGCCATGTCCGCAGCCCGATCCGTCCCATCCACCTCGGCCTCGTGTTCTTCCGTGAGGGCTTCCGGATTCTCATCCGCTGCCGAAGCATCGGCATCCGTTTCCTCTCCTCCCTCCGGAGGCTCCTGAGTCCGAAGTGGATCAGGGGAGGAGCTGCGCCTTCTGAGGCCGAAGCGACGGGCACCAGGGCGAGGCAGAGGCGCGTTTTCGGCCAACCGATGCTGCTCAGAGGCTTGCTGCTCCTCGACCGGTGGTTCTTCGTTGGCAGCCTCCTCGCGGGATAAATGCTCGTCTTCGTTCAGCGGCAGTTCTTCATCAAGATTCGGAATCTTCAGGCGAAGCTGCGTGATCGCTGTTGACGAGACGGCCGGTTGATGCTCGGGCGGTACGACCGGTCCACAGCCGGACGATGACCGGGCCTCGGGTTCGAGCGCCGGAGCACACTGCGAGGAAGACGGGCGTTCCGCTTGAGGCGGAGACTCGACCGGAGCCTGTGCGGGCTTCTCGCCCAGTTCGATGGCGAAAACAACATCGCCCACCTTGATCTTGTCGTTGTTCTCCAGGCGTGCCATCTGTATCGGCGTTCCGTTGAGCATGGTCCCGTGCCGACTACCCAAGTCGAAGATGTACCACCCGCCCGCCCGACAGCCGAACTGGCAATGTCGCCGTGAGATCGAGACCTCCGGCACCCTCCACTGACAGCTGTCGAGCCGCCCCAGGATTACATCCGCAGAAGGCTCGGAAGCCACAAAGTTGTACTGGCTGGATACGAGATGAAGCTTCTCCAAGCGAGGACCCTCCCACTGACAGACCGTTCGAAGCGTCGGACAACCCCGATTATAACCGAACACTTCGCGGCACAAAAGCGCAGGCTGACGCGATCGACAGCCCAACGGGACGCCTGGGTAGTTCAAACGAACGTTGAAAGGATGCGGTCGCGTTGGCCCAGCCTGCCGTTCGTTCGACGCCGGTTCGGTAGGCCGGATCGTTGTCAGGCCTCGATGCTCTTAGTGACCGCTTTGATGGCGGCCTGGAGTGCCGGATCGGCGGCTTTCAAGTCGACGGAGTGGTCCAGGAGGACCAGCAGGAGCACCTGCTCGGAAGCCAGGAACGCGAGTTGATGATCCTTGCCTTTGACCACACAGCGCTGGATCCCGCCGATCTCCAGACGACGCGCAGCCTCCTCGAAGACCACGCGAACGCCTGCGGCGACGGCGCCAGTCGTGGTGGCCTCGGGCGAGGCTGGCCAGTCGCTGGCGACGAGCATGCCGTCGCGGTCGATGACCAAGGCACCCCGGACGCCCGGTGCCTGTCTTAGTTTGGACAGCAGGTCAACCACCACGGGTCCCTTTCGTTCAGTGATGCATCCGCACAGCCTGTTGGGCGCACTCGCGAACCACCGCCAGAAGGGGCGCGGATTCGACGTGCAGGTCGGCCATCACGGCCAGCAGCCAGTCGCCGCACGCCAGCACCCAGAGCTGTCGGTTCTCGGTTTCGAGTATGGCCTCCTCGAACGCGCCGATGCCCAAGACCGCTCCACCACCCAACAACACACCGCGAACCTGCATGAAGATGGTGGCAGCCACGGCCTGATCGACCGTCTGTCCCGGCAGGCAGGCCAACAGAAGACCATTGGCGTCGAGCACGAAGGCGCCCCGGAGGCCCGGCTCCGCCGCCAGCGGCCCCAGGATTGATCGAAGGGCCTTGCCTCGCTCCTCAGTCACCGAGGGATTCGCCTTCGCCTCGCTCACGGTCCCACGGGCTTGTTCGGCCAACTCGGTCAGGGTGCTGTCGTCCGGAGCGATGCGCTGCGCCTCTGCCAGATGCCGGAGCGCTTCCCCGCGACGTCCCATCTGCAGACAGGCCTGTCCCAGGAGTTTGCGGGCGATGTAATGATAGGGCTGGACCGCTACCAGTTCCTCGAGGCGTTTGACGGCGACCGGCAGGTTGTTGACCTCCAGCCAAGCCTGCGCCTGCGCCAGCAGCAGCGGGGGACTGTTAGGAAAGGCCTGTAGACCGGCCACACAGACGCGCCACATGCCCTGCACATCCAGGTTGAGCCGGCTGTTCTCGGCCAGGCGCGCATACAACGCGGGTGTGGGGTTCTCCAACAACTGGGCGTGAAGCTTCTTCTTTTCGTCGCCTCGTTCCAGATGGACCTGCTCGCGACGACGCTTGCGCAGCTCCGGGGATTCGGGAAACCGGTGCAGCCCCAGGTACATGACCTCGGAAGCCTTCGCCTTCTCCCCCTCCTCGGTCAACAGATTCATCAGGTCGATATAGAGCCGTGAGTTGACCGGACCACCCAACTGCTTGGTCAACGTGCGGATCTGTCGTTTGCGCCGCCAGGCCTGAATGCTCCCCAGCATATCGTGCCCCTCCGCGCCCGGGGAACGCCACTATCCCCTTTTGAGCATTCCCACCGACACCAACGACTCCTTGAATAATCCCACCACTTTGCCGCGGTACTCGCGCACCTGTCGTGCCCCCCCTGAACCCGACCTCAACGTATCGTGACAAGCCGAGTTGCGCCAGAGGCAAACAATCGAGTATAATAGATGCTGTTATGGGTTCCGCCTTATCCCACCCCGGTTCCGGCGGGTTTTTCCGCCTGCCTTCCTCACCGCTTTTCCTGGGACTACTGCCGGTCTTCAGCGGACAAGCGCGACTGGGTGACTTGAATGAACAGACCGTGCCGTCCCTGGAGGCAAGCACCGCCCTGCCCGAGGTTGTCCGGCCAGCGGAAATTCGCACCTTCGTCCTCAGCCGACCCTCGCAGGCGCGGGAAGAAGATGGGCTCTGCTGGCCGGGCGATGAGCCCGTTCGCGAGTCACTCGATCTGCGGACTGCAATTCTGCGAAGCTTCGGCCCGATGGGGCTCAAGCATCTGTTGGGTGTTTTCGTTGCCGCCGAGGACGCGGGAACGGGAAGTCCTTTGCCTGGAGGCTTCGTACTGGACCTGAACCGGCACCTTGATCGCCTGGGCTACAAACGTTCGGACGTGGTCGCTGGACAGCGCGCCCACACGAAGAAGCATCTGGATGAAGCACGATCCGTACTCCGTCTGCTGTGCAGTTCGACGCTGACGCAGGAGATCCGTCTGGGCTCGCGCCGGGGAACGACGATCCGCCTCCGTTTCCTGCTCAATGAAGCGGCGTCTGAAGCATGGCATGAGACCCGTACGGAAGACGGACGACAACGCGAACGAGCCTCACTGCGTGAGCGGCTGTTCCTGCGCATCAACCCGTACCTTTATGCCTCCGCACTGGAGGGTGAACGCGACCAACGGGCATCCTACACCTATCAATTGCGACAGCTTGTGCGCGAGAACGCGCTGCAGCGACCCTGGGTGTTCATCCTTGGCACCGCACTTCCCATGCGCTTCGGGATGAACGGCGGAAGGGCGGTGTGCGAGCGTTGCCATTCAATCCTCGCCATGGGTGGCGCACCCCCGGATGATCCCGACGTGCGAATGCAGGTCGAACAGGCGCTGAAGCACATGGTTGAACAAGGTTACCTGGGCGCCTTCGAGACCGATCGTTTTCGCTACGAGACGGATCTGCGTTTTGCCCTCACGGCCGTTCCGGGCCGATCACCCCAGCCGCGTCTGGTCGTCAAGCCGTCCGGCGGGGCAGCCGGGCCAGATGAAATCTGGCGAATCGAGCCGCCGCATTTCCTGTCCGAACTGCTCCATCGGGCCAACCGCACCCTTGACCCTGGAGCCGAACAGCCCACCGAGACGGCAACGCAGGGCTCGCCAGAACAGCCCCTGTTGCCGGGGCTGGAAGGTACAGCGGAGTATGTGGGCGATGGCGAAGTGCTTCGGCTGTTCCGGGAACGCCTGGGATTGAGCCAGGGACAGCTGGCGCGCACACTGGGCTACACACAAGCCGCCATCAGCATGGCCGAGGCGGGCAAGCGCCCCAGGATGGTCCGGAAAATCCTCATGGCCGCCCGGCGGCTCAAGCCTGGTGGCTGAACCATCGGCTGCCGGGACCTTACTTCTTGGTCTCCGTGGTATCCTTTTTCGCGTCCGCCTCCGTGGTATCCTTTTTCGCGTCCGCCTCC
>CAYSBP010000003.1:24121-30027 GCA_964429255.1 uncultured Planctomycetia bacterium
CTCCGTGGTATCCTTTTTCGCGTCCGCCTTCGTGGTATCCTTTTTCGCGTCCGCCTCCGTGGTATCCTTTTTCGCGTCCGCCTCCGTGGTATCCTTTTTCGCGTCCGCCTTCGTGGTATCCTTTTTCGCGTCCGCCCGGGCTTCTTTACGAAGCTTGATGATCATCTCTGCATCTGCTTTCAGAAAATCGTTCTTGCGCAGAGCCCACCACTGCTTTGATTGAAGGCGCGCCGTATCGTTCGAAGGAAACGATTTCTCGGCAAGCAAATTGACGAAGGTCAGAACATCCGTGAAATTCTTGCGCATTGCATCGATCTGTTCCTTAGAGAGGCGGCGTACCAGTACATCAGGGGCTAAGCCTTCGTCCTGATTCCAATTCTCGTCGAGCTCTCGGTCACTGTAGCTCGAAGGGTAGCGAAGAGTGCCCAGGAACTTGATGGCCTCCTCCGTCGCTTCCGTCTTGGTCTTCAACTTGGTGAATGCCTGGAGCATGCTGATCTTGGTGGGCCGGTTCTTCTCATTCCGGAACATATCCACGATGACCCGCTCCAGTTTTCCCAGCGGATCATCCATGTCCGAGATAAGCAGGAAGGCCGACAAGCGGACTGCAGGTTCAACATCTTTGGTCGCCACTCTTCTGAGAAACGACACGCTCGCCTCTTCTCTAACACCTTGCAGCATCAGTACCGCCGCGAGGCGGTCTTCAGGCATGGCCGAAGCATAGGCTTTGGCGAACTCGGCGCGTTTCTTCGCTTCCGTCATTTCTCCCGCCTGAGTCGCTCCAAGAGCAAGGCAGAGCAGGCCCAGCACCATGGTCATCTGTCGGGTCATGGCAGTATTCCTTTCTTCTCGGCGCACGCGTTCAAACGCCACGGACGACTGCACCAACGCTCCGTCCCACGTGCATATTTTAAGAAATCGGTCGTTGCAATCCAAGCATCTCCCAGAAACCTAACGATTCGTCCGGCTGAAATCTTCAATGGTGCCCTTGGATATTTTTAGACCTTCGGGCGTACCCTTGGGCCGTATCAGATTGCCTGGGCGCAACGGCTCCCGATCGAAGGATCGGTCGCCAACCTCCGCATCCTTCTGTGGCATCTTCGGAGCGGGCAACTGGACACCAGCGGTCGTCGGAGGCGAGGCCCCATCCGCCATGAGGGAAACGCCTTAACCCAACTGGACCGCCGCCCAACGCGGGACTGCGCCCCAGGAACCGGTTCAGTTCTTGGCTTTGGCCCCTTCCGTCCCGGCAATGGCTGTCTTCTGCCTCGGCTTGACCGCCTGCTCAGCCGGCTTGTCGTCGACCGCGGCAACCGCCAGAACCCCCAGTTTCTCCGCAACGCGAGTCGCTTTGCCGACACGGTCCCGCAGATAATACAGCTTGGCGCGCCGGACTTTGCCCTTCTTTTTCACCTCGATCCGGTCGATCGACGGGCAATTGTCGGGGAAGACGCGTTCCACGCCTTCGCTGCCCACCAAGCGGCGAACGGTAAAACTGGCGTTCACGCCGGAGCCTTTCTTGCTGATGACAATGCCCGTGAAAACCTGGAGGCGTTCCTTTTCGCCCTCCACGATCTTCAGATGCACGTTCACGGTGTCACCGATCTCAAAGAAAGTGGGGTTCGCTTTGAGGTTGGCCTTCTCGACCAGGCTCATGATCTCATGACTTTTCATCGTACGTCTCCCTTAGACAACGCCGGCGTCATCCGCCAAGCCGTGCTTACCCGTCGACAGCAGGTCGGGGCGGGTGTGGCTGGTCCGCTTCCGCGCCTGCTCGTGCCTCCACTTGGCAATCCGGGCGTGATCGCCGGATAGCAGTGAATCGGGCACCGTGTGTCCTTCGAAGGCCGCCGGACGCGTGTACTGGGGGTACTCCAACAGGCCCTCATTCTCTGGAGAGAACGATTCACTGCGGACACTCTCCGGATCCCCCAACACGCCGGGCAATAACCTCACCACAGCGTCCAACATCACCAGCGCCGGCAACTCACCACCCGTCAGTACGTAATCGCCGATCGAAACCCGTTCCGGCTTCAGGATCTCGACGATCCGCTCGTCATAGCCTTCGTAGTGCGCGGCAAAGAAGATCAACCGCGCTCCGCAACTCCACTCCCGCGCCAAAGACTGCCCGAACACCCGCCCCTGAGGGCAAGGAAGAATCAGCCGACCTGGTTCCGCCGCTCGGGACCGAACGTCCCGTACCGCCTTGACGACCGGTTCGGCTTTCATCACCATCCCGGGTCCGCCGCCAAACGGTCGATCATCCACGGAGCGATGCCGGTCCGTCGTGTAATCGCGCAGATCCGTCAAGACCAGATCCACCAGGCCCTTCTCGCGTGCAATCCGCAACATCGAATGCGAGAAAACACTCTCGAAAAGACCGGGGAAGATCGTGATGACATCAATGCGCATACGACCGCCGGTGATTCGACATCACATGCCCACGATGGAACAACGTCGTACCCCATGCTCCCTCGAGGCCCCAGATTGACCTTGAGCACGGCGCTGTGTCAACCCTAGGACGCCCGCGCCGCGGCCTGTCGACACTCCGTGATCAACTGGTTCACCTTGACCCCTTGCTGCTCCAGTAGATTGCTCGCGGCTTCGGAAATCTGCGCGCCCTGACTCACGTAGTGCCTGATGCGCTCGATCTGGATCGAGAACTTCTCCGCATCCTTCATTGAAGGGTGGTAATGTCCCAAGTTCTCTAGGTATGCGCCCTGACGTTTACGGCGGTTGTCGCAGACCACCAAACGGTAATGGGGGGCGTTCCGACGCCCTGTGCGCTGCAAACGAATCTTCAACACGGTCCTGCTTCCTCCCTCACCAGCCGTGGACGGACACGGCCGCCACATGCAAAGCGAAGCTATATACTCGACAGCTCCTTCACAAGCAAGTTACGTTGCCAGCGCGAACGGGGCACGGGTGCACGACCGGTGCTGCGGACCCCAAAAATGGTGCCATGGATACGCAATCCCAGATCATCGAGCCGAAAATGTGCAACCTATGTGCGTATCCGTGGCTCCTCGGCTGCAGTCCACGGACAGCGCATACGACCGCGCTGTCCATGGCACCAGGTATCCTGGCATTCACGCAGCACCGGTCGCGATCCCACGGGGCACGGTGCAGGTCGTCTGGCATCTCCCACCGCGCGGGACCGCAAGAGACGTCCGGCGTCTCCTCCGGGCTTGAGAACTAAGTCCCGCGCCGCGGAAGTTCCCGGCCCGAATCGCCGCACATTCTGGTTCGGGTCCAGACGCACGTGCGGGAGGATATTTGCGGCAACCTCTGGCCGCACGTCCAGACGTCAAGATGGGGTGCAACGGCTTTGACAACAAAGGGTTCCGCTAGTCGTCCGGGTCTTCTTCTAAAGCTACACGGATCTGATCGATTTCCTTCTTCATCACGCGGTGACGCAGGCGGATCAGGTCCAACCGCGTCTTGGGTTCCAGATCCAGTTCGACCTCGGCTTCGGTATCGGGATCGACCATGTCGACCTCCTCATCCAGTTCGCCATCATCGTTGTCAACGGGCGGTTTCTCCTGCTTGACCATCGCCGGTGTCTTGGTCTTCATCTTGGGATGGGATTTCTTCTTGGCTCTGCGAGCAACCTTCGCGGCTTTGGAGCGCTTCGCCAGAACGGTCATGGCTCCCTCACTCACGCTGAACGGACTCGTACTTCAATCCACCTGATGCAAGAACAGGCCGTGCCAGCGGTGCCTCCTGGATCGGCACAGACGCCGCCGCCCCTGCTGCATGAACGCGTACGTCCCTACGTCGTGGCGGGAGGCGCCGAACCTCCCACCGCACGCGCGGCGATGGCCTCACGGACCTTCGCCTTCATCAGTCGGCCAGGCTTGAAGTGCACCACGGCCTTCGCGGGCACCTGGACAAGAGCCCCCGTTCGGGGATTCCGTGCCGTACGTGGCTTCTTGAAGACCACGTCGAAGATGCCAAACTCGCGAAACTCGAGCCGATGGCCTCGGCCCAGCTCCACGACCATCTCATCCAGGAAATCCTGGACAATCTGACGGGCGACATGCTGCTTCTGCCCCGTCTTGACGGAAACTCTGCGAACCAGTTCACGCTTGGTGGTTGCCACGTGTCCTCCTTCCTCACTCAGACCCACTCAGTTTCAAGCCACAACCCGATGAATGCAAGCGAATTACGAGACCCTTCTCAAAACCATTCGACGACCACCCCACGAGGTATTACATAACCCATTCACTATTAATACCTTGTGCCCGGATAAAATCAAGTATCTCGTCACCCGTTTCTTTGAAAACCTACTCAGACCAGACATAAAATAGATTCCACGCTGGAGTTGTACGTATCTATCTGTACCTCTCGAAGAAAGAAATTTAAAGTTCCGAAAGAGAGATGGCCGAGCCTTGCGGTCCCTTCCGGTCAACGATCTGACGATCTGTCGACCTACCGGCTTGACGTATCTGCAGAACAGAGCTATAGGTTCTCAAAGAAGCCGTTTCCGAAGACGCGTGCGGGAGACGCCTATGGCCAACGAAGCGAACGCTGCAGAAGTCTCTACGTTTGATCGCTTGGTTCACGAACTGAACCATCGCATCTGGGAGGTCCGTCGGGATGCGTGTGACGAGTTGGGCCTGTTGGGTGACAATCGTGCGATTCCGCTGCTGATCCGCATGCTTCAGGACGGGATTGGCGGAGTTCGTTTCGCTGCTGCGGAGGCACTGGGAAGACTGGGCGACCGGGTCGTCGTCCCGGAACTGCTGCGGTTGCTCGACGATGCGCTCTTCGGCACGCATGGCCCCGTCATAGAAGCGCTTGCGTTGTTGAAGGCAAAGGAGGCTGCGCCCAGATTCATCCGCTTTCTGCGCGACCCCGATGTCCATCAACGACGTGTTGCATCGAACTGCCTCCGCGAACTCACCGGCCATTTCATCACCTATGATCCGCAAGGCCGTCCGGAGGCCCGTGAAGCCGCCGCTCGCGAGTGGGAAAGCTGGTGGGAGCAGAACAAAGCCTCGTTCCTGGCGAAAACCTGAGCGAGCGCCGAAAAAAAGAGGAAGCGCTGACGTCCTCTGAAGAGGACCGGAGCGGACCACGCTTCCTCGATCGTCCTGCGCGGCGAAATGGGGCCGAGCGGACCACAACGTGAGCCCTCCTTAAAACGGTTCAGCCGCGCGCTTCGATGACGTGGGGTTGTACGCTTTCCCCGACGAGAATGCGGCAAAGGAATTCCTGAAGAAATTCCGCGATGTTGCGAACGAGTTCAGCCGGAATTGAAGCACTTTCGAACGGCACTGCCGACCACGACGGGGTTCCGGACACGGTCGTCCGTCGCCGCACCGACGGGACAAGCCGGACCTGTCCATTCGGAAAATCAGACTACGGTTTTGTTGTCTGATTCGTCCTTGGTGGTCTTCGAGTAGCCCTGCTCCTGGCGCTGGCGGTTGACGTCGTGCTTCTTGGTGTAAAGCCGGAAAAACGCCTCGGGTGTCATACCGGCGACCAGCGCCATGCTGGTCAGGAAGTGCATCAGGTCCACGATCTCGACGCGTATGTTCTGCAGGTCAAGTTGGTCCTTGGACCACCACTTCCAGAGCAGCTCCTCCTCGATCTCGACGGCCTCCGATTTCAGCGCGGTCAGGTAATTGCGCAGCCAGAGGTTCGGCAGGCCGTTGGGTCCGGTCTCGCCGCGTTCCAGCCCGGCGCGGATCGCGGCCATGGTGAGCACCTTGCCGTCGCGATCGCGGAGGTCCTGCTTGGCGAAGATCTCGTCGTTCAGCGCCGACTGTTTCGCGAAAATCTCATCGAGTTGGTCCATCGGCATTTCCGCTCCTTCTGTTCTAACCACGGACACTGAGGCACGGAGAACGGCGAGATCGAAATACGGTGTGATGCGTTCTGGATTGCGGACGCCAAACCGC
>CAYSBP010000003.1:30127-46124 GCA_964429255.1 uncultured Planctomycetia bacterium
CGTGGTGAAACGTTCTCCCTAGAATGTATCCTCGACCTTCGCATCCTTCAGGATCTTCTCGAAGATCGCGCGGCGCTGTTCCTTGAGCAACATGACGTAGACGGTCTGCCGCGTCTCTTCGTACCGGGTCGTCTGGTCGTCGAGGCACTTCACGAGGTGCCATCCGTACGCGCTGCGCAGCGGATCGGAGATCTCGCCGGGCTTCAGTTTCAACGCGGCCTTCAACAGTTCGGCGTCGATCGGCTCGGGCGGCAGGGACCGTTCGCTGAACCGTCCAATCAGCCCGGGTTCCTCTTTCCGCCGCGTCTCTTCATCCTCGGAATGGTCGCGGACCGCGGCGGCGAAGTTGCTCTTGGCCAGCGGCACGAGCGTCTCGATATCCTTGCGTATCTCAGCGAAACGCTTTTCGCGCTCGGCGGCCACGAAGGCCCGGACCACGGGGTGCTCGGGCGTCTCCCACTCGGGCGTGTAGCCGTGACCTTCCTGATCATGGACGCGGAGAAAGAGATGCGCCAGCCGCTTCTCCTGTAGACGGTACTTCTCCTGATGTGCTTCGAATTCAGCCCGGATCTGCGCCTCGCGGACGGCATTCCGCGCCAGCCAGGTCACCTTGGCATCTTGCTGAAAATCGGGCTGATGCATATAGGTTTTCACGTCCGTCTTCTGGTTCTTGAACTGCTCCAGCAGGACCTTTCGGCCGTCCGGAATGCCCTGCTCCACCTCCAGCTTGGCGGCCAGGTAACTGAGGTGTATGACGAGGTCCTCTTCAGTCAGCGCGTCCTTGCCCTGAGCCGCGAGGGCCTTGCGCACCAGCCGGTCGACCGTAATGGCTTCCAATGCGCGGACCAGGTCTCGGCGCAACAGGGGCCCCAGGCGTTCCAACATGAAGGTACGCACCGCGCTGCGGGGGTAGAAGCGATCGCCGATGCGCAGGCCCACATCGGACGGCAACTTGGACGGATCGCAGACCACGGCTTTCTGCCGGACGACAGCGTCAAGTCGTTGGCGCAACGCATCGCGTACGACCGGTGCATTCAGATGGGCGTCCGGCTTTAGCTTCTCCTCCAACACCAGGATCTTCTTGAGCCCCAGTTGCGTCCGTTGCTGATCCCTCAAGGTCGAATAGGAACCGCCCAGCTTGCGGCCCAGTTCCTCGGGCTTCAGCAGATCGGGGTTCACACCGTGGCTCTTGGCGAAATTGACGGCAAGCCGTTTCATCTCGGCTTCCACCTCGGATTCGGAAACCGAGACATTGCACCGAGCCATTTCCGCGTGAACCAGTTCGCGTTCGGCGAAGGCGGCCAGCTCCTGCTCCCATTCCTGCTCGACAATAAAGTCCGCCACGTCGCGTCCCGTAAGGGCCTCGCCATTCAGCCGCCGATACGTGCGCCCTTCATCCAACCGTCCGACGAACTCGTCAGGTTTCGGCTCTTCGCCCGTCGCCACGGCGGGCAGCAGGAACGCCAGGATGGCCATGCCCAGCAAACGAATGGGAGACGAATGCTTCATGGATGCAACCAGCGGCCTCCGATCATCGAGCAACCCTGCAGCCTTTCGAGGCGGCGGAAGCGTCCACTCTCCCGACGTTGCGCCGCGTGTCAACCGACAGTCTGAGTACCGGAGACGTGCCCCTGTCACAGCGGCCGCGACAGGAAGACGCCGGTACCCTCTTTCTCTCTCAGGCCCAGCACGGACGCGTAGAACCGGACGGTCCTGCGGACCATGGCGTTCAGGGGGTAATCCCTGGCTACGCAGGCGCGTGCCGCGTCGCCCATCTGCGCGCAGAAGGCGGGGTCTTTCAACAGCGCGAGCACCTTCTCTGCGACGGTGGCCGGTTGTTCGGGCGGCACCAGGTACCCGGTCTGCCCGTCTCGCACCAGGCCTAACAGGCCGCCCACTGAAGTGCTTACGACCGGTCGGCCGTGTGCCATCGCCTCCAGCACCGCGAACCCGAAGCCCTCCTTGAGCGGCGTCTGGACGTAGACGTCTGTATCCCGGAGTACCTGGTCGTGCGAGACACCTTCGTGCGAGAAGACGACATTGTGGCCCAGCTGGAGCTGGCGCGCGAGTTTTCGCAAAGAACTCTCTTCGGGTCCTTCGCCCACGATGACGAACTGGCATCCGCCGTCCATCGCTGTCGAGATCTCGCGCGCCGCGCGCACGAACGTCGTCACATCCTGCATTCGCGTAAGCGGAGCGCAGGTGGTCACGACAGGGCGTTGCGCCGGCGTGCGCCCGCGGGCCAGAGGCGGCGGAAGCTCGATGCCCAACGGCACCACCTGGATCAGTTCCTTGGGTACTCGCGCGTCGTTCACCAGGTTCTCGCGGATCGATTCGCTGCTGGCCAGCACGCCGTGGCAGCCGCGGTCTACGCTGATGTCGCCGCGATCCTGATAGTGCTGGATGGTCAACAGGTAGGGAACCTGCAGGACGGCCGAGAGATACTGGCAGGCCGGCGCCGAAAACGAGGAGAGGCCGTGGATGAGGACGAAGTGCTGTTCGCGCGCCCAGTTTGCCACACCCCACATCCGCAGCGGACGCAGAAAGGTGGCGCTCAACGCGGAGAACGAGTGCACCTGCTTGCGCGCCGACTCGGGGAAGAAGCCGGGCGCCGGTTCATCCGGCGCGCAAAGGCGCGGTGTCAGTCCCACGGCGGTCAGGCCCTTCATCAATGCGCGCGCGTAGGTGGTCATGCCGCCGGGCCGCAGGGATTCGGCCACCAGCAGGACCGCCGACTTCTCAGGCGGGAATACCGACGTTGTCTCGTTCATCCGCGAAACATCTCTCCCCATTTTCGGCCCAGGAACGCGCCCGCAGCCAGAAGCGCCAGCGTCATGAACCCCAACGCCAGCAGGCCCAGTGCCGAGGCCACCTGATCGCCGTCGCCCACTCGATTGAAGAGATGATAGATCGATTTGGTTAACGGGTAGTCCGCCGGACGATTTGCCAGGATCAGCGATTCGGAGACCTCCAGCAGTGCGAAAGCATACGCCAGAATCGCGCCGGCCGCGACGTTTGCCGCGATCAGCGGTACCGTGATGTTGCGGATCACGTTCCACGGCCGGGCACCCAGACCCGCCGCCGCCTCCTCCAACGCCCGCGGCGTCTGCTCCAACCCGGCCACACAGGCCCGCGTCGTGAAGGGGAGACGCCGGACCGCATAGGCCAGCACCAGGAAAAAGCTCACGGGCAACGCCGCCTTCTCGATTCCGAGGAAACTCAAGACACCCGAGCCTTCGCCCTGATAAAACGCCGAATAGACACCCACATAGCCGAAGGCGAGCACCAGCCCGGGAATTGCCAACGGCGCGATCGTAAGCACATCCACCGCTCGCCCCAGCCACCCGCCACGCCGTACAATCACCCACGCGCAACCCAAGCCCAGCAGCACATCGATGATGGTGCTGCCAGCCGCGTAGATCAGACTGTTGCGTACGCCGGCACGCGCGACCGGATGCAGCAACGCCTCCTGCAGATGCTCGGTCGTAAAGCTCTGTGGCCAGATACTCATCACCCAGCGCTCGGCCAGTCCGCCCAGGAACACCGAAAGGTGCGGCAACAACGCCAGCAGGATGACCACCAGGTGGATGCCGATCACCACGGCAGGCCAGACGCCGCGCAACGACTGAGGCGCCGCACGCGTGATGCCCTTCACTCCGCCCGATGCGCTGTACCGGGTCAACGCCCATCGCGTCAGGAGAAAGAGCGTCAGTACCACCGCCGTCACCATCGCCACCAGCGCCGGGCCGGCCGGGTTCGCGGTCTGCTCGTTCGCCAGACTGTAGATCTGGTTCGCAATCACCTCCTGGTACGAGAAGACCAGCGGCGTGCCCAGATCCGTGAAGGCGCCAATGAAGACCAGGCTTCCGCCGGCGATCAGCCCCGGCGTCGAAAGGGGTAGTACTACGCGCCGGAAGACGTTCCAAGGCGTGTGGCCAAGGTTTCGCGCCGATTCCAACAGACTCGGATCGATGTTCGAGATCGCAGCCGTGAGATTCAGGTAGAGCAGTGGGTAGAGATGCAGCGCCATCACCAGTACGCAGCCGACAAAGCGATGCTCGCCCAGGAAGTCGATCGGGTTCGACGGATCGACCAGGCCGATTTCCTGGAGCGCCAAGTTGATCGGACCGTAGCGTGCCAGCATCCGCCGCAGGCCGATGGCGCCGACGAACGGCGGTAAGATCAGTGGCACCAGAAGGAGCCCCGACAGGACGCCCCGGCCGGGGAAGGTGTAGCGCGCCTGCCAGTAGGCCAGCGGGTAGCTGACCGCCGCGCAGAGCGCCGTCACGATGATGGCCAGCGTCAGGCTGTTCAGCAACCAGCGCCACTGGGGCGCATGGGGAGCGAAGAGCCCTGTCATGTACTCCAGCGTCCAACGGGCTGGCTTGACGACGACCAACTGACCGGGCTTGAGCGTCTCCTCCGCGTTCAGCGCACGCAGCCGTTCGGGCGTCGTGCCGACCCGCGTTGCGAAGACGTCGATGGAATCGGCTGCGGCCTTCCCCGTGACCTTCCACGCTTCGCGCACCGGCGGCTCGCAGAGCGCATCACGCAACGTCGAGGCCAGAGGCCAGAAGAGCCCCAGGAGGAAGAAGATGGCCAGCACCGCCAGAAGAGCGGTCGGCCCGAGCCAGGTCATTCGGTCGCGCACGCGGAGTCCCTGAAAAGGTTGGCCCGGATTCTCTGCGTTGGTGTGGCGAGCGTCAAGGTCGTACGGACGCACGCCCGTTCCTTGGCGGTTGCAGTTGACGGCAGCCCAAAAAGACCGAAAAGGAGGGAGTCGCGGCATGGTTTTTAGGTTCACGGGGATGCTCGTTGGGCAACGGATCTCTTGTCCCGGCCTTGCCGTTGTGGTCCTTTTCCCGGAGTGGCCATGCTGAACGAACTGCAACGCGTCGATCCCGAATGCTATCAGGCCGTGCGAAGCGAAGTCTTCCGCCAGTGCCTCCAGTTGGAAATGATCGCCAGCGAGAACTACGTGTCGCTCGCGGTCCTGGAAGCCACCGGTTCGGTGCTCACCAACAAATACGCGGAAGGCTACCCGGCCAAACGGTACTACAATGGCTGCGAACACGTCGACTCCGCCGAGTCGCTCGCCATCGCCCGCGCCAAGCAGATTTTCAAGGCTGAGCATGCCAACGTGCAGCCCCACTCGGGTACGCAGGCGAACATGGCGGTCTATATGGCCCTGCTGAAACCCGGCGAAACGATCCTGGGCATGGACCTGGCGGCCGGCGGGCACTTGAGCCATGGTTCGAAATACAATTTCTCCGGCAAGCAGTTCCAGGTGTCCACCTATGGGCTCAATCCCGAGACTGAACGGATCGATTACGAACAACTCCGCAAGATGGCCCATGAAGTGAAGCCGCAGCTGATCGTTGCCGGTGCGTCGGCCTATTCGCGGACGATTGACTTCCAGAAGTTCTCGGAGATCGCGCAGGAAGTGAAGGCGTTCCTCATGGTCGACATTGCCCATATCGCCGGTCTGGTGGCCGCGGGCCTGCACCCGGACCCGGTACCAGTGGCCGATGTCGTGACAACGACGACGCACAAGACGATGCGCGGTCCGCGCGGCGGCATCATCCTCTGCAAGGGCAAGCATGCCAAGAAGATCGATTCGGCCGTCTTTCCCGGCGCGCAAGGCGGGCCGTTGATGCACGTCGTCGCCGCCAAGGCCGTGGCGCTGAAGGAAGCGCTGCACCCGTCCTTCAAGGAGTATCAGAAACAGATCGTGGCCAACGCCCAGACCTTGGCGCAGGCGCTGATGAAGCGCAGCTTCCGACTGGTCTCGGGCGGAACCGATAACCATCTGATGCTGGTCGACCTGCGCTCGCGCAAGCTGACGGGTAAGCAGGCCAGCACGATCCTCGAAGAAGTGGGCATCACGGTGAACAAGAACCTGATTCCGAACGACCCATTGCCGGCGACGGAGACCAGCGGCATCCGCATCGGTTCGCCCGCATTGACCACCCGTGGGTTCAAAGAGCCCGAGATGGAGAAGATCGTAGACGTCATGGACCGATCGCTCTCCAACCCGTACGACCACGAGCTGCACCGCAGGTTGCGTAAGGAGACGATGGAGCTCTGCGACGCCTTCCCGATCTACGTTGGCCTGCGGAGTGCGCTGCGCGAGACCGGCGAAGGAGCCTACGTCGTCTAAAGCAGACACCGGTACAGCCGGTCCTTCCCGGCCACTTGAAAATCCCCGCCCAGCACCTCATCCATCGCGCTGAGGTCAAACCGTTCCCGGTGCAGCCGAAACGCACTCCCCCGGATCGATCAACCGGTCGATCGCCAGCAGTTCCAGTACCTTCGCCCACCCCACCGCTTCACGGTGCTCCGCCGGTTTCGCCTCCCAGAACCCATAGCCGAGATACTTGATCCGTCTCGCGCAGTACTTGTTTCTCACTATCATGAATAGGAAGGCGGACCTTTCGGTCCGCCTTCCCCGGGCACTCAGATAGATAACCGCGCAGAATAACACTCCTCCGATAACACTCCTTCGATAACACTCCTTCGATAACACTCCTCCGATAACACTCCTCCGATAACACCTCGTGGATCTTGCGCAGCGTCTGACGCAGCGTCTGACTAGGAATCCGCGCCCATCGCAGACGTGAGCGCCTTCTCTTGTTCCCTCAATACCGTTTGGATAGACCGCGAATACGCGTTGCCTGGCTTTTTCGTGGAGACCGTCTGCGACAACGGCAGGTTCGTGCTGCGTGAAGAGATGCCGTTCAGTCGCGCTTCAGCCTCGTACTTTCGCCCGAACGGCCCCGCCACCACAATGTTATCCACCACAACGTAGTAGCCCCGCTGTGGCCTTCCCCGCAGTGGGAAGTACGTTCCTGTACAGATTTCCGGCGTTCCTGTCTTCATGACCCTTCTCCTCCTGAGTTTCTGAAAGCCCGACGTCCACTGAGATGGGAGGGTAAATAAGCACGCATTGCGCCAGATACATGAATTGACGTAACGCAATTGTATAAAACAGTTAACGACTCTTTCGGTCCACGGTTCTTTTGCGTGTCAGATAAGGGCCGTTATCACCCAGCCGGATCGCATCCTTATAAACCGTTGGCCTTGAACCTGTTGCCTCTGAGCATAAGCAGATTAATCGCCGATCAGGTTGCTTATAGGATGGGAGGGTACACCTCGATCCCAACCGTTGCCCATACGGGGACCCCGACTGCTCTTCGCTTGCATTTTGCCTGCCTGCGACCAAGGTAGCGATACTCGACTCGCTTGGGAGTTCTGATGGAGACGCCATCCGGCATGACTGCGTCCTTGGCCGACCAGCGCGCCTCGCGTTGGCCCGCGTGGATCCTGGCTGTGCTGTTGGCGCTCTACATCCTCGGCGGAATCCCGGCGGCTTCGACGCTCTGCAAGTACCACCTCGACGAGGCCTACTACACCGATGCGGCGTTGCAGATGCGGACCTCGGGCGATTACCTCACCCCGCGCTGGGACGACGGACGGCCGCGCTTTCACAAACCCGTCTACACCTACTGGCTGGTGGCGGCCGGCTTCGCGGTGGGCGGCCCGGGGCTGCTGGCCGCGCGGTTGCCATTTCTGCTGCTCGGCGCGCTGGTCGTCTGGCTTACCTTCGTGCTGGCCCGCCGCCTGTACGGTTGTGCCGAGACGGCCTTATGGGCCGCCGTTCTTCTACTCAGCAATCTGCTCTTCATGGATGCCGCCGGTCACGCCTTGCCGGACACGCTGCTGTTGGCGGGCATCGTAGTCAGCCAGTTGGGCTTGGTCAGTGTGGTCCTGCTGGGTCGGCGTTCGTGGCCGGAGTACTTCTGTGCGTATGGGGGCGCAGGTCTGGCGGTCGGCAGTAAAGGTCTCTCAGGTCTGCTGCCGCTGGTCGGTGCAGTTCTCTACATGGCCTGGGCTCGGCAACGTGCACGGCGCAGCGGGAACGAGGCGCCTTCCTTCCGCGTCCTGTGGCACGGACCAGCGATTGCCGCGGGACTGTTCATCGGCTGCTGGTGGTTCATCACCGAGTACGCGCGCTTCGGCGGCGAGTTTCTGGAAGGCTTCCTGGGCGACCAGTTCGTCCGAAAGCTGGAGAACAGCAAGTGGGGGACGAATCTGCCGGTGTACACGCTATTCACCGTTGGATCCTTTCTGCCGTGGCTGATTCCTCTGTGGTCGCGGCTCCGAAGAGGAAGCGGGAGTCCCTGGCCGCCGATGGGCACGGTCCGCAGCATGGTCCTCTATGCGGTCGTGTTCGCGGCGCTGGTGATCCTGACCTACGCACCTGGAAACATCACCTATGAACGCTACATGCTGTCTGCGGCTCCGCTGCTCGCCGTGGCGTTGGCGGGATGGTTGGCCCCGGCGATGAGCGGATCGGGAGAAGGGCGGCCACTGACACGGTGGCTGACCGGCATCTTCTACGTCGTGACGATTCCTGCCGTAGTGCTGGCCGTCGTGTTGCTGGTGCTGGCTCGCGAGCAGGAACTCCCGGGGCTCACCAACGGTTGTTGGCTGATGGTGAGCGGCGGCGTGGGGCTGTGCCTGGTCAGGTACTGGCGTCCCTCGCTCACCGCCGTGGCACTGGGCATGTTCCTGATGCTACTCACGTTCGTCTACGAGAATCAGTTCCGTCCGACCTATCGCAGTCCGCCCGCGCCAGGAATCGCGGAGGCACTCAAGGCGCGCGGCGCTCGGAAAGCGTTGGTGGTGACCTGGAGCAAGGCCCTCGACAGCCAACTCCGCGTGATCTCGGGCGGCACGATCGAAGTCGTCGAATGTCTTGCGGGCGACGCGATCCGAGATACCAAGAATCGTTTCGTCGTGGTGCCCCAACGTTTTAGAGAAAAATTCGCCGAGAACGGATTCGAATTGACCCGTGTCGCGTGGCGCTACGAAAGCGTGAACCTGCGAAAACTCTTCGCAGCCCTCCGGCAGGGCGAGGCCCAGAAGTACCTCGAGAAGCATCGAGAATACTTCTGGCTGGCGGAACGGAAATAGCCGAGACCTCGGGCCAAAGGGCCGAGAGCATGGACGCAACTCGGCGAGTTGCGCTACTTGCGCTTCGCCTTCCTTTTCGCGCCGCCCTTGCCGGGCTTGGCCGCCTCGAGCTTCTGGACCTGCTCCTTCAACTTCTCCGTCTCGTCCTTCAGCTTGTCCAATTCCTCACGGAGCGACTTCACTTCGGGCGGGATGCCGCCAGCCTCGCGCAGGCCCGCCGCCGTCTCCTCGATGCGCCGCTTGATCCGGCCGTCCAGCGCGGCGTCCTTGAGCGCCTCGAGTGTTGGCAAGGCCGCGCGGTCTCGCAACTGCTCCAGGCCGCCGAGCGCCGCCATGCGGTCCGTGAAGAAGCCGTCGTGCAGCACCTTCTCCAGCGCCAGCCGCGCACGTTTCTTCGCCTCGTCCTTCTCGCTTTCGCGCGCCGCGCGACCCCACAGCGGCAGCGCCGCCATCCGCGTCGGCTCCGATACGCCCGGTCGCGCCCACGCCTCGACCAGCGGCAGCGCCTTGACCGGATCGCTCTCGACCAGACCTCGCAGCACCCCGCCACGGATCGTGTCCATCCACGAGTTCTTCTTCAGCGCCTGCTTCAGCGCGGGGAACGCCTGCGGTACGCGCGTGCGCCCCAGCGACTCGGCGGCCGTCGCTTCGACAAAACAGCTTTCGTCACGCTGGAGCATCGGCAGCAGCGCCTTGGCCGCCTGCTTCTCGCGCCATGCACCCAGTGCCTTGGCCACCGCGCGCCGCGCTTTGGGATGCCGGACCCGTCGCGCCTCGATCAGCGCGTCCAGCGCTTCCGAGGTGTGCATTTTCGACAGGGCCTCGGCGGCCTCGGCCTGCACGCCCCAGAAAAGGTCCTTCACCAACGCGAGCTTGAGTGCCTTCAGCGCTTCGGCGCTGCCCTTCTTGCCCAGCGCCTGCGCGGCGTACACGCGGCCCATCACGTCGTCGTCTGCGGTCAACTGTGCGGCGAGCTGATCGGCGTCGAATTTCAGATCCACCGTCTTCGGGATCGTGTTCGCCGGGTCGAAGGCGATCCACTTCGGCCGCGCCGGCAGCGTGATGTGGAAGGCGTGCTTCGCGTCGCCTACGGCGAACTCGCGCGTCTGGTCGTAGCCTTCGCCCACGAAGCGCACCTTCACCGGCAGGCGGAAGATCACGGTCATCTCGTCGGGCGTCTGCTTTTGCGCGATCGTCAGCGAGGCGACGGAGGTCTTGTCGTCCCACGCGCACGAGACCTCGAACTCCGGGTGCCCGCCCTTGAAGACAAACTGGTCGAAGAGCCACTCGAAGTTGCGCCCCGTGGCGTCTTCGAAGGCGTTCAGCAGATCCTGCGTCACCGCGGTCCGCTCGCGGAAACGTTCCACGTACAACTTGACGGCCTTGAAGAAGAGTCGGTCGCCGAGGTGGTTACGCAGGAAATTCAGCAGGCAGGCGCCCTTCTGGTAGAGGTGCCGGTCGAAGAGGTCGATCGGCTCGCGATAGACGTTCGTCACGATCGGCCGGCGGTAGTGCGAAGTGTCCTCGTCCAGGTACGCGCGCATGTCGCCGTAGAGTTCATAGCGGAACTCGTCCTCGCCGCGGGAGTGGCGGTACCAGAGGTTGTCGAAGTAGGTTGCGAAGGACTCGTTCAGCCACGCGTGGCTCCAGTCGCGGCAGGTGACCAGGTTGCCGAACCATGAATGGACCAGTTCGTGCGCGACCAGCGGCTCGCTGGAGAAGTCCAGGTGTGCGCGGGCGTCGTGCAGCGTGCGCTCGGTCTGCGTGGTCGCCGAGGTGTTTTCCATGCCGCCGAAGATGAAGTCGGTCGCCGTGATCTGCGCGTACTTGGCGAACGGGTAACGGACGCCGATCAGGTCGCTGTAGAAACCCACCATCTCGGGCGTGCGGCCGAACGAGCGTTTCCCGTCGGCCTCGCGTCCCGGCGGCACATAGTAGTTCACGGGGATGCCGTCCCATTCGTCGCGGACTTCCGCGTACTCGCCGGCGCAGAGGGTGATCAGATACGAGACGTGCGGGACGTCCTGGCGCCAGTGGAAGGTGGCGGTGCCGTCGGAGTTCTTGCGCTTCACGACCAGTTCGCCGTTCGAAAGGCAGAACCACTTTCCGGGGACGGTCGCGATCAGTTCGCTGGTCGCCTTTTCGTTCGGGTAGTCGAAGCAGGGGAACCAATGCCGGTTGTCTTCGTCTTCACCCTGGCTCCAGACTTCGGTCCGCTTGCGCGGGTAGTTCTTGTCGGGCGCAATGAAGTAGAGCCCGCGGCGCGGCGTGGCGCGGTAGGCGATCTCGATGGGAATTTCGCTTGCCGCCTTCAGCGGCTTGTCGAAATGCAGGATCAGTTTCTCGCCGGTGTTGTCGTACCCGATCATTCGGCCTTCCACCGTCACCGTGGAGACGTCCAGTTCGACGGCATCGAGTTCCAGTGTCTTCACTTCGTCGGCGATGGGTGCGACGGTGAGGGTCGTGTGGCCGCGGATGGATTTCCCTTTCACGTCCAGGCGTACATCGACGCGGATATGCTTCACATCGACGACGCGGTCACGCGTGTAGCGGGCCGGCGTTCCTTCCGGCTGGAAGGGCTTCCATTTCTTCTTCGCGTCTTTGTCGTTGGGGCCCCCGGTCAGCAGGTGACCGTTCAGATGATCGCAAATCCAGCCGTCGGTAAATTGGTATGCGAAAGACATCGAGTTCCTCTTTCTTTGTTCACCACGCTGACACGGAGGCACGGAGAAGGCGTCAGTCGGCGAGTGCCGGACGAAAGGAGTCTTCTCTTTGCCTGCCAGCGTCGTTCTCTGGACAACACGCCAAGAATTGAAAGACCCTGGCCCTCACGCCGTCCGGTTTCGCGTCATTAAGGTCCGGCGGATCCAGTCGAGCGTGTCGCGCACGCTCTGTTTGAAATCCATCGTGGTCCACCCCAGTTCCCTGCGCAGCCGGTCGCCGGTCGCGTTCTGGTACCGACCGCCCAACTCCGTGACCATGGCCCGTGTGATCTGACGCGGCGTGCCCAGAACCTTGTGCTGCAGCCAGTCCATCAACGGAACCAAGGGCAGCAGTGCGCGCGGCAGGACCATCCGTGGGACCTTGAGCGCCGGGTCCATCTCGTGGAGAAAACGCATCAGTTCAGGCATCGAGAAGTACCGGTCGCAGGCGAGGTACCGGCCGTGCGCATCGTCGCGTTCGTACGCCAGCAGGTGCGCCGAAGCCACGTCCCGGACGTCGACGAAGGTGAAGCCGGTCGGGAGTGCGAAAGGCAACTGCCCGCGAATCACCTGCTCGAACATGATCGTAGACGGCGTGTGCCGGAAAAACCCCGGACCGATGATCGCGCCCGGATTGATGACAACCAGATTCAGCCCCGACTCCTTGGCGAACGCCCAGGCCTTCCGTTCGGCTCCGGTCTTGGCCCGGAAATACGGCGAGACCGCATCGTCGTTCCAGGCTTCCTCGGTGAGGGGACGGTCCGCCGGAGCATTGGAGCCGATCGCCGCGACGCTGGAGGTGAAGACGACCTTCTTCACGCCCGCTGCATGCGCGGCCTTGAGCGCATTCAAACCGCCGATGACGCTCGGCTCGATAATCTCCTTCTCCGGGTCGCGTGCATGCGTCTGATACACTGCGGCTACCTGGAAGAGTCCATCCATGCCGGCCATCGCCGGCGCCAGCGTCTCGGGCTGCATCAGATCGGCGGAGACCAGCTCGACGCCCAGGTCGCGTAGCGCCTTGGTCTTCTGAGCATCACCGGCATCGCGGACGGTGACGCGAATCTGATACCCGCGTTCCTTCAGCAGGCGGGCGAGGTTGTAACCCACATGTCCGTTGCCGCCGGTGACCACCACGCGCTTGCCTGAAGTCATCCTCGTTCCTGCCTCCGGTTCATCGTCTCGCTTCCTGGAACTCGTCCGCCACCGCGTGCAGGAGGAGCCGGATGTTGTTCGCTTTTTCCATGTCCAACACCTGGCCACCGCCAACCTCGCTGACGTAGAACACGTCGGTGGCCAGGCCCTGCTGCGTGTCGATCTTGGCGAAGTGAATGTCGCAGTGCAAGTCGCCGATCGCCCGGGCCAATCCGTAAAGCAGACCGATCCGGTCGCCGCAGACGACATCGATGACCGTGTAGCGTTCCGAAACCTGGTTGTCCAGGCGCACCTCGGGTTCGACGCGCCGCGAGATGAGCGGGACGCGCGGGATGCGCCGCCGGGCGTTCTCCAGTTTCTCTTGGAATCCGCCGCGTCCTTCCAGGGCCTCCTCGATGTCGTGCGCGACGCGCTCCCAGAAAGCACCGCGCGGCTCGCCCGTCGGCACGCCGAAGGCAGAACTCAGCGAGACACGGAAGTGATCCAGGATCAGCCCGTCGCTGCGTGTGTAGGCGATGGCCGAGACGACGTTCACGCCGGCGCCCAGGAACGCGCCGCAGATCTGCGCGAAGCGTCGCGGCCGGTCGGTTGTCGCGACCCAGACGTCCACCAGGTCGCCAACGCCCTGGATCGCCGCTGCCGCCTCGCGATGCTCGTCCTTCATCCGTGCCACCAAGCGCAGATGCAGCCGCGCCTCGTCCACGCTGACTTCGACCAGATAACGCGGCGGAACCCGTTCGCAGTGCACCCAGGCCTGGTCGCGCTCGGCATCGGTCGCGGCCGTTGCGGTCAGCTTTTCCAGCAGGCTTGCGCGATGCGCCTCGGGGCTGGCCTCGTCCGGCGCCAGAACGGCTGCCAGCTGCAGGTACAGCTCGCCGAGCAGTTCATCCTTCCACATCGGGAAGGAACCCTGGCCGACCGCCGTCGAGTCGGCGCACGTCAGCAGGTAGAGCAGGTCCAGCATCTCGCGCGTCTGAACCTTGGCCGCCAGATCGTTCAGCACGGCACCGTCGCCCGTGTCGCGGCGGTTGCTCACGTTGGACAGCGACAGATGGTGTTCAACCAGCAGAAGCAGCGCTCGCGTCTCCGCCTCGTTCAGCCCCAGGCGCACGGCCAGTGCCGGGATCATCAGCGCGCCGCGCTTGCTGTGCCCTGCGCCGCCGCGCGACTTGCCCAGATCGTGGCAGAGGAGCGCTAGACGCAGCAATTCGGGGGTCTCCATCCGGTCGAGCGCTTCGCGCCGGAACCGGTCGGAGAACGCCGTCGAAAGAAAGAGACGGTCGACGTATTCGAGCGCGAAGAGCGTATGCTCGTCCACCGTGAAGTCGTGCAGGATGTCGTTGATCGCCAGTCCCTGGATCTGGCCGAACTCGGGGATGTAGGCGCCCAGCAACCCGACGTCACGCATGATGCGCAGGACGGAGGCCACATTCATGCGGCGTTGCAGCAGCGCGCGGAAGAGCTTTGCGGCCTCGGGGCTGGAACGTTCCTGATTGCCCAGTTCCGGGAGCCGCAAACGGATCCCCTCGCGGATTTCCTGACTCAGTCCCACACCCAGGCGTGAAGCGTTCAAGCAACCGCGGAACGCGACCTCGAGCCAATCCGGACCGGTGAGCGCATCGGCGCGCGCCAGGTAGAGCAGATCGCCGACCCGCGTGAACTGCCCGTCCACCGGCCGCCGCCGCAACCGCTCGATATCCTGCGCGGCGATCGCCTGCTCTTCGCGGTACCGGCGGATCACCGTGTCGGCCAGCCGGTGGATCGCGGTGGCGGCGCTGAAGTAGTCGCGTAGCAGCCGTTCCGAAGATCGCAGATCGTCCTTCGGCTGGTAGTTCAGTTCCTCGGCCAGCGACTGCTGCATCGCGAAGTCCAATACATCCTGCTTGCGCCCGCAGAGCGAATGGAGGGCGATGCGGAAGGTGAGGATCCGCTCGTGTCCTTCACGCGCCTCGCGGATCGTCTCGTCGGTCACCAGCGGCCGATCGCTCAACCGCGGCAAATGGCCCGAGAGGTGACTGGCGCGGTCGATCCAGAGCGCGAGCTGGTAGTCGCGCAGCGCGCCGGGTGAATCCTTCAGGTTCGGCTGCGTGCGGTAGACCGAATCGCCCTGGCGACGGTGGCGGCTTGAGGCCTCTTCGATCTTCGCTTCGACGAACGGACGGCCGCGCCGACGGAAGAAGTCCGGCAGGTCGCGCTTGAGAAAGAGGTTCGCCAGTACCGCGTCGCCGGCGATGAACCGGGCTTCGAGCAGCGCGGTGGCGGACTCCAGCGCGTTCTCATCCTCGTCGTGACCTTCGAGCTTCTCCAGACAATCCGATGGCGTGCGGACCGCGTGACCCAGCGTCAGACCGGCATCCCAGAGCGGGCGGAAGAGCAGTCCCGTCAGGGTCTCCATCCGTTCGCGCTCCATGTGCTGATAGAGCACCAGCAGATCCAGGTCCGAGTAGGGGACCGGCTCGCCGCGGCCGTAACTTCCCATCGCCAGCAGCGCGACGCCGGGACAGCCCTGCCGAAAACCGGCCCGCTGTGCGGAGAAGTCGAGCAGTCGCCGCAGCACGCCTTCGTTCGTCTCCAGGAGCACGCGCGCAGCCGCCGGTCCGCCGCGCTCGCGGTTGACCTGCCGCGCCTCCTGCCGCGCGTGCGCCCAGACGCCCTTCAGCGCCGAGATGATCGTAAGGCCGGGCGACTTGTCGGCGGGCAGGTCGGTCAGCGCGCGATCCAGGCCGGCAAGCAGGCTCGCGGTCGTCGGCTTCTCGTTCCCATCGGCGTTCGACATCTTGGATCTTCCGTGTTCCCGGTTCGGCCTACCATAGGATGTCGCCGGGGGCGGCTTGCCTTCGGCGTTGAACATGAAGAGCGCACGGCCGGTCGCGATCACCTTGTCGGTAAGCGTCCCGAAGACGTGCCTCTCGGCATCCTCAGACCGCATGGGCGACACGGCTTGTACAGAGAGCCTGGCGACAAGGACGACGAGTGTGATGTTCTTCGTCGATTTACTTTTCCTTGTTCGCGGACTCGGCACGCCGCGGTTGGACGGTTTCCGTCTCCGAATACCTCGCGGCGCGCTTTTCTTCTCTGCGAGAGAAGACGTCTGCCGTCGGCGAGCCATTCTACCCGAACGCATGACCGGAATCCCAATGCAAAGGCGCGGCCTTGATGACGCC
>CAYSBP010000004.1:0-42969 GCA_964429255.1 uncultured Planctomycetia bacterium
GTCTCCACCCCATCGGATCGACCGATGGCCAGATGGAACGCTGCAGCGAATTGCCCTATGTGCAAGACCCGCTGGCAGGCATAGTGACGCCACACTTTTGGTGGTAGGCGAGTCGGAATGACCCGTTTATGCCACTCAACCTTCAGGCGAAAGCGCACTTCGAGCTTGTAACCATAGACTAGTTAACAAGATAAATGTGAAATGGATCTTGGCCTTGAGGTTGCTATCTTCAAGCACACGACAGTTTTGTAGATGGAGTTGTTCACGCAAGGTGCAGAACTTTGAGGGTAAGAGACATGGCCAACATTGCGCCGTTGGGAGACAAGGTTTTGGTGAAGCGGTTGGAAGCCGAAGAGAAGACTGCGGGCGGCATCGTTCTTCCGGATACCGCCAAAGAGAAGCCCAAGGAAGGCAAGATTATTGCGCTTGGTTCTGGCAAACTGTTGGAGGATGGCAAGCGCGGTATGTTCCAGGTCAAGAAGGGCGACCGGGTTCTTTTCACCTCCTATGCGGGCACTGAGGTGAAGGTGGATGGCGAAGAGTACATTCTGATGTCGGAAGAGGACATCCTGGCCATCGTCAAGAGTTGAGTGCGGCGCCGGTTAAGCCGGTACTGCGGACGTCTTGTCGTCCTGAAGAACGACGAAACGAAGAGCAACGATAAAGGAAGGAGTTGTAGCCATGGCCGTGAAGAAAATGGCATTTGACCAGGACGCCCGCGAGGCGCTTCGAGGCGGCGTTCGGACGCTGGCCAAGGCTTTGAAAGTGACGCTCGGCCCGCGCGGTCGCTGCGTGATCATCGAGAAGTCCTTCGGTTCCCCGACCGTCGCCAATGACGGCGTCACCGTGGCCAAGGAGATCGAATTGGACGACAAGTTCGCCGACATGGGCGCCAAGCTCGTCCGCGAAGTCGCCTCCAAGACCAACGATATGGTTGGCGACGGAACGACGACCAGTGTGGTGCTGGCCGAAGCGCTGCTCGAAGAAGGCATGAAGAACGTGACGGCCGGCGCCAATCCGGTGGCCATCAAGAATGGCATCGAGAAGACGGTCGAAGCGGTCTGCAAAGAGCTCACCAAGATGGCCAAGCCGGTGAATGGCCGCAAGGACATTGCCAAGGTGGCCGCGATTGCCGCGAACAACGACGACGAAATCGGCGAGAAGATTGCTGAGGCGATGGACAAGGTCGGCAAGGACGGCGTCATCACGGTTGAGGAAGGCAAGGGCATTGAGACCGAGCTGGAACTGGTCGAAGGCATGCAGTTCGACCGTGGATTCCTCTCCCCGCACTTCGTCACGAACCCGGCGGACATGGAAGTAGTCCTCGAGAATGCCTACGTTCTGATCTACGAGAAGAAGTTCACCTCGGTCAAGGACCTGGTCCCGCTCCTCGAGAAGATTGCGCAGAGCGGCAAGCCGTTGCTGATCATTGCCGAGGAGATTGAAGGCGAAGCGTTGGCGACGCTGGTCGTGAACAAGCTGCGTGGCACGCTGCACTGCTGCGCGGTCAAGGCTCCGGGCTACGGCGACCGCCGCAAGGCCATGCTCCAGGACATCGCAATCCTGACCGGCGGCAAGGCAATCACGGAAGACCTCGGCATCGGTTTGGACAGCATTAAGGTCGAGGACCTGGGTCGCTGCAAGAAGATCACCTGCGACAAAGACAACACCACGCTGGTGGAAGGCGCGGGCGACAGCAAGGACATCCAGGGCCGCATCAGTCAGATCAAGAAGGAAATCGAAGCCACCACGAGCGACTACGACCGCGAGAAGCTCCAGGAACGCCTGGCCAAGCTGGCGGGTGGCGTGGCGCTGGTCAAGGTCGGCGCGGCGACGGAGAGCGAGATGAAGGAGCGCAAGCTCCGCGTTGAAGACGCACTCAACGCGGCCCGCGCGGCCGTCGAGGAAGGCATTCTGCCGGGCGGCGGTAGTGCGCTGATCCGCGCCGGTCAGGCGATCGAAGGCCTGAAACTCAGGGGCGACGAGAACATCGGCAAGGAGATCGTGCTACACGCGCTGCAGGCGCCGTGCCGCCAGATCGCCGAGAATGCCGGCCACGAGGGCGCGGTTGTTGTTCGAACGATTGCCGAAAACAAGGACGTCAACTTTGGCTTCAATGCGCTGACCGAGGAGTTTGGTGACCTGGTGAAGGACGGCGTCTTCGACCCGGCCAAGGTCGTGAAGGCCGGGTTGAGCAATGCGGCATCGATTGCGTCGTTGTTGCTGACCACGGATGCCGTGATTGCTGATGCGCCAAAGGACGAGAAGAAGGGCTGTGCGAACGGCGCATGCGGTTGTGGGCACTAAGGGCTTCTGACGCAAGAGGATACTCTTGCCATCGATGTGAACGCGTGGGCCGAGGAACGTGCCGTCTTCCGTTTTGAAGACCGCCTTCGTCGGCCCCGCGGACGCATCGGGTAGTTTGAGCGCGCCGCCGCGATGGTACGTCCCCGCTTGATTTTTTTTAGCACGGGCCTGTACCAGCAGGCTATACCTTCGAAAATGGAGAACCCGAGTCGTTGCTTGAACTACTTTTAGCCTCTTAACATATTCGTAGTTGTGATTGGTGTAGAGGCGCGTAAAGCATGCGCCTTGGAGGGCGCCATGCCTAGCGAACCCACCCCAGGGTACCATACCCAGTTTCAGTTAGGACCGGACCCAACGACCTATCGCCGACTTTCTGCCGAGCATGTGGACGTTCACCAGTATTGCGGGCAGGACCTTCTGCATGTGGACGGCGCCGGGCTTGAACGGCTCGCGAAGACCGCCTTCACGGACGTGGCGTTCTATTTCAGGACTACACACCTCGAACAGCTCGCGGCCATCCTGGATGATCCCGAAGCCTCGGACAACGACCGCTTCGTTGCGGCCACGCTCCTGAAGAACGCCGCCATCAGCGCCGAAGGCGTGCTGCCTGCGTGTCAGGACACCGGCACGGCGATCGTGCTGGGCTGGCGCGGGCATCGCGTGCTGACGGACGGTGCGGACGAGGCAGCGATCGAGCGAGGCATCAAGGCCGCGTACGGCGAGAACCATCTCCGCTACTCGCAGGTTGCGCCGGTCGGTCTCTTCAAAGACGTGAACACGGGCACCAATCTGCCGGCGCAGATCGATCTCGAGGCGGGCTCTGGAGAGAGCTACGAGTTCCTCTTCCTGGCCAAGGGCGGCGGTTCGTCGAACAAGACGTTCCTCTTCTCCGAGACGCCCGCCGTGCTGACGCCGCACAACCTCCGCGAGTTCCTGAAGGCGAACCTCACGAAACTGGGCGTCAGCGCCTGCCCGCCCTATCACCTGGCCGTCGTGATCGGCGGAACGTCGCCCGAGAAGAACCTGAAGACGCTCAAGCTCGCCTCGGCCGGCTGGTTGGACACGCTGCCGACCAGCGGCGACGGGCACGGGCGTGCCTTCCGCGATCCGGAGTGGGAATCCGAGGTCATGGAGATCACCCGCGAGATGGGCTTCGGGGCGCAGTTTGGCGGCAAGTGGTTCGCGCTGGACGCACGCGTGGTCCGCCTGTCACGCCATGCCGCGTCCTGCTTCATCGGGATCGGCGTAAGCTGCAGCGCACACCGGAACATCCGCGGCCGGATCGACCGCCACGGCATTCACATCGAGGAATTGGATCGGAACCCGCAGCGTTTCGCGGCGAAGCTGGGCGTCCTCGAGAAGGGCACCTCCGTCGAGGTGAACCTCGACCGTCCGATGGCCGAGATCCGCGCGGAACTCTCCCGGCATTCCGTCGGCACGCGGCTAAGCCTTACCGGAACGCTGATCGTCGCGCGCGATGCCGCGCATGCGCGCATCCAACAACTGCTCGATACCGGCCAACCGATGCCCGACTACTTCACCCGCCACCCGATCTACTACGCCGGCCCGGCCAAGACACCGCCGGGCATGGCCTCGGGCAGTTTCGGGCCGACGACGGCGCAGCGCATGGATACGTACGTGGAGGCGTTCATGTCGCGCGGCGCATCGCTGGTCACGCTGGCGAAGGGCAACCGCGCCGAGCACATCACCGACTCGTGCCGCAAGCACGGCGGCTTCTATCTGGGCACCATCGGTGGCGCTGCGGCCCTGGTCGCCCAGCACATTTCCGCATCGGAGATCGTCGCCTTCGAGGAGATGGGTATGGAGGCGGTACGCCGCATCAGGGTGAGATCGCTGCCCGCGTTCATTCTCTGCGACGACAAAGGTAACAACCTCTACCGTTTTCCGGCAGAGTAGGTAGGCTGTGGGGTCGCCTGCTGGTCATCACCAGTGAAAGGTTGACATTCGGACCGCCTTTGGGTTAGGCTTCCGTTTCTTCACTGGAAGTCTCTAACCGGATGCAACGGAGGGGCGGTTGGGAAGGCCGGTTTGCGAGGTCAGGCCGGGGACTGAAGGGTCTGTCGTTTGAGGCTGTGAACATGGAACGAACCGCTCGATCGACGCGCCGCTTGAAGCGGCCCCAAAGCCGTCTGAAAACCTGGCGTGCGCGGCTGCACGAAGTCCTTTCGGGCGTCCCGGGTTACCGCGCCTTGTCGATCTCTTCAGGAACGACCTCCGTTCCCGCCGCGGCCGTCGATCCATTGCTGGTCGAACCACCCGTCCACAAGCGGCCGTTCGTCCACGCGTTCGACCTCCACATTGCCGAGCCATCCATTGAGAACGGCATGCGCCGCGCCGCCGAGTGGCTTCTGCGCGATCAGAAGCCCGACGGTTACTGGGTCGCGGAACTGGAAGCCGACACGACGCTGGAAAGCTACTTCATCCTCTTCAAGGCCTTCTTCGGCCAGCGCGACCACCCGAAGATCCCGAAGTACGCGAAGGTGCTCCGCGAAGCGATGCTCCCCGACGGCGGCTGGAACATCTATTACCGTGGCCCGGCGGAGATATCCATTTCGGTCCTGAGCTACTTTGCCTTGAAGATCGCGGGCGTGTCGGCCGACGAACCGGATATGCGGCGCACGCGCGACACGATCCTGAAGTTGGGCGGCGCGACCAAGGCCAACACGTACACGAAGTTCCACCTGGCCTTCTTCGACCAGTATGACTGGGCGCACGTGCCGGCGATTCCGCCGGAGATAATCTTCCTGCCGGCGGTGGCGCCGATCAACATCTACGACATGTCCTCGTGGTCGCGGACGATCTTCGTGCCGCTCTCCATCATCTACGCACTGAAGCCGACGTGCCCGCTGCCCAAGGAATGCCACGTCGACGAACTCTTCATTGGCGGCCGTGAACACGCCGACTTGGCGCTGGCCCGCACCCGGCAGCCATTCAGCTGGCGGAACTTCTTTCTGCTAACCGACCGCGCGCTGAAGATTGCCGAGAAGTTCCCGATCCAGACCGCTCGCAAGATCGCGATCAAGAAGGCCGAAGAGTGGATGGTCCAGCGGTTCGAGGCCTCCGGTGGACTGGGCGCCATCCTGCCGGCCATGATGAACAGCGTCTTTGCCCTGAAATGCCTCGGCTACGCGGACGATCACCCGCTGGTGCGCGAAGGCATCCGCGAATTGGATGCGCTCGAACTCCATCGGCCCGACAACGATTCGATCGAAGTCCAGCCCTGCCACTCGCCCGTCTGGGACACCGCCATCAGCGTTTACTCGCTGGCTCAGTGCGGCTACCGGCAGGAGACGCCGCACGTTCAGCGGGCGGTCGACTGGTTGCTTTCCAAGGAAGTCCGGCGCGCCGGCGACTGGCAGGTCAAGAACCCTTCACCGCCTAGCGGCTGGTTCTTTGAGTACGAGAACGAATTCTACCCGGACGTCGACGACACGATCATGGTGATGATGGCACTGCGCAACGTCTCGCCGCGCGGCGAGTCGAAGGTGATCGACGCGGCCATCGAGCGCGCGCTCTTCTGGGTGCTCGGCATGCAGTGCGAAGACGGGGGCTGGGCGAGTTTCGACCGCGACAACGCCAAGTCGTTCCTGACCAAGGTACCTTTCGCCGACCACAACGCGATGATCGACCCAAGCACCGCGGACATTACCAGCCGCACATTCGAAATGCTCGCCTTTATCGCGCCCGAGGTCTTCACGCTGCACCACCCGGTCGTTCGCCGCGGGCTCGAGTTTATCAAGAAGGACCAGTGTCGCGACGGTTCCTGGTTCGGACGCTGGGGCGTGAACTACATGTACGGAACGTGGCAAGTCCTCCGCGGTCTGCGCCTGATCGGCGAAGACCTGTCGAAAGGTTACGTTCGCAAAGGCGTCGAGTGGTTCAAGTCCGTGCAGCTCGAGGACGGCGGATGGGGCGAGCGCGCCGACACCTACGATGATCCATCGCGCAAAGGCCTGGGGCCGTCGACGCCATCGCAGACGTCCTGGGCCGTCATGGGGCTGCTGGCCGCCGGGCAGGGCGACAGCATCGCCGTGCGTCGCGGCATCAAGTACCTGCTCGACCGCCAGCGTCCGGACGGAACGTGGGACGAGGATGAGTGGACCGGCACCGGTTTCCCGAAGGTTTTCTACCTGAAGTATCACTATTACCGTCACTACTGGCCGCAGATGGCGCTGGCCCAGTGCCTCCGCTACCTCCGCGGCTACCGGCCGTAATCCCAGGGCTTTTCGATTCTCCCTCCGGTCGCCCATCGCAAATCGGCAATCGCAAGATCCCCCGGCTTTATGGATAATGCGGGAGGTGCAGCCGCTACGTCCTAACAGCCCGTTGAAAATGGGGCTGTTATTCCCCCCTCTCCCCGCCGTGGGAGAGGGGTTTTTCAACGGGCTGCTAACGGAGGCAAGAGAGCCGACATGGGATTTCCCGTACACCGTCTGCGTCGCCTGCGCCGGTCCGAAGGCGTCCGCCGTCTGGTCCGCGAGACGCATCTTTCGGTGGGTGACCTGATCGCGCCGTTGTTTCTGTGCGACGGCGAGAACCAGCGGCAGGAGATTCACGCGATGCCGGGCGTCTTCCGCTACTCGGTCGACGCGGCCGTGGAAGAGGCGCGGTTGCTGCAGCAGTTGAACGTGCCGGCGCTGCTGCTCTTCGGCGTCCCGCTGGATGAGCACAAGGATCCTACCGGCAAGGAAGCCTGGGCCACGGAAGGCCTGGTCCAGTGCGCTTTGCGTGCGATTCGCGAGGTGGTGCCCGGGATGGTGTTGATCGCCGACACCTGTTTCTGCGAGTACACGGATCACGGTCACTGCGGTGTGCTCAATGCCGGCAAGGAAGTGATGAACGACCGCACGCTGGAGAACCTGGCGCACACCGCCGTTTCGCAGGCGCGTGCGGGGGCGGACCTTGTCGCGCCGTCGGCGATGATGGATGGGCAGGTCTCGGCCATCCGCAAGATGCTCGACACGCAAGGCTTCGAACACGTGGCGATCATGTCCTACGCGGCCAAGTACGCGTCGGCCTTTTACGGTCCCTTTCGCGAGGCGGCGCATTCGACGCCCTCCTTCGGCGACCGTCGCCAATACCAGATGGACTACCACAACCAGCGTGAGGCTATCCGCGAGGTCCAACTTGACGAGGAAGAAGGCGCGGACATCATCATGGTCAAGCCGGCCCTGGCCTACATGGACGTGATCAAGGCGGCGCGCGAAGCGGCCAACACACCGATTGCGGCCTTCAACGTCTCGGGCGAGTACTCCATGGTGAAGGCCGCCGCCCGTAACGGCTGGATTGACGAGAAGGCCGTGGCGCTGGAGATCGTTACCGGTTTCAAACGTGCGGGCGCCGACCTGGTGATCACGTATTGGGCCAAGGATCTCGCCCGTTGGCTTCATCCCACGCCGGTGGAGACGGTCCAACCCGGTGCCGCTCCGACCAAGTCGTCGGGGCAGACCGCCCTGGGCCGCCGGAAGACCATCCGCGTCGAAGGCGATAAGCCACACTGATGTGGCGCAGGTGCCGCCCAAAATAGGCGAGCGCCTTCGCCACATAAGGGAGTTGGCGCAGCCGCGGGAACCAGCATGCCCCCTCTGACCACACCGATCGAAGTCACCTCCCCGGAAACCCGCGCCAAGCAGGTCAGACTTAAGGAGATTCTCCGCGGGTATGGGCGATTGATGGTCGCCTTTTCAGGCGGCGTGGATTCGGCCTTCCTGGCGGTCGTTGCGCACCGGGTACTCGGGAACGACATGTGGGCGGTCACCGCCGAGTCGGAGTCGCTCGCGCCGGAGGAACTCGTCGAGGCCCGTGAACTCGCGAAGCGATTTGGTTTCGCGCACGAAGTTGTGCGTACCGACGAACTGAAGGATCCACGTTACCAGGCCAACACGCAGGACCGCTGCTATTATTGCAAGACCGCCCTGATGGACCGGGTGGCGGTCCTGGCTCGGGAGCGCGGCGCGCCCGTGGCGCTGGGCGCAAACGTTGACGATCTGCGTGACCACCGGCCGGGTGAAAAGGCGGCGCGCGAACGCGGCGCGGTCTTCCCGCTGCGCGAGGCCGGATTGACCAAGGCGGAGATCCGTTCCCTGTCGGCGGAATGGGGCCTGCCGACGGCCGACAAGCCGGCCGCGGCGTGTTTGGCCAGTCGCATTCCATTCGGCGATCTGGTGACGGCCGAGAAGCTGCGTCAAGTGGCGCAGGCCGAAGCGTTTCTGCATCGGGCGGGCTTCCCCGAATGCCGCGTGAGACACCACGGCCCCGTGGCGCGCCTGGAGGTCCCCACGGTTCGTCTTGCCGACGTCCTGGCGGCCCGCGAAGCGCTGGTGCCGGAACTCAAGAAATGCGGTTTCATCTATATCGCGCTGGACCTGCAGGGTCTCCGTTCCGGCTCGCTGCACGAGGCTGTTAAACCGGATGTACCCTCGAAACCAGGGTGAGGGTGGTCGGAACCGGTGAATCGGTCGGGGAGCTCAGAGCAGTTGGCTGCCCCGAGCCCCACTTGCGGCGCCTGATGTGCAGACCACCCGGGCCGAAAACGCCATCGTCGGTGCTTCCTTCGCCAGACCGTCCGTCACGTCATCTCTTTCCCAGGCTTCACTTGGCGACCCACGCGCAATCCGAGAGCCGAACACCACCGGGCTTCACCGATTCCACCATTGGCTGCTTTACAGGCTCCCTTCTATTGGCTAACCTCGATCTAGCTGACCCGTTGTGAGCATTCGCGAACGGTTAGCAGGGAGCGTGTCATCATGGCTGAGCCATTTCAGGGCGCGTGGAACTTCATGGGTATTCCGGACGCGCGTGCGCGTCCGGAAAAGGCGCGCGCCTGGGTCCTGCCCATCCCTTATGAAGGCACGACCAGCTACGGCGCCGGCACGCGCGAAGGTCCCGCCGCGATCATCGCCGCCTCTCGCCAGGTTGAACGCTACGACCACGAACTCCACCGCGTGCCGATCGACGAGTACGGCGTACATACGCTCAGTCCGCTGGCCATGGTCCACCGTTCGCCCGATGCGATGATGGAATCCATCGAGCACGCGGTGCGCGATATCCTGACCGGCACGCCGAAGCCGGACGTTCTCTGCGTGTTGGGCGGCGAGCATTCCATCTCGGGCGGAGTGGCGCGAGGTATCCAGCGTGCCGGCCTCAAGGACCTCGTCGCTGTGCAGATTGACGCACACGCTGACCTCCGAGATGAGTATGAGAACTCCTCGAACAGCCACGCCTGCGCGGCGCGGCGGATCACCGAAGTCTGTCCCATCTTCCAACTCGGCATTCGTAACATCTCCGCCGAAGAGATCGCGTATGCGAAGAGCAGCGGCAAGGCAACCATCGTTTACGCCGAGCAGCGCGACCCGAAGAAATACCTCAAGGCGCTGGTTCGCTTTGTGCGCGGAAAGAATGTCTACTTCACCATCGACGTGGACGGCTTCGACCCGTCGATCATGCCTTGCACGGGTACGCCGGAGCCCGGCGGGTTGACATGGGAAGAAGTCCTGGTGATCGCGCGCACGATCTGTCGCGAAGCCGCCTCGGTGCCGGTCTTCGACGTCGTCGAACTGGCGCCGCTGCAGAGCCTCCGCGGTCCAGACTTCATGGTCGCGAAACTGATCTACAAAATCATGACCTATCTGTTGTTATGCAAGAAGGGGCGATAGTTCCGCTACACCAAAGAGCTCCCGTCGGGCGGCCAGACACTCGACACTTGATACTGGATACTCGATACAGGCGATCACGCCTGCCGTCCGTGCATCATCCCGTATTGAGCGTCCAATATCCTCCATCGGATTCGATCATTCAGCAAGGAAGGGCCCCACAGCCATGCGCGTGATCAAACGCCCCCGGCGCTTCGTCAGCCAGTACCCTCACAAGTTCGCCAACGGCAAAGGACGCTTTCGTTTTGACAGCGGATGCTGCTGGCCCCTTTTTCGACAAGCGGTCGGCCTGGGTCAGAACCGATCGGGGCGCCATTGGCGCGGGCGGACGAGGATCGAGACGCGGCGGTTCAGCGGATCTCTTGGGTCCTGCAGATTGAGTGGACGCGAGTCGGCACAGCCTCCCACCTTCGAGACCTGCGTAGTGCGCAGTCCGCACTCCACCAGTTCCTTGCGGAAGAGGTCGGCCAGCATCAGACTGCCCACCCATTTGTGCTCCTCGCTCTGCGCCAGCCCGAGTCCGTGACCGTCGATCTCGACCAGATTGGGCAGCTTGGCGAAACGCTTGGCGATCGTCGAAATCGCTTGACGGATCGGTGGCTGGAGTCGGTCGGACTGTTCCTCCAGCAAGGGGCAACCGGGCCGTTCGACGAACTGCACCAGCAAGCCCTCCTCGAGCGTCTGGATCGTGATCTGGTCCTTTATGCGCAGGTAGCTGGGATCCATGCCGAGAAGATGCCAGAGTTCGTCGGTGAGGTCCAGGAAGTCGCGAACCTCGTCGACTTCCTGTTCGTGCGCGCGTTCGACAGGTGCGGGGCGCGAACCGGGGTCGGGCGACATATTCGCAGCCGCTCCGGTGATCGACTCCGGCGTCTGACCCTTGTGGCCCTGGTTGACACCCATCCTCTCGTCCAACACGATAGGCGACATATCCAACCGGCCGTGCAGGTTGTCCTGGAGGCCATGGTTGCCATTGAAGAGGCTTTCGGTATCCACGCTCTCTTCGGCGTTGGGATGACGGAAATAGTAGGCGACCGCCGCCTTGACCTCCTGGCTCTGCGCCAGGATCCAGAGGCACATAAAGAGCGCCATCATGGCCGTCATGAAGTCGGCGAAGGCGACCTTCCAGGAACCACCGTGGTGGCCGCCGTGATCGCCGCCCTTTTTCTTATAGACGATCTTGATCTTCGGTTTTTCGGACATCGGGTCGGCCATGGCTCAGGCGACTCCTAGCGCGGATTCTTGCAGGCCTTCTCCGTCTCCTGCTGGCTGGGCCGATCGAAACTGAAGATGCCGCGGCGCGCGTACTCGATGGCCGTACCGGGTGTGGCGCCGTTGACAAAGGAAAGAAGTCCCGTTTTGATGACCTCCAAGTACTTCTCTTCTTCCTGATGGCACAGTTCAATGGAGGCCGTGATCGGGTTGACGACGCAGTAGGCGAAGAAGACGCCCAGCAGCGTGCCGACCAGGGCCGCCGCCACGTGATGGCCGACTTCGGCGGGCGGACCATCAATGGCACCCATGGTGATGATGATGCCCAGCACGGCGCCGACGATGCCGATGCCCGGCAGGCTGTCGCCCACTTTGGCCAATACGGCCGTCGGCATGTGGGATTCGGCCCTGTGGGTCTCCAGCGAGGCGTCGAGCAGTTGCTCCAGTTCCTCGGCCTGCACACTACCATCGATGACCAGACGTAGGGATTCGATCAGGAACTCCATGCCGGCTTTGTTGTGCAGCAGTTTGGGGTACTTCATCAGGATCTCGCTCTTGTGCGGATCGGAAACATGCGGTTCGAGGGTCAGCAGACCCTGTTTTCGGGCGAGGGAGAAGAACTGGAACATGACGGCCATGAGTTCGAGGTAGCAGTCCTTGTCGAGTTTGTGGCCGCCTTTGAGCGCGCCGATCACGGCCTCGACGATCTTCTTCAGCAGTTTCATGGGCGAGGAGACGATCATCGCCCCGATGGACGCGCCCAGGATGGTGATGAACTCGGCCGGCTGCAGGATCGCGCCGATCTTGCCGCCGGCGATCGAATAGCCACCCAGGACGGCGACCATCACGAAGATCAGTCCAGGTATCACCACGGCTGCAAACCCTCTTATACGGCCGCTTCCAGGGAGCGGGCGGGACGCCCGCGCCCCACTCAGACCATCTCCAGCTTACCGCTTAAGGTTGATCATCTCCTGCAGGATCTCGTCCGAGGTGGTGATGACACGGGAACTGGCCTGGAGACCGCGTTGCGAGCGGATCATTTCGGTGAACTCGCGTGCCAGATCGACCGTCGACATCTCCAGGTACCCCGAGCGCAGCACGCCGCGCCCCTCGAGGCCGGGTGCCGTGTAAAGAGCCGTCTGCGGATCGGTGCCGGCGGCCGGAGTATATTGGTAGAGGTTGTTACCCGCGCGGCGTAAGGCTTCGGGGTTCTCGAAGTCGGCGATCGCCAGGTAGCCGACCACTTCGGAAGTACCATCCTGACGCATGACGTTGACACGACCGTTCGATTCGATCGAGAAGGAAACCATGGGGTTCAGTGGATCGGTCGATTCGACGACGATGGGGATGAAGGCTTCACCCGCTGTACCGGTGGCCGAACCCAGGACGACGTATCCGTTGGGATCGAGCACCAGCTGGTTGATGGTGTCGGTCGACATCGCGCCCGCGCGGGTGTAGTAGTAGCTGCTCGTCGCGGCATCCTGAACGACGAAGAAGCCGTCACCTTCGATGGCTAGATCGGTCGGGACGCCGGTGGACTGCAGCGAGCCCTGGTCGAAGAGCGGTGTGATGGCGCCCAGGCTCACGCCAAGGCCGATCTGGGCGCCGTTGGTTCCGGCTGTCGTGGCAGTCGCTTCCGTAGGACTGGACAACGTCTGCGACAGCGTGTCCACGAAGAGCGCGCGACTAGCCTTGTATGCCACCGTGTTGACGTTGGCGAGGTTGTTAGAGACGACGGCGAGCAGCTGCTGGTGCGTCTGCAGAGCCGAAATCGCGCTGTACATGGACTGAATCATGGCCTTCTCCTTGCCTTATCGGCAGATCCTTCGCGCCGCTTCTCCGGCGCGGGCCTACATCACCCGGCGAATCGAATCCAGCTTGAGCTCGACACCATTGCCCACGCCCAGCGTCAACGCGCCGTCGGTGCCGATGCGCACATCGCTGACCAGCCCCTGGATCAGGGTTCCGTCCGAATTCGCGTATTCGACGGTTCGCTGAATCAGGGCGCTGGCCTGCAGGAGCTGACTGCTCTGCATCATCGACTCCATCCCCTGGGTGAGGTCGGAGACGAGCTGAAGCTGGGTAATCTGCGAAACCTGCTGCATCAGTTCGGAGTTCGACATCGGCGCGGTGGGATCCTGATACTGCAACTGGGCGGCGAAGAGCTGGAGGAAATCGTCACCCGTCATGAAGCTCTTCATGCCGTCGTTGAACGTCGCAGTCTGGCCAATCGCGTCCACCATGATCGAACTCCTTTGAGACCACACCCTGGCTTACGTGTTCATCGAACCGAACTGCTCGGCAAAACTGCTGTCCGCCTCTTCGCGCTGCGCGTTGCGTTCAGGCCGTTCCTGACCGTGCTGTCGCTGGGAGCCGGACTGGGCATACCCGCGGCCTTCCGAGCTGGCCATCACACCGAGGGAGTTCTGGTTGACGACGGGCGGCATCAGGCGAATCTCCCACTGCCCAAGCGCACTGCGCAACTCGGACAAATTGTCGAGAAGCAAAGCGTGGGCCTTTGGATCGAGGGCCTGGATTTCCAGACGCATATGCCCTGCAGAAGCGCCGCGGACGGCGCCGGAAAGCTTGAGCCTTAACGTACCCATGCCTTCCGGCTTCAATTCCATCTCGACGACGCGCATCCCGCCGCGCTGCGCCGTCTGAACGGCTTCCGATACCTGGCGCGCAGGCGAGGCGGATGCAGCCTTCGGCTCGGCACCTCGGTCAATCGAATCAACAGAACGTGTTTCCGTGGCGGGCGGAGCGATGACGCGTTGAGCTTCGGCGAAGTCCTTGCCGACCCCTTCGGCCTTTTCGTCCGGCAGGGTCTGCCGTCCGGAGACGCTGCGTTCCGGCGCGGAGGTTGCCGGACGCAGCGTCCCGAACGGCCCTACAGGAATCTCATCGGCGCCTTTACCGGTCACTTTAGCCTCATTTGTCGCAGTCGTTTCCGTAGGCATCGCCGGCCGGGCCGTCTCGGCCTTCGACGTCCTGACGGGCGCTGAATGGCCTTCAGCCTCATCCTGCGTCTGCGTTTCGGCTGTTTTGACGACACGCTCGGACGACGCCAGCGTTTCCTTTGGCGCCGTTGGTTCGACGGTCAGGTCGGCGACGACTTTCGCCTCGCGCGGAAGCTTCACGTCCGCAGTCTCACCATTCGCCGGCAGTTTCACAGCCTGCGCGAGCGCCATCTCGTCACCGTCCACTATTTCCGGTGTAACCCGGACGGCCGGTTCGCCCGACTTGCCCGTTTTCGCTATGAGCGCACGGAGCATCTCAGGTGCCTCAATGCGCTGCTCCGCCGCACGAAATGCCTGTATGGCTTCACCGGAGAACTCCTTCGCAAAAGCTTCGTACAGCCGTACTTCCGCCGCCTCCTCGGGCATGGCTTCACCGGAGAACTCCGTCGCGAAAGCTTCGTACAGCCGCCCTTCCGCCGCATCCTCGGGCAGCGCAGGGACGAGATCCCACAGCGAAAGCGCGCGGGACGGCTGGATGGATGCCGAATCGACGAACGTTTCGGCCTGCGCGTCAACAGGCAACTGCAACTCCGGCTTCGGAAGCGTCACAAACCCGCACGCGACGCAAGCCAGCACTTCGCTGAACGCAGCGGCCTGCTCCGCCGATTCCGTATCGATCTTCTCGGCATTCGCAGGCATCGCGCCATCCGTAAAGGCCTTGGCGGATACCGGTTCGCCCATCCCCTTCACGGTTGAGGCCGGGGCGGCCGGCGGTGGCGTCACGGCGGGAAGAATCATAAGGGCGTCGCTCATTGTGTTGCTCCCTTAGTGGAACCTTCGTTCTTGGGCTCCGGTTTCGTTGTCAACCGAAGCTTCTGCAACTTCGTCATGATGTCTGAAGCAAGTTTCGCGCCTTCCGGTCCAGATCCCGAAAATCCTGCGATCACGGGTGCAGCCTGACGCTCGTTCATACTGTAGAGAATCTGTGCAACCAGATTCGGGTCCAGTTCCTTGGCGATCGTGAAAACCTCCCCCGGCTCCATGGAGGCCCATATCTTCGCAAGTCGTTTGGTGTTCTTCAGTTCTGTCTGGTCCTTCTCAATGCGCAGGGCGTTGATTTCAGCGGTGAGACGCTCCCCGGTTTTTTCGATTTCGCGCTTGAGCGTCTCCATCGCAGCGCGTTCCTGCTCCAACCGTCGTTTTCCCAGCGCCACCTCCGCGCTCTCTGCGTCCAGGCGGGCGCGCATGCTCTTGGCGTCCGCAAGGAGGCGCCGGACCTCAACTTCCTTGAGTTTCAGGGGATCTTCAGGTTCGGCCTTCGCGGCGGGCTCTTTTTCTTTGGCGGTGGCCAAGGGAAGGACCTTGGCCAGCGGATCGACGCCGCCGACGCGCATGCCCAGGATGGCTCCCGCACCCATGGCGATGCCCGCAACGAAGAGCAATACTCCAACCAGTGCCTTGCCCTGTCGCGGGCGCGTAAGTGTCCTGAGCGCATTCATGGCTTATTCCTCCGCTTGCGTCTCTTTCCTGCGTACGAAGCGTGTGGTGCCGTGTTCGTCCAACTGCCCCTGCTCCTCCATGAAGAGGGCATCGGCATGGCGCCGGGCGTGACGTTCACGCAGTTTCTCGAGGATGCGGCGCTTTTTGGAGGCATCCTGAAGACGCGTTCGGCACAAGGCTTCGTGTTCGCAGGTTTGAGCCAGCTTGGCGTGTGCGGCGTTGAGGCGTCGCTGAAGGACCGCGCGGTAGGCTTCGAAGTCGCGTAAGGTCTCGACGCTCGTGCCGCTCGTGCGTTCGGCTTCGGCCCACGCCCGTTCCAAGGCTTCGCGCTCCGCTTCGAGTTGCCGAACCGTTTCGTGCGCCTGACGGACGGCTTCGACAGCGGCGGCGAGCGCCTCACGGCACTCGTCCTCCGCCTGTCTGCGGAGGCGCAGGAGCGTCTCCAAGCGGAACGTGAATTTCTTCATTTCCGCTCAGCCAGCTCGCGCAGGCCTTGCACGACGGCTTCATACCCGGCGATTTCTTCCGGCGCCTGTTTGAGGAAGGCCTGGATTTCCGGCCAAACCTTCAGGGCCAAGTCCACCTCCGGGTTGGAGCCTGCCAAGTACGCACCGACATCAAGCAAGTCGCGGGCCTTGGCGTGGACGGCCATCAGGCTTCTGATCTGTCCGGCCGCCTTTCGGTGCTCGGGCGAAACGATATCCAGGAAGACACGACTCTGACTCTGCAGCACGTCCACGGCGGGGTAGTGGTTGGCGGCCGCCATTTCGCGCGAAAGGACCACGTGTCCGTCCAGAATGGAGCGGACCGCATCGGCCACCGGTTCGTTCATGTCGTCACCTTCGACCAGGACGGTGTAGAGGCCCGTGACGGAGCCTTTCTCCCCCATGCCCGAACGTTCCAACAGGCGCGGCAGGAGCGAGAAGACCGAAGGCACGTAGCCGCGCGTGGTCGGCGGCTCGCCCACCGCCAGCCCGACTTCGCGCTGCGCCATGCACAGGCGCGTCACCGAGTCCATCATCAGCAGCACGTTGGCACCCTGGTCGCGAAAGAACTCGGCGATCGAGGCGGCCGTGAGTGCGCCCTTGATGCGCAGGAGCGCGGGCTGGTCGGAGGTCACCACAATGACGACCGAGCGGGCCAGTCCTTCTGGACCGAGGTCGCGTTCGATGAAATCGCGCACTTCGCGTCCGCGTTCGCCGATCAGCGCGATGACGTTCATGTCGGCCTTGGCGTAGCGCGCGAACATCCCGAGGATGGAGCTCTTGCCGACGCCGCTTCCTCCGAAGATGCCGATGCGTTGCCCCATGCCGCAGGTCATGAAGGCATCGATCACGCGAACGCCCAGCGGGAGCGGTTTGGTGACACGTTCGCGCTTGAGCGGATCGGGGGGCAAAGCGACCAGCGGGCGGTACTCGTCGCAGATGAACGGGGCCTTGTTGTCGATCGGACGGCCCAAGCCATCCAGGACGCGGCCCAGGGCCTCGCTGGCGATCGGGACGGCCAGCGGCCGGCCGGTCGCACGCACCGTCAGTCCCGGCCCAATTCCCTCCAGGTCGCCCAGCGGCATCAGCAGGATGCGCGAATCGCGGAAGCCGACCACTTCGGCGGCGCGATGGCTTCCGTCCGGCAGATCGACCCAGCAGAGTTCGCCCAGCGAAGCCGGCGGCCCATCGCTCTCGACGATCAGCCCCACGATCTGGGCCACCCGGCCGGTCCGGCGGAAGGTCGACACGCTGTTGAGCCGCTTGAGCTTATTAACCGGGTTGAGCCGGTCGGTTGCCTGACCCATCGTCGATTCCTTGCGGTTCCATCCCGCGCAGGGCCTGTTCGATCAGTTCGAGCTGCGTTTCCATTCGCGCATCGACCTGGCCGGCCGCGCTCTCCAAGACACAGCCGCCGCGGGCAATGGCCGGATCGGCGCACAGAAGCAGTTCCTCGGGCAGGGGCTCGCCGATCTTGCGCAGCTGGTCGCGCGAGGACTCGATGATGCGCAGATCGTCGGGGCTGAGTCGCGCACGGAGTGCCTTTCGCGCGGGCGCTTGGGCGAGGGCGCGGCGCAGGATGCTGCGGATGGCCTCGCCATCTCGGATCTCGCGCCCCAGGATTTTTCGGGCCACGGCCAGTGCCAGCGTCACGCTCTGCTCATCCGCAGCGTCGGTCAGTCTCGTCTTTTCGACCTCGTAGGACCGGGCCGCATTGCGCAGGACCTGGACGGCCTGGCTCAGCTCCTTCAGCACTTCGGCGCGGCCTTCCTTATGGCCATGCTGATAGGACGCTTCCGCGGTGGCGGCATTTTGGGCAGGCGGGCGGTCCGCCGACGCGGCCGAAGCCGGGTGAGACGGATCGGCCAACGGTGCCGCAGTCGGCTTGGCACGCTCCGCCAGTCCGCCCTCGATCCTGACGTTGTGCAGGATGCGTCCGAGATGGAGGGGGCGCGGGTCATTCGACGAGGTCATCACCGCCACCCTCGCCGCGCAGGCTGATCTTGCCTTCCTCCTCCAGCTTGCGGGCGATCGCGACGACCTGCCCGCGCGCCTCGTTCACTTCGGACTTTGGTTTCGGCCCCAGGAGGTCCATTTCCTCGAGCAGACGATCCGCAGCGCGCTTGGACATATTGCGGAGGAAGAGGTCCTTGATCTCCTGCGAACCGCCCTTGAGCGCCAGCGCCATGGCGGATACGTCGACTTCGCGGAGGATCGCCTGGATACTCATGTCCGGTAGCCGCTGGAGATCCTCGAAGACCAGCAACAACTTGCGGACTTCCTCGGCCAGCTTGGGGTTGCGGTCGTTGAGTCCCTCCAGGATCTTCTTTGAGATTTCAGGGTTGGTCTTGTTGAGCAGACCGACCACCAGCTTGACACCGCCGATGGCCCGCTGCTTGCCCTGGGAAACGTTCGTGAACTGCTTCTCCAGCGCCTGCTCGATGCGACGGACGATCGAGGACGAGACGGGCACCATGGAGGCCAGGCGCTCGGAAACCTCCACCTGCAGGCCGGCCGGAAGCGCGGCGAAGAGTTCGGAGGCCTGGGGCGCCGGAAGGTGCGCCAGCACCAGGGCGACGGTCTGCGGATGCTCGAGCTGCAGTGTGGAGACCACTTTGGGCGTTTCGATGTTCATGAGGAAGTCGAAGTACTCGCTGCGCATCTGCGCCGCGGCGAGGTTCTTGAGGAGTTCGTTGGCCTTCTCAGGCGTGAGACTCTTGCTGACCAGGTTTCGGGCCACGTCCGGGCCCCCCACGCCGCCACCGGGCGAGCGCATCTGCTGCGTGAACTCGGCCAGCACCTCCTGACGCACGCGTTCCGGGACCGATGCTGTGTTGGTGATGGTATTGGTCACTTCTTCAATTTCGACTTCGCCGAGCGAACGGAAGATCTGCGCGGCGGCATCGACGCCGATGGACATCAGGAGTACCGCGACGCGTTGAGTGGGCGTGAGCTGTGCCGCGCTCTGCATCGCGCCGATGGACAGAGCGCCAGCCGGCGGATGGCTTCCTGGGCGGGTGGCATTCTCCTGGGTGGCACTCATAGCGCCTCAGTACCTCGCTTCAACTTCGCAACATGCCGCGAATGATGGCCGTGGCCTGGTTCGCGTTCTTGTTCACCAGATCCTGGGCTTCGTGCTGCATGTCCTGGAACTGGACGGCATCGATGGCGTTCATGGAGGTCGTCCGCGTACCGGTCTCGTCGCCCACCGTGGCCTGGAAGACCGTCGTGGGCGTGGAGAGGCGCTTCATGCTGCGGAAGAAGACCCAGGCCAGTACCAGCACGCCCAGGAGCGTCGCCGCACCGGGCAGATAACGTTCGACGACATCGGTGATGGGTGGTGCGGTCGGCGGCGCAAGCGGCGGGACGAAGGCTTCGCCGACCGTAGCCGGCGCGGGCGCGTTGACAACGCGCACCATATCGTTTCGCTCCTTCGAAGACCCCACGGCCCCTTCCACCGCCCCGGTCAGTCCGGCCAGATCCTCTGGCGAAAGCGGCTCGATCTTCTGGTCGGCACCCGTACCGACCACGCGGGGCTTGACCATTACGGAAACGGAGAGCCGTTTGATGGCGCCGACTTCCGGGCGTACCGTCTCCTGCACGGTGTCGTAATGGTACTGCATGTTGCCCGTCTTCTCTTTTCTGTACTGCATGTTTCCGGAACCGCCGTCACTTGAAACCGGATTGGAAGCTTCTCCGGGCGTGTTGGCTCGAACACCGACCACGCCGCCAACACCCGGGCCGCCGCGGCTTTCGCTGGTCTGCGAGTTCTCGCTCAGCGGAACGCCCGAATCCGGATCCATCTTCTTCGAGCTGCGTTCGACACGGGAAAAGTCGAGTTGTACGGCGACCTGAACCGCCGCACGGCCCGGGCCGAGGACGTGATCGAGCAGACTCTCCACCTTGTCGGTGAGATAGCGTTCGGTCTTGATGCGGGTTTCGAGGTTCTCACTGACCACGGCCAGGTCATCCATGCCGGACTGGAAGCGCGCGAGCAGACGACCCTGCGAATCCATCACCGCCACGTTCTGCGGCGTGAGTTTGAGCACGGCCGCGGCCACGATGTGGCGGACCGAAGCGACCAGACCGGCCGAGATGTCGCGTCCACGCAACATCTTGATCTCGACGGAGGCTTTGGGATCCTGGCGATCGCGCGTAAAGAGTTCCTCTTCCGGGATCGAGAGGGTGACCTGGGCCGATTCGATGCCGTCGAGCGAGCGGATCTTCTGCTCGAGGGAACGCTGGAGGGCACGCAGGTGGTTGATCTTCTGCACGAAGTCCGTCATGCCGAAGAGGCTTTTGTCGAAGACTTCGAAGCCGTCTTCGCTGGTTCGACCCGTGCCGCCGCTGACGCCGATATCGGCGAGGAGCAGACGCGCGTCGTCCAGACGGCCCGAAGGCACGGTCAGGGTCCCGCGGCCGGCCTCGTAACGGAAGGGGATCTCGCTGTCGCGCAGTTTGGCCGACGCGGCGGTGACCTGTTCGGGCGTTAGCCCGCCGGCCACAGGAACGAAATCGGGGCGGCCGGACCAGAACGCGAGAAGTGCGACCAGTACGGCCGTCGCGCCGATGAACATGACCAGGGTAACGCGCTGACCGACACCGAGAACGGCCCAGACCTTGAGCGTCTGTTCGCGCAGTTGCCGCAGAAATTCGACGAGGGTTTGACCCATGATGAAACAGGCCCTCCGCTGAGCCCATCCACCTGTTTATGGTTGTCGCGTGAACCGCATGACAGGCGGCTCCGCGCCGAACGTCGCGTTACAGCGGCATCCGGGAGACTTCCTGATAGGCCTCCACCAGTTTGTTGCGCACTTCCGTCAGCAGTTGCATGGAAAGCCGCGCCTGCTCGAACGCCACCATTACCTGATGGACATCCTTCACTTCACCGGTGGCCAGTTTTCGAATCGCATCGTCCGCCAGCTCCTGCTTGCTCTGCACGTCACCGATGGCGTCCGACAGCACGTTGGCAAACGACGAAGAACCTTCAGTACCTTCGATCGCGGGATGGTCTGAATTCGGCGCGTGGATGGAGTTCGACCGGCCGGGCAGGCGCTGCGGACCTCCAGTGGCAGACATCATCGGATCCATGATTCCCATCCCTCATTTCCATGCGACCGTCGACCGGTCGCGCCCGTTATGCACGCCCAATCTCCAAGGCACGCTTGAGCATCTCCCGCGTGACGCGAAACGCTGCACTGTTGGCCTCGTGCGAGCGGGACGCCGACAGCAGGTCGGCCATCTCCTCCGCCGTGTTGACGTTCGGAAACAGCACGTACCCGTCGACATCGGCATCCGGATGACCCGGCCGGAAGACGCGAAGAAACTCCGAGTTGTCCAGCGAAATCTCGGCAACCTCCACGCCCCGTCCGCTGAAATCGCTGCTCTGCGCGGCATCCTCCAACAGCGTCTGAAAGACCACTTCGCGCCGGCGGTACGGTCCGCCCTCCGCCGTGCGCGTCGAGTTTGCATTGGCCAGGTTGGACATCACCACATCCATCCGGGTCCGTTCGGCCCGCATGCCGCTGACACTGACGTCCAGTGTGGAGAAGTAGCTGTCAATACCCGCCATCGCTTTGCTCCTTCCCCTGAAGGCCTACATCGAGCGTCCCGTGGCCGCCATGCGCAACATACTCAGACGGCTGTTCATCGCCTGGACCGCCATCTGGTACAGCAACGCATTCTTCGACATCTCGGCCAGCTCGGTTTCGAGCTGGACGTTGTTGCCATCGAACCGCACCGGCGTCGACTCGTCCTGGACCGGCCCCACGCTCAGTTGTGCCAGCGCCCGCGGTCCACTGCGGACCGCGTCGGCCAGTTCTTCCGTAAACTTCAAATCCGACCGGGTGAAACCCGGCGTGTTCAGGTTGGCCAGGTTGTTCGAAAGGACCCGCTGGCGCGCGGCGGCCAAGTCAAGGACCTTGCTCAGGATCTGGCTCGATGGATCGTTGCTCACAAGCCATTCCTCCCTCTACGAACCTACCAACCCACTACGAGATACAGCAACCGTCGGGCCAACCGCAATGTGCTCCGCCTTTCCCGACCGCGGCATTTCCTGCCGGAAAACAGCGCTAGGCGGAGACTTCTTCCGGCGGCAACTTCCCGTCGGGTAGCGTCTCGTACTCTCTAAGCTTTGTGTAGAGCGTGCGCACGCTGATGCCCAACAGGCGAGCCGCCTGGGTCCGATTTCCGCTGGTTTTCTGCAACACACGGAGAATCACGATCCGCTCGACATCGGACAGACTGGTCATCCGGTCGATATTCTCAGCCTCGGACGTCGCCGGCATACCCAAGAGTGAGGACGGTGCGCCGGTTTCGCGCGCAACGGAAGGCGACACCATTCCGGCATTGCCCAGACCCAGATTGGCCGCGGAAAGCGAGCCGCCGTCGTTGAGCAGCACCGCCCGTTCGATCGTGTTCTCGAGTTCCCGCACGTTGCCGGGCCAGCGATGCGTGATGAGCGTGTCGCGGGATTCCGCGCAGAGCGTTGGTAACGGACGGCGATGCCGCTCCGCGTAACGACGCAGAAAATACTCCGCCATTAACAGAATGTCGCCATTCCGGTCGCGCAGGGGCGGCAACTGAATGGGCACGACGTTGAGGCGGTAGAATAGATCCTCGCGGAACGTGCCTTCCTTGACGACCTGCGGCAGGTCGCGGTTCGAGGTGCAGAGCACACGAACGTCCACCTTGACCGTCTTGGTACCGCCGACACGTTCGAACTCGCGTTCCTGAAGGATGCGCAGCAGCTTGCTTTGCAGCGCCAGACTGGTCTCGCTGATTTCGTCGAGCAGCAGCGTACCGGTGTGCGCCAGTTCGAAGCGGCCGACGCGCCGTTCGACCGCGCCGGTGAAGGCCCCGCGTTCGTGGCCGAAAAGCTCGCTCTCCAGGAGCGTCTCGGGCAGCGCGGCGCAGTTGACCCGGATGAACGGATTGCTGGCGCGGTCCGAGCGCTGGTGGATGGCGCGCGCGATCAACTCCTTGCCCGTGCCGCTCTCCCCGGTAATGAGCACGGTCGCCGAACTGCTGGCGACGCGATCCACCAGGCGGAAGACATCCTTCATCGCGTCGCTGCGCCCGACCAGGTCTTCGAAACCGTCCTCAGGACGGCTCGCGGTCTGCCGGTAGAACCGGTTCTCCTCGATCAGCGAGCGGTACTCGCAGGCCTTCACCAGCAGGATCTCGATCTGGTTGGGCGAGATCGGCTTGGTCAGGTAATCGAAGGCACCCCCGCGCATGGCTTCGATGGCCGTGTCCATGGTGGCGTAGGCGGTGAGCAACACGACCAGCGTCTGCGGCGAGGTTTCTTTGACGCAGGCCAGCACGTCCAGACCGCTCACGCCGTTCATGCGGATATCGGTGAGGACCAGGTCGAAGCTGCGGCCTTCGCCGAGCAACCGCTTGGCCTCCTCACCATCCGATGCAAGCACGACCTCGCAACCCGAACGGGTGAGCGTTTCGCCCAGAAACTCGCGCATCAGGAGTTCGTCGTCAACGACCAGTACGCGTTCGATCTGCATGGCTCTCCTCCGCAAGACAGCCTGCCGCACTCAACGGCAACACAATTCTAAAACAGGCACCTCCGTCTGGCTCGGCTACGCAGCCGATGTGTCCGCCGTGCGCCTCGACCAATTTGGCGGCCGTGGGCAGACCCAGACCCGTGCCATGGCGTTTGGTGGTCATGAAGGGCTGAAACAGCTTGGCACGGGCCTCGGGTGCGATCCCCGGCCCCGTGTCGGCCACGTCGATCTGGAAAGCCTCAGCGCCCTCCAGCAAAGTCGGGGAGATGCGTATCCGGATCTCACCGTCCTTGCGCCCGTCCAGCGCTTCGAGTCCGTTTCGGATCAGGTTGAGGAAGACCTGCCGCAGCGCACTTCGATCGGCCAGCAAACAGGCGCTCGCCGGCCCCTGGAACTGGTGCCGGAACTGGCCCTTGTGCAGCTGCCGGTCCTGTAGGACCAGTTCGATCAGTTCCTTTAGGATCTGGCAGAGATCCACCTCTTCGAGGCGCAACGAAGGGTAGCGCGAGAAGGTCAAGAGGCTGTCGACGAAGCGGTGCAGGTCCTGGAGCCCTTCGAGCATCAGATCAACGTAGCGCCGGCGCTCGGGCTGACCGGCCAGATCGCTCTGCAGCAACTGGGCGAAGCCTTCGATGCCGCCCAGCGGGTTGCGGATCTCGTGTGCGACGACGGAGGCCATGCGGCCGAGTTCAGCCAGGCTGGCCGTGCGCTGCATCTGTTGCTGGAGTTCGGCGATCTCGGCCATGTCCTGCAGGATCAGCACGGCGCCCAAGGTCTGGCCCGATTTGTCTTTGACCGGGCAGGCCGCGGCGGCCACCGGGCAGGTCTGTCCGTCGCTCTTGGGCAGCAGCGTGCGCACGCGGCGCTGCGGCGCGAAACCCTGCAGCGACTCCTCGACCAGCCGGCGCGGAACGCCGTCGGGGGTCAGCCATTCGGAGAGTGGCCGGCCGATCATCTGGTGGGCCGGATGCCCGCTCAGACGTTCTATCGGCGCATTGAACACCCGAATAATGCCCATCTGATCGACGGCCACGACACCGTCAGCCAGACTCTCAAGCAAGGCAACCAAGTGTCCGCTGAGGTAGTCGAGTTCCTGCACCTTCTCGCGCAACTGACGGTTGGTCTGGTCCAGTTCGATCTTCAGTTCCTCAACGCGGACGCGTAGGGCGTTGAAGGCACGTTCCGCCTCGGCCGACGAGTGAAGGAAGTGCTGCACCGCAGCGGGCAGGTGAGTCTGGGTAAGTGAAGACGGCTCCGCAGGCACGGGGGCTGCTGGGTTCTTCTGCGATAGTATGCTCAGCGCGTCCATGGGCCGCGGCGTCTCACAGTTTCTGGGTTCGTACATCGGCATCCGATACCGTGGTACCGAGTCCACGGAGCCACTGCAGTTTTTCCGCTTTCCAGCGGGCGGTCGCGAGCAGCGACTGCAGTTCCGGGCTGGCCTCCGCTGCCGGGCCGGACTTGTCCACAAAATCGAGATAGGCGACCAACGCCTCGCCGAACTTGCCCTGTCGCTCGAACGCCAGGGCGATCTGGAAGCGGGCCAGCGCGAGCAGGGTCGGCGGTGTTTGATCGCTCGAAATGAGTTCATCGAGCACCACCAGGGCCTCGGCCTCGCGATTCAGGTGCATCAGGCAGACCGCACGGCGGAAGGCACAGGTCGCCGCGGCCGACGGTTCGAGTTCCGCGGCCTTGAGATTGAGATAGGTTTCGACGGCCTGTTCGGAGGAGACGACCCGTTCCTCGAGTTCGGCCTTGCGGATCAGCGCACGCGCCGAAAGGACCGCGCCGGGATAGGCTTGTGCCGACGAGCCCAGGAGTGCGGCCGCGTCTCCGAACCGCTTGTCGGCTACCATCAGTTCCGCCTGTTCCAGATCGGCAGCCTGGGCCAGTATATGGTCGGCGAATTGCGTGCGCAGCCGGCGTAGAGTCGCCATCGCATCCTCCGGCTTCCCGCCTATCCGCTGCGCGCGCGCAAGCCCCAGCAGCGCACGCGGCTCCTGCTCGCCCCGCTGGGCCATCGGCGCCGTCTGCAGCGCCTTCAAGATCTTCTGGAACTGCTCGGCTGCGGCGCCGGCCAGCTCAAGCGCCAGGAACTCCTCGCCAGCCCTCTGCTGCGCATCGAAGACTTTCGAGTAGGTGGGATACTTCTCGGCGACGCGGGCCAGCGCACGGGCGGCGTCCAGCGATTCGCCCATGCCGGTGTGCGCTTCTGCGTAGAGACAGAGAGCCTCGCCCCCGTCCTCATCGGAGAGGTTCTCCATCAGGAATTCGAGGAGTGCGTTGGCGCTGTCGTGGAAGCGTCTTTCGAGCATGAACGAGCGGGCGGTCTGGAGCCAGGCATGCGTGCGATGCGTGTTGGAGGGATCCCGGTTCGCACCCATCTCCGCATACATTTTACGTGCCTCAGCCGGTCGTCCCAGCTTTAGCAGCAGATCGGCGCGCAGTCGCTGTGCCTCGCGTCCGGCCGCCGAAGCGGGGAAGCGGTACTGGACGTCGGTGTAGCCGGTCAAGGCCTGGCCGTAGGCGGATTCTAGGTCGAAGGTCTTGGCGGCCTCCAGGAGAGCCAGGGGGGCTAGTCGCCATTCGGGGGCCCGGTCCGCACAGGCATAGAGGTGTTTGCGCGCCTCAGCGAAATTGCCCAGCTCGCTGCGCAGCCGTCCTGCCTCGTAACAGGCCTCCAACGCGCGCGTCTCCTCGGGCCGTTCTGCGGCCAGACTCTCGTACTGTTTCAGCGCCTCCGGGATATCCGCATCTTCCAGTGCCATCTGGGCCAGATTCAGGCGGGCATCGATCAGTCCGTCGGTGTTCGGGTACTCGTTGATGATCCATTCAAAGGCGCGCCGGGCCTTGGCACGCAAGGCCTGCGCATTCGGTGTGAAGGTACGTGGTTGGCGGGCCGTGCGAGGCGGCAGGGCGGGAATCGGAGGAGACGTCTTCGCTTCTTCCGCCAGGGCGACCGCCTTGGGCAGAGGAAAGACATGGGGTTCGGGCAGGACGGGTGCCGTCGGATCCTTCGAGCTGAGCATCGGTTTCTTCGGTTCGGAATCGGGAACCACAGGCCGTGGTTCGAGGGATGTGCTGGGTTCCTGCTCGACCGTTGTCGGAGGGTCCGGCGGCGGCGTGCGCTGGTTTGCCCGGTCGATCGTCTGGGCCAATGCCGCGATCTGCTGTTCGATGTTCAGCAGGCGTTGCTCCAGCTCGCCGAAGCGTCTGGACGTCTCCTCCGACATGGCCTGGGCCGCTGGTGCGCGTTCCTTTGCCATGCGGATCATCTCGTCGCGCATCAAGACCTGCACCTGCTCATACTCGTCCTGCCGTCGGCAAAGATCGGCCAGCAGCTTGAGTGTGCTCTCTTCGGCGTTTTCCTTCTTGCGCTGTTCGCGTTGCTGCCGAACTTCGCCTGGCGGAGGAATCACCGTTTCACCCGCAATCATGCGTTCACGATCGGACGGTTCGTTGAACTCCAGGCTCGTCATGACCTGATCCACCTGCTCCAGCGGTTCTCGAAGACCGCAGGAACCCAGCAGTCCGGCCAGCAACACGGGCACGAAAAGGTTGATGAATCGTCTGTGGCCGCGCATTATTCCGCCCTCGACGAAATCATGATTCCATCCATCGGCAGGTCCAGGGCGCCGTGCTCGGCCACCGCTTTCAGCAGCCGCGCCCAATGCGCCATGACCAGGGCGTTCTGCTCCGGGTGGTCTTTCTGTTCCATGTACGGCTGCACGACCCGCTGCGCCTGACTCAGGTTTCCGGACTCGACACTGCGAATGATGCCCGCCCACTGCGTTTCTGAAACGCCACGGGGTGAGGGCACGGCGATCACCTGTCGCGCCACCATTGGCAAGGCCTTGCGATCGCCGCTTCCGGCCTCGCTGGTTTCGTTGGGCCCGGGCACCCGCGATTCGATCTCCTCGCGGTGCGTCTCGGGCAGTCCCTGCGCAGGCGCAAGAGGATCCGTTCGAACCATCTGCAACTTGACCCGTGCCAACAGCAGGATGGCCTTGGATTTCCGCTCGGTGTTGCGCTCGCCCTTCACCAGTTCCTCGAGAATCTCGCTGGCCTGATCGGGACTCCCAAGGACGGACAACACTTCAGCCCGGCGATAGCGAACCTCATCCCTGTGCACTCCGAGTGGATAAGCCTTCTCGTAGCGATCGAACGCCTCCAACGCCTCCTGCCAGCGGTTCTGCACGGTCAGGCAGTTACCCACCTGGAACTGCGCCTCAACCGCCTCGCGACTCTTAGGCGCCTCGGCGAGAATGCGCGAGTAGCCCTCCAGCGCCTTCTGGGCGCGAAGTTGGGCCGGCAGCGAAGGCGAGCGCCAGGTAGCGTCCGCCAGACGAAGTTCGCATTCCGCCTTCTGCTCCGGTGAAATCTTCTTCAGCGCCATGCCGTAGTAGCGGATGGCATCGTCGTAACGGCCACACGCGACTGCGGCGTCGCCCCTCCCCCGCCAGATCTCGGGTTCGACGGACGCATCGGAAGCGCTGGCAAACTTGCTCTCTGGCGTGCTCTGGCCGGAACCGCCGGGCTCCGCTTCGGCGCCATGCGCGGCCTTTGCACCGTCCCCCGTGTCTTCACCATGGGCCGGTCTCGATTCATCGTGCGACTTTCCGGCGCCACGTGCGGGGGCGGCCTTGTCCTGATCACCTTTCGCCGTGGCTTCGCCGTGGCCGGACGCGGCACCCGTATCCGCCGAAGAGTTCGTTTCCGGTTCCTGCGCGGGGACAGCACTTGAGGTGGGCGACTTGAGCAGAAGGCCGATTCCGCAGACCAAGGCTGCCACACTGAGGCTGCCACCCGCCAGGACCAGCTTTTCTTTCAATCCATTTGACACGTGGTGACCTCGTCGCTTTCGTGCTCGGTGGACACAATACACCCTTCGTGTCTCCGGCGCAATCCAGAGGCCAACCGGAAGGCAAAACCGGAGGCATGCGGAATTTTCCTGTACATACTAAGACGGTACGATTTCAAGACTTCGATGGCCATCCGCAACACAATTGCCATCCTACAGGTTACGTTGCATTTGGCAACCGCCACTGCAACCATGCATCACCTGTATGAGACCATCAGGAGGAGAACACCTTGTCGGTATACGTACCCTCGGAAGTGTACGTGTCCATCTTTCGAGACAAGGTGACGGAGTGGATGCCCAGCATCTCGGCCGCCAAACGTTCATCTCCGTTCACGCGTGCCATAACCTGCTGGATGAGCAGACGCTCGGCCTCGGCCAGACTGGGATTTTCGAGAGAGAGAACCATCGTGTCTTCCGCCTTGTGGACGGGTTTCGATTCGCAGGCGTTCAAAGTGATATCAAGGGGCGTTTCCAGAAGGACGGATCGCTCGATGCAGTTCTTAAGCTCGCGGACGTTGCCCGGCCATTCGTAGCCGAGCAGCGCCGTCCGCTCCAACTCGGTGAAATCGCGCACAGGCCGCTTGAATTGCTGGGCGAAGAGCCGGGAGAAGTGCTGTGCCAACGGAACGATGGCCTCCCTGCGCTCGCGCAGCGGGGGAACGTAGATGGGGATGACGCTGAGACGGAAGAAGAGATCCTCGCGGAACCGGCCTTCTTCCACGGCAGCGACCAAGTCGACGTTGGAGGCGGCCACCACGCGCACGTCAATTGCGATGTCGCGGTTACCGCCGATACGGCGGATAACGCGTTCCTGCAGGGCGCGCAGCAGTTTGGCCTGGAGCGGAAGCGGCAGTTCGCCAATCTCATCGAGAAAAAGCGTCCCGCCATCCGCTTCTTCGAAGTAGCCGCAGCGCGAGGCCTTGGCATCCGTAAAGGCGCCGCGTTCGTGACCGAAAAGCTCTCCTTCCAGCAACTGGGCCGGCAACGCCGCGCAGTTCAAGGTTACGAACGGTCCATGACGACGAACGCCGCCTCGGTGCAGTTCGCGCGCAATAACCTCCTTGCCCGTCCCCGTCTCGCCCGTCAACAGGACCGTGGTTGCCGGACTGTCCGAAACACGTTTGACCAGTTCATTGACCTCACGCATTACAGGACTGGCACAGACCAGCACAGGATCCGCCGGGTTATCGCTGGCTTCGCCCAACTGCTGACGCGCCAGCGCTTCGCGGAGGGTCTGTTCCAGGTCCTTCAGCGAGAGCGGTTTGGTCAGACAATGACAGGCCCCCGACTTCATGGCTTGCACCGCATCCTCGATCGACACCGATCCGCTCATCAGCACAACAGCCGGGCGCGTCTTGCTCTTGCGCACGCGCTTCAAGACCTCCAGGCCGTCCATGCCGGGGAGATTGAGGTCGAGCAGGACCAGGTTGACGGACTGCTCAACCAGCTTCGCTAAAGCTTCCTCCCCATTTCCTGCCAACACCACCCGATAGCCAAGGGTTTGGAGCATCTGGTCCAACAACCGTTGGATGCAAGGATCGTCATCAACGACAAGAACACTCGGTTCCATGCTCGGGCCTCCGCGCTGGCACTCACCGGAGTTGCACCCATCCGGAGGCCAGAACCCTTACTGAGAAACCATCATACCGGAACTGTTGTTATCAAAGAGGAGACCAAATCAAAAAAAACCTCAATCTTGATCTTAAAGCATCTTGTAAAAATGAGTTATAGATATTCATTTTTTCACTAAAGAGTTTTGAAATACGACCGATGTCCCATCCTGCTACAGTACCGGATGCAAAGATAGTCCTGGTTAGATTGTCTGAGAAACCGGACGAGATTCGGCATTGGATTTGCAATCTACAAAAGAAGTAGGATCCTTGCGAAAGCAAGGGGGGCAGGCAAATTCTTCCCGATCTGATCTTGGCTGTTAGCTCGGATTCGGGTAACGGGTCACCGCTCTGGATCACGGATAGTGAGCATGTCGAAAACTGCGGCGGATGAGATTCTGAAAGGGGAAGAACTGCCGATGTGTCCGGCGGTTCTGGCGGGTTTATTGCAGACGCTGAAGGATCCGGACACGACCATCAGCGATCTGGCGCGCCTGCTATCAACCGACCCGAGCCTGACCGTGAAGGTGCTTCGCGTCGTCAACTCTGCATTCTATTCACTACCGCGACGCATCCACAGTGTGGAGCAGGCGTGTTTCCGGCTGGGTTTCCGCGAGATCTGGTCGTTGACGGTTGCGGCGCAGATGAGTTCGGTCTATTCGGAGACCGACACGCAGTGGGATAACGAGACGCTCTTGGAGCACGTCCTGAAAGTTGCGTTGATGGCACGGGCGTTGGCCCAGCGGAAGCGTGGTGTGATGCCGGAAGAGCTTTTCACAGCCGGCATTCTGCACGACATCGGAAAACTGGCCCTGGCGCGTCACGATCCTGCTGGCAGTTCAGCTATCTATGGGAGTGGGTTGCATGGCCGCCTGACACTGGATGAGGAGCGGCGGCGCTGGAACGTGGGACATGACGAATTGGGCGCCGCGCTGCTACGTCGTTGGAAGATATCCGAGACGCTGGCGGGACTGGTCGAGCGGCACCATGACGAGGACTGGGGTGGCCAGGTGGATCACGGCCCAGGGTTGCTGACGGCCGCCGATGCCCTGGTCCGTGCCCTTGTGGTGGATACGCCCGGTGAGAATCGCGGTCTGGTGCGGCTGGAGATCACCGATCCACTGTTTTCGTCCAACCTGTCGCGCGTACTGGGACTCGAGACGGCCGACTGCGTGCAGATTGCCACGGACGTGATGCGCGACTACACGGAACTGGTGCAGCATTTCAAATGACAAGTGTGCGGTCGGACTCCGAAACCCCTTGGCGCGTGGCTCCTCTGGAGCAGGCAGAGTCGTCGACCGCGGAGATTTCGGACGTCGCGCTGGTCACTACGAATTCCCCGTTACCCGATTGTCTCGCCGCGATGGCTTCCTGCCGTCTGGATGCAGCGGTCGTCCTTGAGGAGCCGAGCCGGCGTCCGGTGGGGATCCTGGACGCCCGCGCCTTGCTGTTGCGAATCCTGCGGGGCGGGATGGACTGCCGGATGGCAGGTGAAGCCATGCGCCCGTGCAAGGACCTGATCACGCCCCCGCTAAGTCCGTTCGAGGCGGAGAAGCTGTTCGAACAGAAACGTTCATCCTATCTCATCGTTGTCAACGCGTCCGGCGAGTTCGAGAGTCTATTGACCCTGTCTCATGTGCTGGGCCGCCGGCGCCAGCACTACCGCGAGTACGTGCAGCGCCTGGAAGCGACACTCGAGGAGATGCGTGCCGACATCCTTCAGATGCAGGAGGAACACACCGAGATCCTCGGCGTGCTGGCCCACGACCTGCGCGGACCGCTGGGCGGCATTCTGGGTCTGGCCCGAATGGTCTCTGCCGACGGACCGCTGCCCAGCGCCTCGCTGGTGCGCGAGTATTTCCACCTGATCTGCCGTGAAACGGAACAGTGCCTGCAGCTCACCGGCGAGATTCTGGAGTTCTCGCGCCACCGCAGCCACAGCGTTTCCCTCGAACTCACGACCTGCTGTCCCCTCTCCCTGCTGGACGAAGTCTGCCGGCTTTACGAGGAACTGGCGCGCCAAAAGGGTATCGCGTTCGAAGTCTGCCGCCCATCCGATCCCGCGCCGGGCATCCTGGCAGACCGTCAGCGCCTCCACACGGTGCTGGCCAACCTGCTGGACAACGCCGTGAAGTATTGCGCCTCCGGGCAGAAGATTGTCGTGTCACTGGAGTATTCGCAGCACCGCGTTTCCTTCGTGGTCGCGGACAATGGGCAGGGACTGCCGCAGGAAGAGATCGAGAAACTCTTCGTACGCTTCTATCGTGGCAGCAGCAAACCGACGGCCGGGGAGGCCTCCAGCGGCCTGGGACTGGCCATCGCCCGCGAAATGGTCGAGGCACACGGCGGGAGTATCTCGGCGAAGGGTGCGCGGGGACGAGGGCTCACATTTCGCATCGACCTGCCGATGCATTCTTCTCCGGGTATAGGTGATCCATAGTAGTCGCCCTTTTGTCCGTCCGGCAGTTCCTGCCAACTCCATCGTTCCTCTCCATCCTCCAACAAAAGACAATCCGGAATTCCGGACACTGGCCCACGGCGTGCTAGTCTGATGTAGCGCATGCCTCCGGCTTGCGCGTACGAATTGAACAACTGGGCGAGGTCCCTTCATCCATGGATGTAATGACGATCCTGGTCGTGGACGATCAACGCGAGACGCTGGATCTGATCGAGGAGGCACTGAGCGGCCATGGCCGGCGCGTGCTGACCTTCGACGATCCCGCCCAGGCCTTGAAGACACAGGAAGAACGCTGGGTCGATCTGGTGATCACCGATCTGCGAATGCCCCAGATGAACGGTCTGGAGGTGCTTTCGTCGGTTAAGGCACGTTCGCCCGAGACGGAAGTGATCCTCTTGACGGCCTACGGCGATATCGAACTGGCGGTCCAGGCGATGAAGCAGGGAGCCGCCGATTTCTTCAGCAAGCCCATCCGGGTGGCCGAACTAACCGGCGTGGTCAGCAAGATCCTGGAACTCCAGTCGATGCGTCGCCGCCTCAAGGATCTCACGGGCGGGGACGTGGCGCCGGTGGGTTCGGGCGAGACGATGCAGCGCGTCCTCTCGCTTGCACGTGCCGTCGGGGAGACGGATTCCACGGTGCTGATTTTCGGCGAGACGGGTGTGGGCAAGGAGATCCTGGCCAACTACATCCAGCGCCAGAGCGAGCGGGTGAACGGGCCGTTCGTCAAGGTGAACTGCGCCGCCCTGCCGGAAACACTGCTGGAATCCGAGCTTTTCGGTCACGAGAAGGGCGCCTTCACGGGCGCGGCCGACCGCCATGTCGGGCGCTTCGAACGGGCCAACCGCGGGACGCTCTTCCTCGACGAAATCGCCGAGATGCCGCCGTCCATGCAGGTCCGTTTCCTGCGCGTTCTGCAGGAGCGCGAGATCGAGCGCATCGGCGGCAGCCAGTCGATCCCCGTGGATTTCCGCCTGGTCTGCGCTACGCACCGCAAACTCGAACAGCTTGTGGCGGACGGCAAGTTCCGCGAGGACCTGTACTACCGCATCAACGTCTTTCCGATTCACCTGCCGGCGTTGCGCCAACGACCGGAGGACATTCCGGCGTTGACGCTCCATTTCCTCAAACGCGCACGCGGGAAGATCGGGCGGGGACCGCTGGAAATCGCGCCTCAGGCCTTGACGCTGCTGCAGCAACACGCCTGGCCTGGAAACGTGCGCGAACTGGAGAACGTCATAGAACGCGCCTGCGTCCTGGCGCAGGGCCCGACACTGCAGACCGATCACCTGACCTGGTGGGGACAGTTCCGGCCGGTCTCGGCGGATGCAGCTGGCGTCCCGGCGCCGGTCCTCCCGCCATCGCCGCCGATGCCCTCTGCGTCCACCGAAAACGGCGGTGGTTCGTCGGCCCTCGCGAAAGCGTTCTCTTCCGCAATCCTCCCCGCCGTAGGTGGCAACGGGAACGGCCATCCGCCGGCCAACGCCGAGGCCTTCGATCTGGATCTCGACGGCGAGAACCCGCTCGAGGGCGCGGAACGCGCGACCCTGAAACTGGTCCTCGAACGCTGTCAGTGGAACTTCAAGAAGGCGGCCGAGCGGCTGAAGCTGAGCCGTTCGACGTTGTACGCCAAGGTCAGCCGCTACGGACTGCAACGCGAATGAGATCGATCAACGGTTCGCTCCCCTTTCTGGCGCTCTGTGGAATCGCCGCACTGGTCGGGTCAGTTCGCCCGGCCGTCGGACTTGACGCCGTTGCACCGACCGCAACGCGTAACTTGGACCGTCTCGTCCAGGTCGTCCGCGAACTGGACGAACGTCGCAAGGACACGCAGACGGTCGTGGCACGGCTCACGGTCGTCCTGCACGACGTCGCCCGCGACCGGGAAGTCACGCTGAATGGCGCTTACCTCGGCGACGCGCAAGGCAACCTGCGGCTGCGGTTGAAGCACGGGGAATCACTGCTGATCGACCTGTCCTTCTGCGGCGACGAAGTCGGACTCTGGCTGCCGCGCCGGGAGCGTTTCTTCCGCGGCACGCGCATGGACGTGCTGGCCCACGGCGACAACGACCTCACACTGCTGGCGCTGGCCGGGAACGCACACGACCTCTTCTTCCCGCGCGCCTGGACCGCCCGCGCCGTCGAACGCCGGTTGCGCGTGGCCCAGGGACGCGAGTTCATCACGGTCCTGGAAGGCGAAGGCCCCGCCTGCCGGCGCGTCCGGCGTCTCGCCCTTTCACCTTCTCAACCCGTCGTTGACCAGCAGGAAATCCTCGGGGTCGCCGGTCGCGTGCTCGGTTGCATCCAGTACGCGGACTACCGTTTCCCCGGCCCGCGCGCGGGCGAATCGACCGGGCTGATCTACCCGGGCCGCCTGGTCCTGACCCCGCGAAATGAACAGCGTTCCATCGAGATGCTCGTCGAGGAACTCCACGTCAACACCCCCATCCCCGCCACCAAGTTCGCCGTCGAGGTCCCCGCAGGGCAGAAGATCCTCCCGCTGGGCGTCTCGCTCTCGTCCACCCGAAGTCTCTGGGAATAGCAGAGACCCCTCACACCACCAGCAGTACCATCCGTTGCGCCGAAAAGACGCGCGGGGTCATGGCCAGCGGATAGACCGCCGCGTATGCGATCGACGGGGCACCCGCCACGAACTACTGCTTCTTGAAGGCCACAACCCCCAGTGGCGGCAGGTTCAGGTTCAGCGAGTGATCCCGGCCGTGCCAGCTCCAGTGGTCCGCGTGGAAGCCGCCAAAGTTGCCCACGCCGCTGCCACCGTAGCAGGACGCGTCGCTGTTCAACAACTCCTGCCAGTGCCCGCCTTCCGGAACGCCGACGCGATAGCCATTGCGAGGGATCGGCGTGAAGTTCGCCACGAAGAGAATCTTCTGGCTGCGGTCGCGGTTGTAGCGCAGCAGCGCGATCACGCCGTTGTCGCTGTCGTTGCAGTCCACCCACTCGAACCCGCCGGACTCGCAATCCTGTTCATGCAGTGCCTTCTCTTCGCGATAAACCCGGTTCAGATCGGCCACCCAGTTCTGTAAACCGCGGTGCATCGGGTGTTCCAGCAGGTGCCAGTCCAGGCTGATCGCTTCGGACCATTCGCGGAAATGCCCGAACTCACCGCCCATGAAGATCAGCTTCTTGGCCGGCTGCGCGAACATGAAACCGAAGAGCGCACGCAGGTTGGCGAACTTTTGCCAGTAGTCGCCGGGCATCTTGCCGAGCAGGCTCCCCTTGCCGTGAACGACTTCGTCGTGCGAAAGCGGCAGGATGAAATTCTCGTGCCACGCGTAGAGCATCCGGAAGGTCAGGTCGTTGTGGTGAAACTTGCGGTACACAGGGTCCTTACTGAAGTACCGCAGCGTGTCGTGCATCCACCCCATGTCCCACTTCAGGCCGAAGCCCAGGCCGCCCAGATAAACTGGACGCGAGACCATGGGCCAAGAGGTGGACTCTTCTGCCATCGTCATCACGTCGGGGTGTTTGTTGTAGACCCAGTAGTTCATGTGACGGAGGAACTCGATGGCTTCGATGTTCTCCTTGCCGCCATACTGGTTCGGTATCCATTCGCCTTCTTGGCGCGAGTAGTTGCGGTAGAGCATCGACGCCACGGCGTCTACCCGCAGGCCGTCGAGGTGGTACTTGTCGAGCCAGAAGAGCGCCGAGTTCACCAGGAAGTTGCGGACTTCCCAGCGACCGAAGTTGAAGATCAGCGTACCCCAGTCCTTGTGCTCGCCTTCCTTCCAGTCGGAATGCTCGTACAGCCTCGTGCCATCGAAGAGCGCCAGGCCGTGCTCGTCCTTTGGGAAATGCGCCGGCACCCAGTCCAGCAGCACGCCGATGCCGCGCTGATGCAGCGCGTCCACAAAGGCGCGGAAATCGTCCGGCGTCCCGAAGCGACTGGTCGGCGCAAAATAACCGGTCGTCTGGTAACCCCACGAACCGTCGAAGGGATGCTCGGTGATCGGCAGCAGTTCGACGTGCGTGAAGCCCATGCGTTTGCAGTAGTCACCCAGGCGCGGACCCAGATCGCGGTAGTTGAGCATGTGCCCGGCGGTGTTCGCTTCCGGCGCGCGCATCCACGAACCTAGGTGGACTTCGTAAATCGAGACCGGTGCGTTCACGCTGTGGCGCGCCTTGCGGGTCGCCATCCATTCGGCATCGTTCCACTGGTACCTGGTCAGATCCCAGACGATGCTGGCCGTGCGCGGGCGCAGTTCGTGATAGAAGCCGTACGGATCGGCCTTCTGCTGCTTGATGCCGCAGTTCTTCGAATCGACGAAGTACTTGTAGACCGCGCCGTTGCCGATGTTGGGGATGAAGCAGTCCCAGAAACCCGAATCGGCCAGGCGTTGCATGGGATGCGTCGCCGGATTCCAGCCGTTCCAGTCACCGATGACGGCCACATAATGCGCGTTGGGTGCCCAGACGGCGAAATACGTTCCGGTCTGGCCGTCCTTCTCGGCCGGGTGCGCACCAAGCTTGTTGTACGCGTCGAAGTGATCACCTTTGGCCAGCAGGTGCAGGTCGAATTCGGTAATGAAAGGCCCGGCGGAAGCGGACACGGCGGGCGTAACTTCAGAATCCTTCTTGCCGAATGGAGTGCGCGCCATGCAGAATCTCCCGATGGTTCGAGGCCCCTGTGTGACCCCAAGGTAGATGGAAGTCAAGTACCGAGACCAAATTCCAGGCCGTTCAGGTGCCCGGTGAAGGATCGCATCGAAAGAGTGCAGGGAGGCCGATGGCGGCGCTGGTGCCGTCTGCGTTACGGCATCAGCCTTCCGGCTGTCCCGGCGTATCCTGTCCGGCAGGCGGCGGACGGCGTGAAGGACGGTCGGGGCGGTTGGGACGGCTTGGACGTTCCGGGTGGGCGGGTGGGCGAAGCTCAGCCGGCTGGCCACCGGACGGCGGAGGCGTCGATACCTGAGTGGAACGGCCGTTCGGACGATCGCGACCGGCCGCCGGGAACCGCCCCGAGGACGCCACCCGACGCGCGCTTTCCGCCGCCGCCGCAGAGGCCGTCTGCAGGGCCTGTTCGTACGCGCCCGCCGGCGCCTCTTTCACCTCGGCCAACGCTGCGTTCACGTAACTACCCCCAACGGTCTCCACACTGACCCGCTGGTTGTAGACGTCGCAGCCCACCACCTTGCCGCACGTTTCGCCCACACAAACGCGTTTGCCTCGCTCGGGCAGTTGTCTCCGAAGTTCATTGTAGACTTGGTCCTCGAAGCGCAGACAGCATTTCAGTTTGCCGCACATGCCGGAAATCTTGGACGGATCCAGCGACTGTTTCTGCAGCCGCGCCATGGCCATCGGGATGGGTTCAAGTTTTCGCATGAAACAGCGGCAGCAGAGTTCCTGGCCGCAGCAGGTGTAGTCGCCCACCAGCCGGGCGGCTTCGCGCTGTCCGATCTGCCGCATCTCGATTCGCGTCTGAAACTGCCGCGCCAGATCGCGCACCAGGTTGCGGAAATCCACCCGCGTCTCGCTCATGAAATAGAAATAGAGCCTCTCGTTGCCCAGGATGTATTCGGCGTACACCAACTGCATAGGCAGCTTCTGTTGCAGAATCATCTCACGGCAGGCGTTTTCGGTTTTCTTGCGGTGCATGCAGTCGAATTCGCGCTGACGCGCAAGGTCCTCGGACGCTGCGCGGCGCAGGATGCGGCTGGCCCCCGTCCACTGCACGTCCGAACCAAGCTGCGAAGGCTTCGATGTCACCGTGCCCAGTTCCGTGCCGCGCTCGGTCTTCAGCACGACCTTCTCGTTCAGGGAAAGATCATCGATATCGGAAACGATGCCCTCCTGCTGACTCACCGCCCCGTATCGCACATGAACCAGGAACATGAAACCACCTCTATGTAAGGCTCCCGCTCACCGCGGGCGCTGATTCGGATCGCTCACCACAGGTCAAGCCTGACCCGGACTATTCACCACGGCGTCACGGAGACACGGAGGCAAACGCGGTTCATGCGCGAAGATGCTCCACCATCCGCCCCGCCAGCACGCGGCCAATCAGATCGCCACGCACGTACAGCCGGTTCGCTCGTCGCGCGTCGCGCAGAAACTCCAGGACGCGTTCGCATCCCGCTGCGCCGAACTGCTTCGCCAGCTTCTCCGCCAACGGACCTTCGGGTCCGGTCAGGAGCGAGAGATTACCCGCACCTGCGGCGGCAAGCAACCCATCCCGGAAGGCCGCTTCGCACAGCTCCAGCAGCCGCAGAAAGACGTAGCGTTTCCAGCCAGCGGCCGTCTTGCGCGTTTCTTCGTCCGCCCCCTCCTCTTCGCCTTCCTTCTCCGCGCCCTCGTCCGCCGAGGTGTCATCCGACTGGGACTCCTCAAACAAGCGTTCACCTTCCTCTTCGGCCAGCGTCCAGAGCGCCAACCCGAAACGCGGACACGAAAGCGGATTCACCTGCCCCAGTTCCTTCAGTAACGCGGCCCGCCAGCGGCCCAGAGCACCATCCAGCATCTCCTTGGCTCGACCCAGACTGCCGTCCGCCATCGCCACCGCTAAGGCCACGGAGGGATCGTCGGCCGTGCGCCTGGCGCGCACCAGCCCTTCGCGAATCGCCTCGCTCGACAATCGCCGCAACCGCACCGGCTGCAGCCTCGAGACCATCGTCTCCAGCAGCGCCTCCGGCCGGCTGGACGTAAGGATCAACACGGAGGTGGCCGGCGGCTCTTCGAGTGTCTTCAGGAAGGCATTGGCCGCCTCGGCCTGCCCGCCGCACATCCGATGCGCCTCGGGAATCAGCGCCACGCGTCGAGGTCCGCTGCGCGGCGCGCGGTGCAGCTGCTCGGAGAGGTACTGCATCGTCTCGAGCGGGATCAGCGCCTCCTCATCGCGCAACGGACGCGAGCCGACTTGATCGTTCGGGTTCTTCCAGAGAATCACCAGATCGGGATGTTCGCTCAAGCCGCCACGGTAGTCGCGCAGCCAACGGCACGACTTGCACTCGCCGCACGCCTCGTCCGGCGCGGGCGGGTTGTGACAGAGCAGCACGCGCGCCAGCACGACCGCCGCTGTTCGTTTGCCTACGCCTTGCGGGCCTTCCAGCAGGCAGCCGTGTGCGAACCGCCCTGCGCTTAACGTGCGACGCAGGTAGCGGACGGCGGCCTCCTGTCCCAGCAGTTCGTCCCAGCTCACGGCAGCAGTGGCTCCACGAGGTTCCAGACACGCGCAGCAACGGACTCCACCGTGCCACGGCCATCGACGAGTTTCAACGGTCCGCGCGAGGTCAACGCCAGACGGCGGTAGCTTTGGCTGACCCGGCGCGCAAAGGCAGCGCCCTTCGATTCCATCCGGTCCGCAGCGCGGTGCGCGCGGCGCGCCAGGCCTTCCTTCAGCGGCACCCAGAGCACCACATAGCGGTCCGGCATCAACCCGCCGGTGGCCAGTTTCGACAAGCGCCGGATCTCGGCCGGATCGACGCCGCCCGCGCAGCCCTGATAGATCAGCGTCGAAAGCCAGTAGCGGTCCGTCAGGACCCACTCGCCGCGCGCCAGCGCCGGCCGGATCACTTCATGAACCAACTGCGCGCGGGCCGCCTGGAAGAGAAACGTCTCGGTCACCGCGGTCAGGTGGTCGGCCTTGCCGTCCAACAGGATCGCGCGGATCTTCTCGCCGCCGATCGTCCCGCCGGGCTCACGGACCGTGCGCGTCTTCACGCCGCGGCGCTGGAGCTGCGCATCGAGCCGCTCAAGCTGCGTCGTCTTGCCCGCGCCGTCGGGGCCTTCCAAGACGATGAAACGGCCGCTACGAGGCTTCATGCCTCCTCCATCTCCATCAGCGCCTGGCCTTCCTTGACCGTCTGGCCTTCGGGGACCAGCAACTTCAGCACTCTGCCGCTGGCGGGCGCGGGCAGGTTGAAGGCGGCCTTGTCGGTGACCAGTTCAACCAGGTCCTCGCCTTCTTTCACCTGTACGCCGGGTGTCACGTACCACGTGTTCAACAGTGTTTCGGTCCGTTTCTGTTCACCCATGGGCGGGACGGTAATCAGCATCGTTTCCACCTCGAATGCTCAAGCACCTGCTCCGCCTGGTACGAACTCCGCACGAACGGTCCGCAGAAGGCGGCGCGGAAACCCAGCTCCATCGCGTATTCGCGGTAGGCCGTGAAGACGTCCGGCGCCACGTACTCGGCCACCGGGTAGTGCTCCTTCGACGGGCTCAGGTACTGCCCGACGGTGAGGATCTCGCAGCCGGCCGCACGCAGGTCGCGCAGCGCCTCGCGCATCTCCTCCTGCGTCTCGCCCATCCCGACCATCAGGCCGCTCTTGGTTGTTCGTTGCGAGTCCAACTGGCGGATCCTGCGGATGACCTCCAGACTGCGGTCGTACTTCGCCTGGGGACGCACCACCGGGTGCAGGCGGCGGATCGTCTCGAGATTGTGGTTAAAGAGGTCGGGCCCCGCCTCCAACACCGTGCGAAGGCAGTCTTCCCGGGCGTGGAAGTCCGGCGTCAGCACTTCGATGATCAGGTCCGCGCCGCAGGCCTCGCGTAAGCTGCAGATGACGCGTGCGAAATGTCCGGCGCCTTCGTCATCGAGGTCGTCGCGGTTGACGCTGGTGACGACGACGTGGCGCAGTTTGAGCTGTTGGGCGGCCTGCGCGACGCGCGCCGGCTCGTCGGCGAGCGATTCCATCGATTCGCCGCGTCCGGTCTTGACGGCACAGAAGTGACAGGCGCGGGTGCAGTACTCGCCCAGGATCATGAAGGTGGCGGTGCCGCGGTTCCAGCACTCGCCCAGGTTGGGGCACTCGGCTGACTGGCAGACCGTGTTCAGCCGCAGGCCATCGAGGAGCCGCCTGGTGCGGTCGTCGTAGCGCGCGGGCCATTTGATTTTTAGCCACGGCGGAAAGGTCTTGCGCGGCGAGGCGCTTTCGTTGGCGGATACCGGTTCGCTCATGGGCACGGTTCTACCATCTGCGCGGGGCAAGGCAATGCGATCACGGCTTGGCCGGTGCGGGCTTCTCTTTGTCCTTGGCCGTCTTTGGGTCCGGCTTCACGTCGTCGGTCACCGTGGGGTCGTCGGGGAAGAAGAAGGATACTGGAATCGGCTTCGGGGTGGGACTGCCATCGAGCACCAGACTGCGCTTGAGCGCCGTCAGGAACCACTCCTTCTCCTTGCGCTTCACCACTTCCTGAACCAACGTCTCGCGGATCTTGTCAAAGAGTGCCGAGTCCAGTTCAGCGGGGCCGGCGGGCCGGCGTTCTTCCAGAAAGACCATCGCCCAGCCATGGTCCATCTCGAAGACCTTGGAGGTGCGTTCGGCCAGGGAGCCCGTCCCGAGTCTGCGGACGACCGGTGCCAGAATGCGGTTCTGTTCCGGGTCGATGTATGGTTCGCCTTCGGGACCGACCATCAGGCCGCTGCGCGCGCGGGTCTCGGGATCGTCCGACTTCTCGCGTGCCAAGTCGGCAAAGTTGATGCCGTAGTCGACGACGTCCTTGCGCAGGTCCGACGCACGGCTGTAAGGCGTCTCGCCGTTCCCGTCACCCTCCGAAGTGACCTTGATGATTCGCAGTTTCACCGTCGGCGGACGCATGTACTGCGAAAGGTGATCGTTGTAGTATTTCTGCACCTGGGGTTTGTTGGGCAGGTCCAGCGCGGTCACGAGGGTACCCTGGAACTCCTGGATCAGCATCTGCCTTCGCACGAACTCCTTGACTTCCGGCTGTGTGAAGCCCGGTTTGCCCATCACGCCGTACTGGCGCAGATCCTGGATCCGTTTATCGAGGCGTTTTTGATAGTTGCCCTTGTCGATCTCGATCTGCGTCTCCGTAGCCTCCTGCAGCATCAGCTTCTGACGCACCTGGTTTCGCAGTTCGCGGCGGAAGTCGGGCATCAGCAGGTCGTGGTACTGCTTCTGTGTCTCCGCGGTCCAGTTGCCGGAGGCCACCATGCGGCGGCGGTAGTCCTCGAGACGTGCCATGATCATGGGGTCGATCGCCTGCTCGACGTCTCGTTTGGCGATGCGCTCGTTGTTTACATAACAGACCGTCTCGTTCCACAGCTCCAGGAGTTGCGGTTGCTCGCCAGCCAAGGTCGAGATGGACCCGGCAAGGCCCAGAAGGAGGAGGGCACAGTACGTGAATCTCATAGCGGTCTAGACGCCGTAGGCGAGTTTCCCCTTCAACAAGACTTACCGCTTCGCGCCGCCAGAGTGTAGGTCCGTGGCCGCTCAAGGGCAAGAAGATGCACACGATGAGGTCTGCCGTTCTATGATACCGATGGTTTCGGGGAGGTCATACGGATGGCGGGGTGCAAACAGCCGATGGGCTTCTTCGTCCATGCCTTGGCCGGGAGGCCGCCCGAAACGTGGCGCTCCTCAAGAACGGCGCCACCCTATCCCTTTGAACGCATAGCGCAGCAAA
>CAYSBP010000005.1:0-40978 GCA_964429255.1 uncultured Planctomycetia bacterium
ATATTGAAATGGTGGAGGATACGGGGCTCGAACCCGTGACCTTCAGACTGCCAGCCTGACGCTCTCCCAACTGAGCTAATCCCCCACCGGAAGCATGCCGCGGGCAACCAGTCTGGACGATCACGTTGACTTGTCAAGGAAAACTCAATCGAGTCGCTGCCCGTTCCCGGGGTCTCTTGCCGAAAGACGTGTGGGAGGGTAGCATGACGTTTCCTGCAGTCTTGGAGCGGAAGACGGCCCCCATGAACACATCGGTGAATTCGACATCCTTGACGTCACTGCCCGGTCCAGCCGAGGCGGTGCCTATGTCCCGTGAGGAGGCCGTGCGCGCCCTGCGCGAGGGCGACGGTGATGCGACGGTCCGCGAGAAGATCGCAGTCCTGATCGCTAACATCGAGAAAGCCATTGTCGGCAAGCGGGAGTCGGTCAAGATGGTACTGATCGGGTTGTTGGCCCGCGGGCATCTGCTGATCGAAGACGTTCCCGGCGTGGGCAAGACGACGCTGGCCCGCGCGCTGGCCAAGTCCCTCGACTGCCAGTTCCGCCGGCTTCAGTTCACCCCCGACCTGCTGCCCAGCGATCTCGTGGGCGTTTCCATTTACGACCAGGCCGAGGCTGGGTTCCATTTTCATCCGGGGCCGATCTTCGCCAACGTGATTCTGGCCGATGAGATCAACCGGACGACGCCGCGCACACAGTCCGCGCTGCTGGAGGCGCTCAACGACTTCCAGGTCTCGGTGGATGGCGTGACGCATCCGCTTCCGCAGCCGTTCATGGTCATGGCGACGGAGAACCCCATCGAGTATGCCGGGACCTATCCGCTGCCCGAAGCGCAACTCGACCGCTTCATGCTGCGTGTGACGCTGGGCTATCCGGATCGCGACAGCGAACGCGCCATGGTCAAGAGCCAGAAGCTGGCGCATCCCTTGGACAGCCTGCAGGCCGTGGTGAGCGGGACGGAAGTCCTCCAACTGCAGGAGATCACCCGTCAGGTGACGGTCGACGAGACGCTGGTGAATTACATCCTCGAGATTGCCGCGCGGACGCGGGATTCCAAGGCGCTGGCACTGGGCGTCTCCCCCCGCGGTTGTCTGATGCTGTATCGGGCCGCACAGGCGAGCGCGGTGGTCGAGGGCCGGAAGTTCGTTATTCCGGACGACGTCAAGCGTCTGGCGATGTCGGTGTTGTGCCATCGCGTCATCGAAAAGAGCCGCGATGCCGGCGGCAAGCGAGATGCCGAGAACGTCCTGAGCGAGATCCTGGAAGACGTGCCCGTCCCGCTGTGACCCCGTTCGCTTGTATTCGCTTGCCGGAGCGGATATTTCTTCCAGCATGCTTGCGAAACGCCTCATCCCCTGCCTGGACGTACGCGGCGGTCGCGTGGTCAAAGGCGTGAACTTTGTGGATCTTAAAGACGCGGGCGATCCTGTGGAAATCGCTGCGCGCTACGATGCGCAAGGCGCCGACGAACTGTGTTTTCTCGATATCACCGCCAGCCACGAGGGGCGAGACACGATCATCGACATCGTGGAGCGGACCGCCGCGCAGTGTTTCTGTCCGGTGACGGTCGGCGGGGGCCTGCGCTCGGTGGACGACGTTCGCCGGTTGCTGCGGGCGGGTGCGGACAAAGTCAGCATTAACTCGGCGGCGGTGAAGAACCCCGAACTGCTCCGTGCGGGGGCGAACGCCTTCGGCGCGCAGTGCATGGTACTGGCCATCGATGCCAAACGGTGCACACCGCTCCGTGGCGGGGAGGGGGATTCGGAGGCCGGTCTGCCGACGCTCTGCAAGGCGCTGGGGCTGTCCAGCACGGACACGCTCAACTGGATGCGCCAGATGATGGATCGTATCGCCCCGTTTCGTTCCCGGCATCCGCGCTGGACGGTTTACATCCACGGCGGGCGGGTGGACACGGGGTTGGATGCGGTCGGCTGGGCTCGACTGGGCGTGCATCTGGGGGCCGGTGAGATTCTCCTGACCAGCATGGATGCCGATGGCACCAAGGCCGGCTACGACCTCGAATTGACGCGCGCCATTGCCGAGGCGGTCGACGTGCCGGTGATCGCCAGCGGTGGGGCGGGCGGCCTCGAGGATCTGGCGGCGGCGCTGACGGAAGGCAAAGCCGACGCGGCCCTGGCGGCGAGCATCTTCCACTACGGACAGCACACACTGAACGAGGCCCGGGCGTTCCTGCGCGGGCGGAGCATACCCGTCCGGTGCGTGCCGGGCGATTGACGGAGCGAGGGGGGGGATCCATCGTGGATGGAGAGGATGTTCCGGTTCTGAGCCGTGAGATCGATCGACTGCTGGCAGCCGCAGCGCGTTCGGGCGCCACTTCCGTTTACCTCAAACCGGGTGCGGCACCAGGGATGCGCATCCAGGGTCGCATGTCGAACCTGCGCATGCCGGAGTTGACGTCGTCGGGCATCGAAGCGCTGGCTCGCGAGATCCTGGACATCGAAGAAGAGCGGGCGTTGGCGAAATTCTCGGCGGTGGTCTTCCTGTACGAGATACCTCAGGTGGGACATTTCCGGATCAGTGTCTTCTGTCGTGCGGCTGGATTCCTGCTTACCGCGCGTTGTCTGCGGGACGATTAAACTACCACTGGATCTGCTGGCTGATCACGAAGACGTTGTTGCGGACGTCGCGGATGCGTTTCCCGCCGGGTCCCCCGGAGTAGAGCGGGTCCACGGCGTGGCCTTCGGACTCGTCCACCAGCATGTAGTTCAGCTGTGTGCGGACGTTGTAGCCTTTCCAGTAGTAATTCAGGCCGAACGTGTGCACGGTGCTCTTGAAGATGTCGGTGCGCACGGAGGAGTCCGACTGGAATCCCACGCCTACATCGACGTTGTAGACGGCATCTTCCACCAGCAGGTTGCCGAAGGTTTCGTAGCGGTAAGTGAACTCGGCGCCGTTGAGCATCTTGACCAGGAAGTTGCTGCTGTTCTGGAGACGATCCGACCAGATGCTCTTGGACAGTCGATAGCCGGTCCCGAAGTACCAGCCTTCGCGGTTGAACATACGTGGGCGCAGTTGTTGCAGGTTGGTGGCGTCCAAGCCGGGTAGCGGTCGATCGGTGATCGAGCCCCATTCGCCGCGCAGCCACCAGCCGCGTACCGGTCCGCCCGGCCGGTACCAGGCCCAGGCATACTGGCGGTTGGCGTGCGTCTCCTGCAGACTGAGGCCGTCCACGGACGGGATAACGGAGCCGCCGTCGTTCAGATAGCCCTTGCCCGACTCGCCATGCACGCCGTCCTGCCGGGCAAATCCGACTTCCAGCGAGCCGAACGTCTCGTGATTCCAGAGCGGACGCAGCATCAGGCGCCAGGCGATGTCCTTGGCGTCGTTGTCGTCCGACCGGTTCTGCAAGCTGGCAAACGTGTTCTGGAAGGAACCGGCACTGTTGAAGCCGCCGATCCAGTACTGGAACCGCTCGTTCCACCACCAGCCGTGGACCATGATCCCGAGATCGCGCTGATTGCCGAACTGATTGATCATGGCGCGTTCGACGAAATCCAGTTGGCCGCTGTTGCGGTAGGTCTCCTCGCCGGCCGGCGCCTTGAACTGGCCGATCGTGAAGTCGTGGTGCGGGATCCAGGTGGGATGGAAGTTGAGGTAGGCGTCCTGCAAAACGCGGTTGGCACGCACGAAGCCCTGATTCATGCGTTCGCGGGTCGATGACGATTCGGAGGAGTTCTCATTTTCGCTTCCGCGGCCATCTCTATTGATGTCATCGAGGGTTGAATCGGCCCCTCCCGGGACGAGTCCGAGCAGTCCCTGATTGCTGGGCAGGCCGGGGAAGGTGTTGCCTTCGTCGCCGCCCGTCGGGTCGATCGAGATGACGGCGGTGATATCGTCGGTGATGTCCAGGCCGAACTTCAGTTCCGCGCGACGGATGCGGTAGCCATCGTTATCGTTCAGTTCATTGGTGCGGGTGCCGTCGGCGATGTAATTCCGGTTGTCGTTTTCGATGGTGTAGGTCCAGATCTGAAAGAGCCCGCTGACAGTGAGCTTTCCGTCCTTGCTGACCACTTTTGCGTTGGGGCCATACTTGTTGTCGATCAGTGCGTCGGCGCGGCCGATTGAACCGGTCGGTTGAGGCGCTGCATTCTTAGCGGCCAGTTTGGTACGGAGTTCTTCGACGACTTTCTGCAGGTCGCTGAAATCCTGACGATTGACTTCGGCCGCCGGCACGGTTCCGGCAAGGCCGCAAAGGACTGTGAAGATAGAAAGCCCGCGACGAAGCCTGGACATCGAATCCCTCCTCGGGCAGATCACACTGCTGAATGATCATTCGAACAAGCCCAGGAGTATAGCTATGCCCCCGGCGCAGTCAAACTGATTCCATCGGGTGGACGCCGCATGCTTGACTCACCTAACCTGAATGGGAGAAACGAGTAGAGAGAATGAAACACGCCCCCGGGCGAGGGGTGCGTGACCGGTTTCGTCGGAACGCAGGCGTTCATTTTCCCTTTGGGCACGTGTGTGGCGCGATGTGGGTGGTGCCATGGACACCGCGGCCTTATGCGGTGTCCGTGGACTGGCTGAGACTGACAGCCCACCACGGATACGCACACAGGTCCCAGCGCTCTGTTTGATCGGCTTCGGGTTCGTATCCATGCACCAGGTCCTGGACGTCACTTTTCGGCTACGCACCCCCGGGCTCGGGGTCTCTGTTTTCGTCCTGCAGGAAATCAGCGTCGGACGGTATACTGGCGGGGCCATGACTCATGGGCCATAGAGATGACGGATTTTTAGGCAGCGCTCTCTGGCAAAAGGCGTCAGGGTTGCGGCGTGCGCTCAACCATTGAAGAGCGGAGCTGAATTCGCGTGACCGAGCCGAGCACCTTGCCTGTGCAGGGGTCCCCACTGCTGATCACGCCGCGTGTGCTGGCAGGCTTAAGTTTCGTCGCGCTCGCGCAGGCCGCGCTCGTAGCGGCATGCGTCTGGCCCGGGTGGGATCTCTTCACGATCGAGGCACTTCCCGCACGCCTGGCCGCGGCGGCCTTGAGCCTGGCCCTGCTGTTGGCCCCCGCGTGGAGTTTCGATCCGCGCACGCACGGCGAATCGCCGTGGCTGCGGAGCGGGCGGTATGCCTTCCTGAGTCTGTGGCAGGCGGCGGCGCTGGGATTCTTCCTGCTGATTTCAGCCCGCGTGACGGTGCTGTCCAGCGGCGCGATCCTGCGTGCGGTGCTGATCCTGGGGGCCAGCGCTTGGCTGGTGCTGGCCGCCTCACGTTGCTGGCCGCGCGCATACCTTGGGTTGGCGCTGCTCTGGACCGTCGCCCTGCCGATGGGCGCCTTCATCGTGGCCGAAGTCTTCATCTCGACGCCTGACGGTTCGATGGGTTGGGCGCGCTCGAAAGGTCCTGGTGTCGAAGCGTTCCGAAACACCGTCGAATGGGTGCTCCGGTTCAGTCCCGGCACGGCCATCGTGGGCGCGCTGCAGGGCCATCTGCCGGGCGACGCGCCGTGCGGCTGGCGCGAGGCGGGGCTTTTCGCCGGCGCGTGTGCATTCGCCGGAGGTCTACTGCAGTGGACACGTGCGTGGCGCCTGACGGCCCACACGGAGACTGCAACCCACACAACCATCGCTGGGTTATGACACAAACCTCTTCTCCTGGCTGGACATGCAGGCGCTTCACGAATTGGGGCATGTCGTGGCGGGATGGCTGACCGGAGCGCAGATCCGCGAGGAGTCCGCTGCGGGATTAGGTCATTGTCTTGTGCGATCTCAGCCTCTACATTGCGCTGGCTGTTCGCGCGGCGTACTTCTCGGTCAGGGTTCTCGACTCGATGCGCATCCCCTTCGATCTTCTGGCCGCTCTCCTGGTACTGGAGTCGGTGCGTGAATTGCTGCTGCAGCAGCCCAATCTTCAGGACGGCGGGGCCGCCGATCATCTACAGACCACGACCCCGCAGGCGCTCATGGCCCTGCTGGCCTTCTGGTTGATCGCCTGGCTGGTCCATGAACTGCTCGCGCGACGCGCCGAATGGAGCACGCGCTGGGGGCTCTGGCCCCAGGGTCTGCGCGTCGTGTCCACACCCGGCGGAGTCCTTCACGAGCCGGCGCGCAAGCACCCGCTGGATGTGCACGCCCGTCGGGCCACCATCGCGCAGTTCGCCATCGTGGGCCTGTATGCGGTCTTCATCTACGGCTATGGTTGGCCCATTAAGACGACGGCGTGGAGTGGCAGTTACTTCATCAACGGGCTGCTGGGCCTCGGACCTTTTGCCGTCGCGATGTTGCTGGCGTTGATCCCGAAACACCGCGTCCTGGCGATGGAGACGGGGCGTGGCGAGGGCGTGCGGCGGTGGCTCTCTTTCGAGTTGCGGCTGACCTTCCCTCCGCTGATCCTGTGGCTGGTGTTGTACGCCTTCCTTGATCTGGCGCAGTTGCTGGTACCTGAGGCGGCCCTGCACTACGTGATCGGGCAGCCGTGGATGATCGTAATCGGCAGCGGCTTGGTGCTGGCCGGCCTCGCGATGGCGATCATGCCGTGGATGATGGTCCGGCTGTGGCACGCGCGGCCGATGGCGGACCATGCGGCCCGCGAGCGGTTGACGGGGTTGCTCAAGCGCTCGGGTGTGAAGGCGCATGCGATCATGGAATGGGGACCACCGGGTACCGGTTTCGCCAATGCATGCGTGCTGGGGCCGTGGGCGCCCTTCCGCTACATCCTGATCAGCCCAGGACTGATGCGGCTGCTTTCGCCCGAAGAATGCGAAGCGGTGATCGCGCACGAGATTGGCCACGTGCGGCATGGACACCTGGGGTTGCTGGTCGTCGTTGTGCTGGGGTTGGCCGCCTGGAGCGATCTGATTCTGCGGGGGCTCGATCGTCTCCAGTATGGCGATCCGGTCACGCAAGGCGTGGTGCTGATGCTGCTGATCGTCGTGTACCTGCGTTTGCTCTTCGGTGTGATTTCGCGGCATTGCGAGCGGCAGGCGGATCTGGCGGCCGCGGAACTGCTCGGTACGCCCGTCCCGTTGATCACCGCACTGGAGAAGCTGGCACTCCTTTCCGGCGGCACGCGCGAGGTTTACTCCTGGCATCACGACTCTATCGCCAGGCGCGTGGAGCGACTGCAGACGGAGGGTGCGGACCCCGAGGCCATCCGCCGCTATCACCGGAGCCTGCGGCCGATGCGCATGGGGTTGCTGGGTCTTTCTGCGGTGGCCATCCTGCTGATGCTCAGCTTGGCGATGACGGAAGGCGAAGCCGCGAAAAATCCGGCCGAAGAAACAGCGCCGGTAACCGTCCAGGAGGAAGCCGCCGAGACCGACGTGTCCGACCGGTCCGACTCGTCTGACCCGTCCGACCGTCCCTTGCCTCGTGAAGGAGGACTCACCCCATGAAAGGTCTGTGGCCTGTCGCGCTGCTGCTGGTCCTCGTCGCCGGAGGAAGCGATGCCGCCGAAGAACGGATCCGGGGCATCCTGGAGAAAACCGCCAACCCGGGTGCCAGCGCGCAGATCACCGACGCGCTGAACGACGTGTACTATGTGGTCAAGACCGTAGAAAGCGAGAAGGCGTGTGCGCCGCTGATCGGCCAGCGTGTCGTGCTGACGGGAACGGTCGAAGAACGCGTCGATGATCGGCTGCTCTACCTGACGCTCAAGAAGGCCGAGGTGTACCAGCCCAGGCAACCGGAGACGCCTGCCGACGCGTCGACCTCCACCCCGCTTCCCTCACCTGCGCCTGTGCCGCCGGCCGACGAAAAGAAGACGGATCCCTGATCAGGACGCGCTCCCCTGGATCGTTCCGGCGCGGATGTCCAGTTGTTCGCGCGACTGGATGCGCGAGATCCGGCCGTCCGTGATCCAGATCACCCGGTCGCTGGCCGCGAGCATCTTCATGTCGTGCGTGGCGGTGATCACGGTGACACCCTTTTCCGCATTCAGTTCTTTGAGCAGGTCGATGATCTCGATGCCGGTGTTCAGGTCCAGGTTTCCCGTCGGTTCGTCGGCCAGCACGATGGCCGGGTCGTTGGCGAGGGCCCGCGCGATGGCCAGGCGCTGCTTCTGGCCGCCGGAAAGCTGCGGTGGCCGGTGGTGGAGTCGCTGGCCCAGACCGACGCGTTCGAGCAGATGCACCGCCTTGTCGCGCGCCTCGTCCATGTTCGTCCCGGCGAAGACCATCGGCAGCGAGACGTTCTCCACCGCGTTCATCACCGGGATCAGGTTGAACGTCTGGAAGATGTAGCCGATCTTGCGGCGGCGCAGCCAGGCGAGTTCGAAGACGTCCAACTGGACGATATCGACCTCGTCGATATACACCTCGCCCTGCGACGGCCGGTCCAGCCCGCCGATCATGTTGAAGAAGGTGCTCTTTCCCGAGCCCGACGGGCCCATGATGCTGACGTACTCGCCGGCCATCAGCGTCAGGTCGATCCCGCGCAGCGCGTGCACCTCCTGGTTGCCCAGGTAGTAGACCTTGCGCAGGTCGTGGACGTGGACGATTTCGCGTCGTGACACCGTTCAGACCTCCGCGCGCATGGCGTCCACAGGCCGCATCCGGGCGGCGACATATGCGGGGTAGGCTGCGGCCAGCACGGTGATCATCGTGCCGGCCCCGACCCCCAACGGCAGTCCGCTCAGCAGCGGCGACACCCACGGGCCCTGCTGGAGCGTCGCGAACCCCAGCGACAGGCTGAGCTGCAGGATCGTGAGCAGATAGCCGATCAGCACGCCCAGCAGACTGCTCACCAATCCCAGAAAGACGCTTTCCACCAGGAACATCCGGACGATGAAACGGTCGAGCGCGCCGAGGCATTTCAGCGTGCCGATCTCGCTGACGCGTTCGGTGACGCTCATCAGCATCGTGTTCGCGATAACGACCACACAGAGGATGCAGGAGAGCGCCATCAGCCACGTCTCGCGGTCCGCCTGCTGACGTTGGGCCGCTTTGTCATGGCCGAAGACGCCGAGTTTCTGCAGGACCGCACGCACGTGGACGTCGTCGACGGTGGCCAGTCCCGAAAGGATGGTGTTGGATGAGAACGCCGAGATCAGGAAGGCCACGACGACGGCGATGCCGACGAAGATCAGCAGGAAGCGCCCGGGGCGATGGCTGATGTTCATCCAGCTCATGCGGATTGTGATGCCCCACGGCAGCACCGGTTGCCGGTGGCGTATCTCGGCCTTGTCGGCAAAGATCCGCGAAGAGGCCGACATCACGTCCCTCATCGCTCCGTCACCTCCTTTCGCCCGACAATCGTCGTCGTGATCGTTGTCGTAATCATCGTCGTCCGTTTCCATCGCGTCCGAGCAACCGACGACGATTACGACGACGATTCCGTCAGAACGGCTTGTCCCGCGTGCACTGCGCGATTAACGACAGCGCTACGGCCGCCATGCCGGCCAACCCCAGTCCGCAGGCCAATCCCGCGGCGACCACCGGGATATACCGTTTCCACCGTTCTTCGCCGAACTTCTTCTGGAAGTAGTAACGCCCCAGCAGCGCGCCGATCAGCATCGACAATCCGCCGTGCAACGGAGCACCGGCACCCGTTACCAGTCCGTAAAAGAAGACCACCGGAAGTCCGGCCATCGAAAGCCCGCCGTAAATCAACAGCCCTGCGACACACGAAACGCCGATTACGGCGGGCTTCAAGGCCTGCATCAGCAGCGAATGCTCGCCGCTATTGGCCGTGAAGATGATGTACGCCTGGCGCGCCGCCACCGGCCAGACGCGCGCCGCGTAGGGGAACGAATCCGACGGAATCTCGTTCAGTCGCCAGAAGAACCACCAGAAAAAGAAGCTGCTGACGAAGACGATAAAGAAGCTCAAGAGTTCCGCCTTGATGATCGAACGGAACGGCGTCCGGGTCAGTTCCATAATGCGGAAGCTCTGCGCCGCCCATCCGCAGTCCATCAGAGGGATCGGCGCGAACCAGATGTCGACACCCTTGTAGCCGCTGGCGACAAAGACCGTCTCCTTCAAGTACGGCGTCGAGAGGCCCGAACCCGTGAGCCCGAAAAGCCGTGCGGAAATATACGAGTGCAGCGGCGTCCAGATGAACCCGAAGATCAGGATGATCCATACCGGGAAACCCGGCACCAGCACGTGCGAGACCCAGGTAAAGCCGCTGATACCGATGACGAAGAGTGCCACCGCGACCCAGATGGGGAAGTCGCCACGCTCGCGACAGGCCGTCCGCTCGGGCGGCGCGACGGGCGCGCTGAGCGTCCGGACCACCGCGTTGCCTGTTTGCGCTTCCGCACGGCGCTTGCGGAACGCGCGGATCATGCTGGCGATCCCGATGACCGCCACTGCGCCGGCCAAGCCGATGGAGACGCTGAGCCAGAAGTCGTAACTGAGCACGAGCTGGTTCACCAGCAACCCGTTGCCCGGCGTCCAGTGCTCGAACATCCCAAAATGCTGCAGGATGGGATTGCCGAGCACGCTACTCAACAGAATGCCGATGCAGAGGCCCATCACCAGGCTGAAGGGCAGGATCATGCCGGCCACCAGCGCGCCGAGGTCAAAGCTGATCGAAATCAGGCTCGCCGGCAGCACGCCTTCGACGTTGGAGGTGAAGTCCACGAACGGAATCGGCAGCAACATGATCGGCTTGGCCATGAAGAGGCCCGTGACGATGGGCAGCAGGACGTAGAGGCAGCCGAAGAGGAAGCCCAGCGACGCGCCGACGCTGAAGACGCGCCAGCGCCAGGAGAGCTTGCCGCGTAGTTCACCCTTCTCGTCGCGCTCGGTCGATTCGGCCAGCGCCGTCGCACCTTCCGCTGCGACAGGGGCGAGAGGGAAGGGGAGTCGCTCAACGTCCGACGTGGCGCGGAAGAGCAGATAACCGAGCCCAAACCACGCGATCTTGCCCAGCACATAGCCGACGAAGATGAGCGTCAGTGGCGCCAGGAATCCGCGCGAGGCGCTCCACCACCAGTCCGGATGCGCCAGGTCCCGTGTCTGGATGCCGGGCGACGTCGAGGGCGGCACCACCCAATCCGGAATCTGTTGGGCAATGCCGCTCGTCTGCGGCGACTGCAGCAGGTACTGGTTCCAGATCGCGCCGGCGAACGGTCCGCCGGCGAGGGCGATGTGTGCGGCCGCGACAGCGGCAACCGACGAGGCGACATAGAAGAGAACAAAGATCTCCTGGCGCTTCAGCTTCGAGAAGCTGCGCTTGGCCAACTCGGCAAAAAGGATGATGGTGACCCATTCGGCCGCCGGTCCCAGCGTCTGCCCCGCGACCAGCCCCAGGTAGATGGCGCCCGGCATCATCACGATGGCGACGAAGAGCGCGCCCAGCACGGTTCGTGACGAGAAGCCGTCCACAAAAGGACCGCTCTCCAGCACGTCGTTGGCCCCGGGCGCGGGAGCCATCGACACCGGCTGGCGACCGCTCGGGTCGTGAAGGGTTTCAGCCATGCTTCTCTCCCGTCACGAGCGTTGCCTCCACCGGTCCAAAGAGCGCACGGCCCTTCTCGATGTATTCCTGATGCGCCGTGACCGGCAGGACGCGCCACATCAACAGTTGCTTGCGCAACGCATGGATGAAGCGCGGCGTCAGGCGGCGCCAGTTCTGCTGGTCGCCGCTGTAGCGCGTGGCGGTCAAGTGGCACTGACACACGCCCCGCTCCGCGCGATACACGATGCGCAGTTGTGCGTCGTGGCTGATGCCCAGATCGAACGGCGCGAGCCACGCACGCATCGACAGAACCGGGATCGGCTTGCCGTCTTCGCCCGTTTCGATGCCGGCGGCCAGATGCTCCACCGCCAGGTCGCCCACCGTGAGGCCTTGCAGCCCGTCAAGGTATTCGTGCATGTAGGCCTGGAGGCCAAGAACCGCCGAAGGCGTTGCGACGAACGGTAGATACAACGCCACCGTGTCGGTCGCGAACTGCTCGGCGCCGCCGGCCCCCTGCTTGCGGGATTCCGGGATCGCCGCGCGGAACGCCTGATGCGCCGGATAAAGCGTCGAAACCACCACGATGAACATGCTGACCAGCGTGACGAAGACGGTCGTACCCGCGGAATAGTTCAGCGAAAGGCCCGACAGCGCACCGGTCACCAGCAGCACCTTGGAAATGAGCTGGCCCATCAGGTAGCCCAGCGACGCGCCCAGGATCGCATAGACGGAGGATTCGGCCAGGAAGAGCGAGGCCACATTGCCCGGCGAGAGCCCGACCGAGTTGTAGACGAAAATCTCGCGGCGCCGCTCGTAGACCGATCCGAGCATGGTGCTCAATACCATGATGAAACCCAACAGCAGCGGAATGGCGATCTGTCCGGTCAGACTGACCGAACTGGTATCGAGCGCCGCGTAGAGCGTCGTCGACTGACCGTCGCAGGCGAGAATCGTCAGGTTCGAACGGCGAACGTAGCCTTCGGCCTCCGCGCCAGGATCCATGTTTTTGCCTGCGCGCACGGCAACGCTGCGCAGACGCGCGCCCAGCCGCATGCCGAAACGCAACGGGATAACAGCCACCCGCGCGGCGAGGTGGTGTTCGTACTTCTCCAGCGTATCGGGCTGCTCGGCAGCCGCCTTCTGGGCCTTCTGCCGTTCCTGCCGCACGAAGTCCACCGGCGTGATCGGCTCGCCATCCAGATCCCGGAAGGCGTCGAGTTTCTCCTGACTGAGCATTCCCAACAGCGGGACGCGCTGGCCGAAGAGCACCACGTCCTTGCCGACGTCCGCGGGACCGTAGCCCAGTTCTTTCGCCGCGTGCTCCGGAAGAAGAATGCCCGGTTCGTCCTCGCTCTTGAACCAACGGCCCGCGATCAGCGTCCGGTCGATCCCGGTGACCGCAGGCTCCGTGTGCTCGAGGCAGAGCAGCGAGACGACCGTGTAGCGGCGCGTGGTCGTTCCATCCGTCTGTCCGTTTCCGTCCGCGGGCGGCGCCAAGTCGATCTGCGAAAGCTGGCCGCTGGCGTCCGAAAAGAACCAGGCACGCCCTGCGACGGCGGAATGCAGTTCGGAGGCGGTCGCCTCTCCATCCGCCGCGAAGCCACGTTTCAATGAAAGATAGAGCGGCTCCGGCAGCTGATTCCAGTGCCGGTCGCGCGCCAGCAATCCTTTATAGGCCGGGTGCCCTTCACGGTGCGACAACTTGGAGATGCTGACGACCGGCACGATCGAGGTAAACGAGAGCAGCGTGAAGGTGACCAGCACGATCGTGAGCGCGGTCAGAAAGCCGCGTTGCGGACGGCGGCGGATGTTGGCGATGCCCAGATCCACGGCGCGTACCGCAATGCCGCCCGTGTTGGCGGATTCTTCATGCACGCCCGACACCGCCTGCTTCTGTTCGCGCAACACCGTGTCAAACCGTCCGGCGACCAAAAGGCCCACCGTGGCGGCCAGCGCCAGAATGATGAACGCCAGCAACACGATCAGCGGCGTCATGGTAAATCGAAAGGCCGGGTGAATGAGGGCCAGCACGGCAAAACTGCCGCCAAAGATGGCCACCATCCAGAAGATGCGCCGGCGAATGGTGCCTGAAGCGAAGACGAGCCGCTCCATGCAGTAGGCGAACGGCAGCAGCAGGGCGAGATAGAAGAGCACGCCCTGCACGAGGTTATTCGTCGTCGCCAGCAACTCGGTGTAGGCGCGGTTCTCCAGCGCCCAACCCTTCTCGCTCGCCGCACGATACGAACCGTAGTCGCAGGCATCGAGTGCCTTGCGCGCCTCATCGAGGTGTTTGGCCGCCTCCTCGCGCGTCTCCTTCACACGCGGGTTGTTGACGCCGTTACGCTCCAGTTTTTCGAAGCGAGACTGATCCAGCCGCCACATGTCGCCGGCGCCCTGGAGCACCATCGACGGGATCCGCGCCAGTTCGTTCAGTGCAAAACCCTTGCCGATGGGATCTTCGAGCGTGTTGTTGAGCAGTACGAGGCGTTTCTCGCGGAAGCCCAGGCCCAGCGTGACGCGCACGCGCAGCAAGGGGTCGGCCCAAACCGTACAACAGGTCTCGTCGGTGTCCCATACCGGTTCGTCGGCGGTGCTCTGTCCGAATTGAAAGGGCGGGCTCTGCGTCGCCGCATTCAGGATCTGCACGTCGGTGATCGGCAGGTAGCCGCGCGGGTCCGTGAGGCCGAAAAGCGTGATCGCCCGCGACGGGAAGCAGACCAGATTTCGGCGTTGCTCCGCCCCGGAAATGGGCGCCTGCCAGGGGTACTCGCCCGGCCGCGCCATATCGAGCGCGTAGAGCAGTGAACCGTCGCGCTCGATCTGCGCCGCACCGCCGCCGTTGAACCGCGTAACGGCGATGAACTCGCCCATGGCGCGTTCGTTGGCCTGAATGAAACGCTCGGTCGCCATGCCGTACGCTTCGAGCGCGCAGTGCGCAAACTCCCAACGCCCCGGATACTGGATCAGCCCATCGAAGCTAAACGTTCCCTTCTCGTCCGTCTGCGTCCCCGGGATGCCGCGCGTGCCGACCATCTGTTTGTCGCGGCGGCGCAGCTTCATGAAGACGTTGGCCTCCGCCAGCGGCTGGTTCGGCGTGAAGTCACGGTGCTGATCGAGCCAGATCGCGCGCCCCTGAAGACGACCCAGGTAGTCCGGCAAGCCCGAGCTGACGTACGGTCCCTTCCAGAACGCCAGCGCCAGGAGCATATCCGTAAGACCGGCACGACGACCCGGCACGGCCAGAACCTGTTTCCCCAGCAGTGAGAAGTCCACCGCTTCAAAACGGTCGTCCGGCGTATCGACATGCTGGCGATCGTCATCGATGGTTGCCAACGTAACGGCCGGATAGCCGGCCAACGCGGGCAGTTCGCTCCCAAATGCGATCCGGAACGGAAAGTACGTCCACCAGCCGCGCCCCTGCGTCAGGTTGATGCAGTCGACGAACGAAGCCAGGGCCTCGGCCTCACGCCGCTTGGTATCCTCCTCTTTGCTGAAGGCCGTCAGGTACTCCGACAGCTTGAGGCCCAGGTCGCGGAACTTCGGCCGAAGGTGATATTCGTATTCATCGCGAAAGTGGCCCTGACAGAAGAGCCCCAGTCGCTCGGAATGGCTGGACAAGTCCAGTCCGACGAAAAGCCCGGGCTTGCCCATTCGCGCAAGCGGCGAGTCCGGTTCCTTCGTCCAGTTGCTCGCAAGGCCATCGTGCAGTCGCCGTACGAAGGCCGTCATGCCGGCAAGCGCCTGACCGTGACCGCCCGTGAAAAGCAGGTAGATGGGCCGTTCGGGCTTTTCCCGCAACGCGGAAAAGAAGCGCGCGAGTTCGAGAAGGACCGCGGCGCCACAGGCCTGCTCGGCGGCTGGCGCCAGCGTTGGCACGACGCTGATCCCGTCGTAGTACGCATGAACGATCAACGGCGCGCGGTCGGTGTCGTTCGCGTCCCGGGCCGGCTGGCCGGGACAGACGCGGACGAGCAGATTCGAAGCCTCAACGCGTTCCCACTCCATCTCGCAACGAACCGTCACCTCGGCCGCCGGTCGCTCCAGCAGACCATCCAGCACCGGCAGGTCCTGTTCAGCCACATAGAAACGCGGGATGTCGGCCGGCACGGAAAGGAACTTTTGGCGCGCAGACGTCCCTGTCGCGCGCGGATTGGCACGAAAGAGAACCGCTTGGCCGCCGAATTCGGCCACACCCAGCCACTCGGCGTCCGAATTCCAGTCCATCACGGCGATGGATCCGGATATCTTCTTTCCGTACAGATCGGACTCCCTGCCCCGTCCCAGGTCAACCAGCAACCCGCGAAGTCCTTCCGGACCGGTCTGGCTGGTTCGCGCCAGATTCGGCCAGAGCGGGTGGAGCGTCAACCGGACGGCGCCGTCCGCCGACAACAGGACCGCCGAACGCACACGCGGAACGGTCACCTGGAACGTCTGAACGTCGATATCATGGATTCCGAATGCCTGCAGTTCGCTCTGCAGATGGCTGGCCGCTTCCGCTGCGCCGTAACCGCTCAAACGCGAGGGCGCGGCACCGAGCTTCCGGACGGTCTCACGCACACGACCCATGTCGATGTCGGCACTCGTACCGGAGGGGCCGATCGTCGGAACCGGAACCACCAGTTTGGTTTCATGTGGCGCGCCGACACCGGCGGCCCAATAGACCGTCAACGCGATGGCCAGCATCGCGCCGACGAGCCAGAGGAAGCCTTTTGCCAAACCGGAAAGCATGCTGGTGCCCGTGATCTCCTCTGTCCGCGGACCGCTGTCCGCTGCGCATCCAGGCCCCGCAATCCGGAGGATTGCGTCACTCACCCCCAGAAGTGGTAGACGGTCTTGCTGCAGATCGCGCCGTAGATGCCGAAGATCGCACCGACGGTGAATTCCCCCAGCACCACGCCCACCACACAGGGAATCGCACGCCGATAAGCCGCGACCCCGCCGTAGCGCGTGATCAGCAGCTTGATGAGCCAGCCGAGGAAGATGCAGAACCAGATCTTCCACATCGACCAGGAGGAGGCCGTGGCGTAGCCGACGGGATGCAAGAGCCACCACGTGAAACTCATGCGCAGTCCGCCCAGCAGCAAGGCGAAAGCCATTCCGACGAAGAGCGCGATGGTCGAGCCTATTGCGGCGCTACTCGGCCGCGCCATCGGTTCCGCAAGACGATTCCAGCCTTCGCTGGCAAACAAACCGGCCACCTTGCCCGCGTGGCCGTGGACATAGCAGACGTGCAGCATGGCCCAGAAGGCCGCGATCGAGCCGATCACGATCGCCACGATCATCGCGTACATCATGGCTCGCGAACGGGTCCTGGTAAGCTGCGCCAGCTTGAAGCCTTCCATGTCATGCGCGGAGAAGTGCGCCCGGTAGGCCCGGTTAAACCAGGCGAAATAGCCGAACGCCGCCACGTTCTCTTCGCCCAGCGCACGCGAACCGACTGCGTTCTGCATCAGCACGCCTGGTCCCATTCCATGGAGGTCGTGTGCCGGCGGCCCCAACTCCGCGCGCATTCGCGCGATGGCGATGGCATATATGAAGAAGATCAGGAAGAAGATGAACATCAAACCCCATGAGGCGTGCTTCGTCACCCATTGGCCGTTCTCCATGACCTGGGTCTGGCCGATCCGCGTGCCCATGAACATCAGCAGTCCGCCGAAGATCAGCAGCAGGATGAAGGTGGTTCGATAGCGGAGCGGTTCCTGGCTGTCATCCGCGCCGCCGGGACGGCCGAAAACCGTGCGAAAGACCGCCTTCAGGTGCCGCCGCGAAAGCCAGAGCGCCAGCAGCCCCAGCGCAAGGTATCCGCCCGCCGCCTGTTCACTCGTATAGGGAAAACCGGGAAGATCGCTGACCCCGATCACCGACGTCAGCACGTTTTGAGCAAGAAAGAAGAGGTAGAAGAACCAGCAGCTAAAGGCCAGGTCGGTCGGCAGGAAGAACGCCAACCCGATCACAAAGGGAAACAGATTGATGGTCGTGCCGGCAATCGAATTCCAGGGCCGCTCGACCAGGTACTCGCGAAAGCTGAACGCATCGACGATCGGAATCTTCGGTACGTTCGGATAGAAATGATTGAGGTTGTTCAGAATGTCGATGACCGCGACGGTGCCGAATCCGATCCAGAAGAGCCGGTTCTTCAGCAGCCCGGAGAGCCCCGTGGAGATGGTCAGCGGAATCTGGATGATCGGGAAACTGAGCCGCTCCTGCTCCGTCCACGGCCGACGGAAGAGGATGTTGATGCAGAGCAGCGCGCCGGTGAGCACAAAGAGGAAGGAGCACCAGAATCCGAGCGGCTTCAACCAGGCCGAGATGAACTTCCATTGGTACAGCGAACTGTTACCGACCTCGAAGGCCCGCGCCGCGTCCTTATCCTGCAGTAGCGCCCACCCCGGCACGTGCGGCAGGATCAGTTCCTCCCAGCGGTTGCTCGCGTTGGCTGCGTGCACCGGGTACGAGATCATCGGGACGAGGATCTGCAGCATGTCATGGCTGCAGAATGTGCCCGCGATCGAGAGCATCATGTAGATCGTGAGCATCTCGGCCGCCGTGAGTGCCTTGGCGGGCAGGTAACGCTGCACCAGCAGGTTGAGGAGCGCGATCACAAAGACCACGACGGTGACGTGATAAAAGAGCGAGATGGCGGTGGAGTGACTCGAGTACCAGATGACTTCGGAGAGGACCACCCACCAAGCCAGGAGCGGCATCAGTCCGCACGCGATGCAGACGGACCGGAGGGTCACGCCCCCCATACGCTCTTCGCCTGCGGGCTGAGGCATTTCCCCCCACATCCTCCCCGTCAGTCACGATGTTGCTGAATGTGCTTGCTCCCACCTTACCAAATGCGCACCGGCATTCGCCAGTCGCTTTCTGCGCCGAATCCCAATAAGGGTGTGTTTCAGAAAAGTTCCCAGACTTGGGGGTGGAACCGCCAAAGAACGCCAGGGGACGGGGAAACGACAGGAACCGCCATGATGCCAAGGACGCTAGCAGTTACGAGGATGCACCCAAGGCCCTGACCAGGGCCCAACGGCAGATGACAGTCCCGTCTCTTTCAGCTATGCTACGGGGCCTCACGTTGACCCGTCTGAGGAAGGAGCGCGCCGTTGAGCAGGACCCCATCTCGGCAGAAAGTCCGTCCGTCACCGGGTCGGATCAACCCGGGCTACGCGCGGCGCGTGATTGCGGCGGAGGCGCACGCGGTCGCGGATCTTCGGCATGCGATTGACGCCTCGTTTATCCAGGCTGCGGAGCTGATCCTTGACCGCGGGCGCCAGGGGGTCGGACGGCTGGTGACGACCGGGGTGGGCAAGGCGGGTCTGATCGCCCAGAAGGTCTGCGCCACGTTCGCCTCGACGGGCACGCCGGCGTTCTTCATGCATCCGACCGAGGCGAGACACGGCGATCTGGGCATGTTGACGTCGCGCGACGTGGTGCTGGCTTTTTCGAATTCGGGCGAATCCGACGAGCTCTCCCACATTCTTCCCGCGATCCGGAAGATGCGGGTGCCGTTGATCGCGATGACGGGCCGGCCGAACTCCACGCTGGGCCGTGCATCCGACTGCGTTCTCGACATCGGGCGCATCGAGGAGCCCTGCCCGTTGCGGATGGCGCCGAGCGCTTCGACGACGGCCATGCTGGCGCTGGGCGACGCGCTGGCGCTGAGCGTCCTGAAGGCGCGCCGCTTCACGGCCCAGGACTATGCGCGGCTCCATCCCGGCGGCGCGCTGGGGCGCAAGCTGATGAAGGCGCGCGACGTGATGCGCACCGGCGCGCGACTGGCGCTGGCCCGGTCGGACGCGACCGTAGGCGAAGCGCTCTTACGCATGTCCAGGGCGCGTGGCGGAGCGGTTGTGATCGTTGATGCACGCGCGAAGCTTCTGGGCGTCTTTACCGACGGTGATTTCCGGCGCCTGATGATGCGCGATCCGGGGCAGTTCCACGCGTCGGTGGGTACGTTCATGACGTCGCCATGCAAGTTCATCCAGGACGACACGCTGGTGGCTGAAGCGCAGGCGTTGATGGCCGAGAAGCACATTAACGCGCTTCCCGTGGTGAAGTCGGACGGCCGTGTGGTCGGACTGCTCGACATCCAGGACCTGGTGGGGTTCCCCGTATTGTGAGCCCAAGAGCCGAAATCCGTGCCGGTGGACGTGGCTGGCCCGCCCGTGAAGCCTACGCGGCCATCCGACTCGTCCTGTTTGACGTCGACGGCGTTCTGACGGATGGTGGCATCTACCTGGATGCCCGCGGGGCCGAGACCAAGCGTTTCGACGTGCGTGACGGCTCGGGAATGGCCTTTCTCCGGCATGCCGGCCTGGAGATGGCCATTCTGAGTGGCCGGTCCAGCGCGGCGACGGATCGGCGGGCTGCGGACCTACACATACCGAAGACCCGCGTCTGGCAGGGCGCCCGACGTAAAGGTCCCGTCTTCGCTGAAGTTCTGAAGACCTGTGGCGTCCGTAGAGAGGAAGTCGCTTTCATTGGAGACGACATCGTGGATTTGCCGGTTCTTGAGCAGGCGGGAATTTCTGCCTGTCCCGGCGATGCCCATTCGGCGGCCATGGCGGCCAGCCACCTGATTTGCGCGGCATCCGGAGGCCGCGGCGCTGTCCGGCAGTTCTGCGAACACCTGATCAAGCGTCGCGGGACGGGTGAGTGGGAACGGACGATCCGCAGGTACCTGGGCCAGAAGGAATGAGCAACCCCTCGACCGTCTGGCTGGTCTGCATCCTGGTGTCGGCGTTGGCCACCGTATCGGCTTCGGAAGCCGGCCTTGTGGCGGACACCGTCGATCTGGATCAGGGCCTCTCTCCGATTCCGATCATCAAGTCCAATACCCTCTTCGAAGTCTCGAACGGCGAGGCGGAATGGAAGAAGGCGTTTGTGCACGCCACCACACCGATGGACGAACTGGGCGTGGAGCCGCAGCGTCTGACCGAGATGATGCAGGATGGCTTTCGTCGCGTCACGAATTTCCGCTCCGAATGGTACAATCGTTCGAGGACGGCCTGTGAAATCACCTTGCTGGTGGGTGCCCAAGAGGCGTGGGTCGATCCGGGCAAGGCGAACGAAGTCAACTTAGCCAACCTGCGCCTCGTCTTTTTCGTCACGCCTTCGACCTTGACCCTTTCGCAATCCCAGTTGGCCGGACCCGCGCCCAAGGAGCCCGGCAAGAGTCCCGCGCTGCCTCCCGCCCTGCGCCAGAGCCGTTTTGTCATCACGGCCGAAGATGGAACGGTGAACCTCACGACCGGCGAAGGGACGGCCATGGCACGCTTCTGGCACCGTCTTCAGTCGCTGCTCGTGGCCCGCATGGTTGACGGAGGGACGGCGCCGCCGGTGAAAGGCGTGCGCATCGAGATCTTCACCGCGTCCGCGGACGGGGCGCTGACCGAACCGATGGGCGAGATCGCGTGCGAAGGGCTTCACTGGCGTGCCTGGAACGATCCGCGCACCGGCACGTCCGAACTGACGCTTCGCGCCATGTCCGCGATCCCAAGGTTCGAGCCCCGTGTCGAAGGTCGTTTCGTTTCGCGGAATCCGGTCACCCAAGAGCAGTCCGAGATGGAGATCAAGGCCAAGGGCATGATCTTCCAGACCAGCATCCTGGACCACCTGCAACCGGTGAAGGACGCGGAGGGCCGCGTGCTGGGCGTCACCAATGTGGTGCGCCGGCGGGTGATCTTTCACCGCGAAATCGGGGTGCGCATCGACGGCTCGGAGTCCGCGCCGATCATCCCCTTCCAACAGACGCCCGAACCCGATCACGGCAAACCGGCAACCGCCAAGCGGCCGGCGAAGCCGGTGTCGCCGCCTTCGCGAACGCTGGTGGGTTGCGCCGGGCCCGCCATCCTGGACCTGGCGGTTCAGCCGCGAACCCTTCCGCCCGGGCCGCCGGACCGTCTCGTGCCGTTGGCGATGCGTTTCGAGTTTCTGAATGGTGTCGAAATGCACAAAGCGCCGCGCGACGCGCCGACCCCGGGTCAACCGGCGGGTACCAGCGCTATCATGACCTGCAGACACCTCTGCTTCCAGTCCGCGGTCGACGCGCCGACCATGCTGCCGGAGTATGCCGAGGCGACCGGCGGGGTCCGCATCTATGGCTCGCGCCCGGCCTCCGAGGGAGCCGCCCCGACGCCGTTCCACATCGATTGCCAGCGCATCTATTTTGATGGAGCGAGTAACGCCACCGTCGTGCAGGGTCAGCCCATGTACCCCGCTCGGATCGTGGATGACATGGGTTCGCTCACCACCCAGACCTGTGTCATCTCGCAGAAGACGCAGATGCTCTATATGCCGCCATCCGCGATAGCCAAGGAGGCCCTGGTGCGTGGCACGCGTTCCGCGCCGTCCACGGATCCCGGTGTGGCGCAATCCATCGATTTCAGCGGAGGCGATCTGGAAGCCAGGTGGTTCGGATCCTTCCGCCGGGAGATCGTGCCGGTCCTGGGTCCGGGCAATGTCGAGGTGCGCAAGGAGATTCTGATCCTCGACAAGGACGTCAGTATCCGGCAGGCGCAGAAGGGTCTGCGCATCGAAGGCCAGGGTATCCGGATCGTCAGGGACGAAACAACCGGTCAGGTCGAACGTCTGGAAGGGCGCGGCGGCGTGCTGGTACGAAGCAGCGGGATGCAGGTCAAAGGCGAGTTCGTCACGGTCGACCTGCGCTACGACCAGAAGAACCAGATCGAGCAGAACACCGTCATCGTCTGGAGTCCGCCGTCCTCCGGGCACAAGGCCATGCTGTGGCAGGGGGAGAGTGCCGTTGGCGGCGAACGATTCGTCATCGACGCGTTGAACAACAACTTCCAGGCGTATGGTGGCGTGGTGGCCCGCTTCAATCTGCCCGAATCGTCCGGACAGAAGGGCGCCGAAGCAAGCGGCGGTGCGGCCCTGATGCCCAGTTTCTCCGGGGGTGGAGCGACCGCCCAGAAGGGGAGCAACCGGCTGGCCCTCCAGTGCGACGGCGATTTCGAGTTCGTCGGCAGTTCGGGCAAGCTCCGTGTGACCCGCAACGTGCTCATCGCGCAGGGCTCCATGAGCATCGTCGCTGACCGTTTGGTCCTGACGCTCGCCCCCCCCCCGAAGGACGAAGCGAAGGACGACAAGAAGCCCGACAAGAAGGACGCCGCAAAGGACGCCAAGCCCGACGAGAAGAGCGATGCGGGGTTGCTCTCCGCCAACGTCAAGAGCCTGGAATGCCGTGGAAACATCGAGATCGGCACGCCGACGCAGGTCGTGCACTGCGACCGGCTCTTCTTCGACATGGCCTCCTCGCAGGTCTTCCTCGAAACGGACCGCCCTGACGACAAGGTTCGCGTCTATCTGCAGGACGGTGCGGGAACCAAGGTGTTGGAGGTGACCCGGCGCCTGGATTACGATTCGAAGGGCGGTGTGTTCACGCCCGCCGAACGGATGCTGCTCAAGCCGTTCGCGGGAACCAAGCCGCTGCCGCGAACCCCGCCGGACGGAGGGCGCGCGCCATGAGATTCTTCCTGCCGTGGATCGTCCTGCTCATCGGCCTCGTGCGGGCCGGAGAGGCGCCTCGTAAGGACCCCCAGAAGGACACACCCAAGACCCCCCCGCAGGACTTCACCATTAAGGAAGCCGACCTCCAGCGGTTCCCGGTCCCGCGCATGAGCACCTTCCCCTGGGTCGTACAGAAACCGGAACCCGCCCGCACCACGGCCCCCCCGACCACCGACTCCGGCCCAGAGGGCATGATCGACGTCGCTTCGGGAGACGTGACGATCGCCGCCTCAGGGCCGTTTGCCCGGACCGCCGAGCGAGTCAGGGACGACAAGACCGGGGAGTACGCGGACAAGGAGGCCTTCACGCTGCAGAAGGACGTCGAGATTCTCCAGCCGGCCACGGGAGCAGTCCTGCGCGGCCAGAGCATCAAGCTGTTGCGGGACACCGCCTCCGGCGACATGGAACGCCTGGAGGCGCGCGGCCACGTGGAGATCGTCTTCGGCACGCGCAAGGCGCGCGGCGAGATGCTGGTCTACGAGACCAAGTTTGGACCACCCGTCAAGACCCCCGCAGGGACGCACAAGGAGACGCTCACCAACATCGTTACCGTCGAGGGCGACCCCAAGGTGCGCAAACCGGCCACGCTCTGGTCCGGTGATGACGTGATTCAGGCGCAGCGCTTCGTACTCGACCTGCGCCGCGACACCTTTCGTGCGCTGGGTGGCGCCTTGATCCAGGTCAGTTTACCGTCCAAGTCGGAACCTGGGCCTGTGGCATCGACGGTGAACAAGAACGCCATGTTCCCCGGCCTCTCCCTGATGTCCGGCGCCAAGGTATTCCTCTCCAGCGACGGCGACTTCCTTTACGAAGGCTTCTCCGGCCGCATCGTGTTGAAGAGAAACGTACAGGTCAAGCAGGAGGGCTTCCTGCTGGTCGCCGACGAATTGGAGATCCAACTCGATCTGGGTTCCGGCGGCCAGTCGCAGGGTGGCGTCTTCGCCGGCAGCCTGCGTTCCCTGCAGTGCAAAGGCCGCATTGAGATCAAGACCCCCGATCAGATCGTCCACTGCGACCAGTTGAGCTACGACCTGAAATCCGAGCATCTTCGCATGGAGATGAACGACCCCAAGACGGACGTCAAGATCTACACCCGGAACCCCGCGAAGCCCGATTCGGCTACCAGCGTCGTGCAGGTGCTGCGCCGCATCGACATCGATACCCGAACCAAGAACATGGCCGACACCGACAAGGATGCGGCGCCTACGCGGCGACGCATCGCCAGTTTCGCGGAACCGATTCCCATTCCCAATCCACGCCCTTCCCACAACACCGAACGGTAGCCCAAACGCCATGCGCCCGAACGCCAGGAAACGCCCCCTCGCCCTTGAAACGCATGCGGAACGATACGCTTTGGACGCACGCGCGTACGAGCGATGGATCTTCGGCCCCGACTCGCCGGTCTGGCGGCCTCCCGCGGAGGGTCTGGTGGCACGTCGGGTGGAGGTGCACCCCGCTCAGCCCTCGCCGCTCCCCCCTTCACCCTTCTCGGTCTCGCTGTGCGCCGAGTTCCACCATCTGCCGCGCCGAACACTGGACGCTCTCTTCCACCTTCAGGCACAACAGCAGTGCACGATCCGCGACGGGCACGACCTGCTGATCAGCGGGTGTCACTTCCGCTACAACTGGGAGGAGTTCCTCCGCTCCACGGGTGGCGGCGAGGGCAACCTTGTCCTGCCGGCCTCGCGGCACGGCTTTACGGACGATGATCGCGCAATGGCCGTACAAGCGCTGTGGGAGCTTTTCCGCGCCGGGACCTGCACCGTGCTTCGTCCGCCGCCGTTTGCCTTCGCGTGCGGGGCGAAGTGGGATTTCGACCGACCGTATCTCCTCGGCATCCTCAACGTGACGCCGGACTCGTTCAGCGATGGCGGGCGCTTTGTGGATCCCGACGTGGCGACGGCCCATGCAGTGGGTATGGTGCTGGACGGCGCCGACGCACTGGACCTCGGCGCGGAATCCTCGCGCCCCGGTTCCCGTGGCGTCTCCGCCAGGGTTCAGAAAGCGCGGTTGCTGCCCGTGCTGAAGCGTCTACGCAGCGCCCGGCCGTTGCACCGCATCCCCATCAGCATCGACACGCAATCGGCCGAAGTCTTCCGCGCCTGTCTGGGGGAAGGCGCCGACGCGCTCAACGACATCAGTGCCTTGCGCAGCGATCGTGCGATGGCCCGCCTGGTCGCGCGCGCCGGCTGTCCGGCCATCCTGATGCACATGCTGGGCACGCCCCGCACGATGCAGAACGATCCCCGCTACCGGGACATGGTCGATGACATCGAGGCGTTCTTCCGTTCGCAGATTCACGCGGCGATCGAGGCCGGTATCGCGCCCCACCGTCTGCTGTTGGACCCGGGGATTGGATTTGGCAAGACATTCGAACACAACTGCGAGTTGCTGCGGCGTCTGGGCGAATTCCGCACGTTGGGGCGTCCCTTGGTCGTGGGTGTTTCGCGCAAGAGTTTCCTGGGAAGACTGACCGGGGAGACGTTGCCTTCGCGCCGGGTGCACGCGTCCGTGGAAGCCGGCCTGCTGGCCGTGCGGAACGGCGCGGCCCTCCTGCGCGTTCACGACGTGGGCGAACACGCCCGCGCCCTGCGCATCGCGGCTGCGCTGGTCTGACCTGCTCCACGCCCACCGGACGAGCACGCGCAGTTGCCGGTCTGCCGGAAGGCGTGTGGCGTGGTGGGTGAGTTGGCTGAGACCGCGCTGTATCCGGGTCTCAACACAATGGACAAAAACGGTCTTTCCGCCTATAGATGGAGTCGTCAGGTGTGGTTTGAGTGCCTTGGGTGACGGGGTTCGAGAATGGTCTTCCTTCAGCGGATAGAGGCGCTTTGGCGGAGCGGCGTCGGCGCCTTCGCCGAGATCTTTCTGCTGTTTCTTGTGATCTACACGGTGCTGCGCTTTCTACGGGGCAGTCGTGGCGCCGCGGTGTTGCGCGGCATCCTGCTCTTGATTGCGGTCTCGATCGGCATCGTCTTTCTGGCGGCCAGTCTGCTGCAGTTGGAGCGGATCACCTGGGTCTTTGAGAAACTCTCCGCGCTCTTCATGGTTGCGCTGATTATCATCTTCCAGCCCGAGTTACGGCGCGGCCTGCTGCGGCTGGGGCTGAACCCGTGGTTCCGCCGCATCGTGCGGGCCGGTTCGCCCACGATCGACGAGATCGTCGAGACGGCCATCGTGTTGAGCGAGAACAAGGTGGGTGCCCTGATGGCGATCCAGCGGGACGTTCCGCTTACCTCCTATGTGGAAACAGCCACGGCTCTGAATGCCGAGATCAGCGGCGAACTGCTCCGTACGATCTTTCACAAGGACACGCCGCTGCACGACGGGGCCGTCATCATCCAGGGTTCGCGCATCGCCGCCGCCGGTTGTGTGCTGCACCTGAGCGAGAACCCCGAACTGGCCAAATCGCTCGGCACGCGTCACCGTGCCGCGCTGGGTATCACCGAGGAGACCGATGCCGTCGCCGTCGTCATCAGCGAGGAGACGGGGACCATTTCCATCTGCGTGGACGGCAAGCTGATCCGGGATCTCACGCGCGATGACCTGGGCCGTAAACTGACCGAGTTGTGTCTGGAAGCCGTCGAGGGAGGCGAATAGCGCATGTCCTTGGGCCGAACCCTCCGACGCCTGCCGGCGGCGATCTTCCTGGATGACATCCCGCTGAAGATCGTCTGTTTGATCCTGGCGGTGCTCTTCTGGTTCTACATCGACGGCGAGTTGACCGACGAGCGCGAGGTGGTTCGTCCCCTCACCCCTGCCGATCTGCCGTTGCCCAAGGATCGCAGGATGGAGGTTCTCTCCGAGTTCGACCTGCCCGAGATCACGCTCAAGGTTCGCGGTCCGCGCCGCCGGCTGCAGTACCTGAGTTCGCGCGATGTCCAGGTGGACCTTGGCGAAGCCCTGAAGGACGTTCGGACGGGGTCGCAGCTTGTCCTCTTGAGCCGCCAGCTCTTCTCCGTCGAAAGCGTGGACGTGACCGCGATTTCTCCTTCCGAGTTCATGCTGACCCTGGCTCAGACCACGGAACATACGCTGACCGTTCTTCCCGCCACGATGGGCGAGGTGCCGCATGGCTACACGCTGAAGAAAGCCGAGGCCGAGCCGCAGCAGGTCCAGGTGCGGGCCCGGGAGTCCTTCGATATCGTCGAGAACCTGAACATCCGCACCGAGCCGATCAATGTCCGGGGCCGCACGTCCACCTTCAAGGCCCTGGTGCCGCTGGCTCGCACGGTGCAAGCCGGGGATCGCGAGGTCCCCGTGGAGTGCGGTGAGAAGGTCACGATCACGGTTACCATCGAACCCGAAGACGCGCAACGGTCGCTCGACGATGTGCCTGTGCGCACGCTTACGCCGCCCGGTACTTCGATGACCCTTGACCCGCCGATGGTCAGTCTCAAGGTCTCCGGCTCGGAGATCGACATCGCGCCGCTGCGCAACACCGACGTCCCGGTTTACGTCGAGTGGCCGAACGACTGGAGCCTGCAGGGCCCGGCCGGCAAGACGTTCCAGGCGCGCTCGGTCCAAGTGAAGGTCTTCGCCCCGCCGCGCGTGAAGGTGACCGGGAGCCAGGATTCCGCCCTGCCCACCGTAAAGGTACAGGGCCGGCTGACCCAGTCTTCGCCCGGTTGGTAGCCGCAAGGGAGAAACGTCATGCCCAGTTTGGGAGTCAATATCGACCACATCGCCACGCTGCGGGAGGCTCGACGGACCACCGAGCCGGATCCCGTCCGCGCGGCCGTTCTGGCCGAACTCGGCGGCGCCGATCAGATCACCGTGCACCTCCGCGAAGACCGCCGCCACATCCACGATCGCGACCTCGAACTCCTGATCCGCACCGTCCAGACGCGCGTGAATCTGGAGATGGCCCTGGTCGACGAGATCGTCGGCGTCGCGCTGAAACTCAAACCCGCCTGCGCCTGCCTGGTGCCCGAGCGGCGCGAGGAAGTCACCACCGAAGGCGGCCTGAATGTCGCCGGTTCGCTGGAACGCGTGAAGCCCATCGTCGGTCGCCTCGTGGAAGCCGGCATCGAAGTCAGTCTCTTCATCGCCCCGGACCTCCGGCAGATCGAGGCCGCGGCCAAGTCCGGCGCGACGTTTGTCGAGATCCACACCGGCGGCTACGCCAACGCCAAAACCGAAGATGGCCTCGCTGCGCAACTGGGCGAAGTCGAACGCGCTTCGCTGGAAGCCCAGCGTCTCGGCCTCCGCGTCAACGCCGGGCACGGTCTGAATTACCAGAACGTCCAACCGGTCGCCCGTATTCAGGGTATGCACGAACTGAACATCGGCCACTCGATCGTCGCCCGCGCGGTCTTCACTGGATTGACCGAGGCGGTGCGGGAGATGAAACGGCTGATCGGATAGCGGTGCCCGGTGGCCGTCGGTTGTCGGCCCCTCTTCCCGCTTCGGGAAAGGGGAAGAGATGGTGGTCTTGAAGGACCTCGGATTCTGGAGGAGGCCTCGCACGATGGGCGACGTTGCCGCCGTAGAAGCTCAGGTCCGTTCCTTTGCCGCGACCTACGAACGCGTCAAGGCCGAGGTGGCCCGGGTCATCGTTGGCCAGACGGACGTCGTGGACGGTACGCTGGTCGCCCTCCTGGCCGGCGGACACGTGCTGTTGGAGGGTCTGCCAGGACTCGGCAAGACACGCCTGGTCAAAACGCTCTCCGACACCCTCGACCTGCAGTTCCGCCGCATCCAGTTCACGCCGGACTTGATGCCCGCCGACGTCATTGGAACGACTATCCTGCAGGACGACGAGCGCGGGCGGCGCTTCGAGTTCCAACGTGGCCCGGTCTTCACGCACGTGCTGCTGGCCGACGAAATCAATCGCGCAACGCCCAAGACGCAATCGGCCCTGCTGGAAGCCATGCAGGAAAGCACCGTTACCGTCGCCGGCGTTACGCACCTTCTCGAACCGCCGTTCCTGGTCCTCGCCACGCAGAATCCGATCGAACTGGAGGGCACCTATCCGCTGCCCGAAGCACAGTTGGACCGGTTCCTGCTGAAACTGCTGGTCACCTGTTCGGACCTGAACGCCCTGGTCACGATCCTGGAGCGCACGACCGGCGACCAGAACCCGGTCCCGCAGTGCGTGGCGGGGCGTGACGAAGTCGTGGCCTTGCGCGAACTGGTCCGGCGCGTGCCGGTCGCCACGCCGGTGATGGAGCACGCCGGTCGCCTTGTCCTGGCCACCCACCTCGACCATGCGTCGGCGCCGGCCGGCGTGAAGTCCTTTGTTCGCTTCGGCGCTTCGCCCCGCGCAGCGCAGGCGCTGCTCCTCTGCGCCAAAGTCACCGCGCTGACGCAGGGACGCTACCACGCATCCATCGACGACGTGCGCCGCTGGGTTCGCCCCACCATGCGCCATCGCCTGATCCTGAACTATGAAGGCGAAGCCACCGGTATCACGGTTGACCGCATCCTGGATGACGTCCTGGCGCAGGTTAAACCGTGAATCCGCCGCGCCTCACGCGTGTCATCGCCCGGAAGAAGATTGCCCGCCGCGTTCGCGCGCTGGGCCGCGAGATCGCGAGTTCCCTCTCCCCCGACGAACGGCCGCTGGCCGTGGTCGTCCTTCGGGGCGCCTTTGTCTTCGCGGCGGATCTCCTGCGCAACATCTCCGATGATCTCGGAATCGAGATTGGCTTCCTGCGCTGCGACAGCTACGGCGCGGGGACCCGCTCGAAGGGCCGAGTCGTCCTGCTGCAGGATCTGGATCCGGAGTTGGACCTGCGGGGCCGGACGATCCTCCTCATCGATGATATCCTCGACAGCGGACTGACGCTGAGATACCTCGTCGCCCACCTCAAGGCACGCGGGGCAGCGCGAATCTGCATCTGCGTACTACTGCGCCGGAAACGCCGCACGCGTGCACCCCTTCCGGCTGTCCAAGCCGACTTCGTCGGCTTCCACGTCGGAAAGGGCTTCTTCGTGGGCTACGGTCTCGACTACGCCGGCCGTCACCGCAACCTCCCGGATTTGGGGGTACTGGCTCCGGCGCGTCACCGTTGACCGGCAGACACGTGCCATGGTGGATGGCAGGTGGGGGCGGGGTACTGAAAACCTTATCCTGAAAACCGGCCAACCCCTTCTTCCCCCTGGAATCGGCCCTCAGCGGTTAAGAATAATGGAGGCTACTTAATGTGGTCGTAAAATTTTGTTTTAATTAATGTTATGGCTTGAGTGCGCCATTCTTTTCGAGGGCCTTGACCAGGCTAGGGTCTTGACACCGGGGGTTGCTCGGCCTTATGTGTGCTCCCCGCTTTGTCCGGCCAAGGGCCTTCCTTATATTGGGATGTGCTCCAGGGGGCCCTTCGCGGCCCGTCCGGTATGCGTTTCACACAGGAGGTCATACGGCATTGGCAGCGGATGAGAAGAGTCTGGTCATCGTCGAGTCGCCTGGAAAAATCGCCACGATTTCGAAGGTTCTGGGTCGAGAATTTATCGTCAAGGCCTCCATCGGGCACGTGCGCGATCTGCCCAGCAAGAAGAAGGACGACGCGAAGAACTCTCTGGTCGTCGGCGTCGGCAAGGACTTTTCGCCGGTCTACGTCAATCTGCCTGCCAAGAAGAAAGTCCTGGACGAGTTGAAGAAGGCCGTGACCCACACCGACCGGGTCTATCTGTGTCCCGACCCTGACCGCGAGGGCGAGGCGATTGCCTGGCATCTGAAGGAGGCGTTGAAGCTGTCCGATGAGCGGACCTTCCGGGTGACGTTTGACGAGATCACCCCGCGCGGTATCAAGGCGGCCTTCCAGCAGCCGCGCAAGATTAACATGGATCTGGTGAACGCGCAGCAGGCGCGTCGAGTTCTGGACCGCCTGGTCGGGTACAAGCTTTCTCCGTTGCTGTGGAAGAAACTGGGTCGCGGTCTTTCCGCTGGCCGGGTGCAGTCGGTGACCGTGCGGTTGATCGTGGATCGCGAGCGTGAGATCGGGGCGTTCAATAAGGAAGAGTACTGGACGATTACCGCGACGTTTCAGTACGCAAATGTCTCTTTCGAGGGCGGACTGCGCGCGCTGGACGGGAAACAGGTCGTCTCGTCCGCCGACGACCTGCTGAAGTTCAAGAACTTCCAGATTTCGACGTCCAGCATCGTGCGTACGCTGCTGGGTGGCGAGCAGGAAACGCGATCGCTCGCCGATGTCCTCGGTCGCGCCGCCTTCGTTGTACGGACCTACGATGTCAAAGAGGCTCAGGACCGGCCGTATCCGCCGTACGCGACCAGCCAGCTTCAGCAGGCTGCCGCGAACAAACTGGGCTACGACGCGCGCCGTACGATGCGAATCGCGCAGGAGCTGTATCAGGGCGTGCCGCTGGGCGCCGAAGGATCGACTGCGCTGATCACGTACATGCGCACGGACAGTTTCCGCATCTCGCAGGACGCGCTCAACGACGTCCGGAGCGTAATCGGTCAGCGCTATGGCGAAAACTTCCTGCCCGAGAAGCCCAATTACTATGCGTCCCGCAAGGGTGGCCAGGACGCACACGAGTGTATTCGGCCGACGCATCCGGAGATCGTTCCGGACGACGTACGGCAGTACCTGAGCGACGAACAGTACAAGCTCTACCGGCTGATCTGGCAGCGTTTCGTCGCCTGCCAGATGCGTCCGGCGCTTTTCGACGCCGCGACCTGCGACATCGGCACGGAAGGGGAGGGGACTCGCAACGCCGTCTTTCGCGCCACGGGCCGCGTGCTGAAGTTCGAAGGCTGGCTGGCCGTCTACGGCGATCATTCCGGAGCCGCCTCCCATATCGAGGCCAAAGCGGAAGACCGGACGCTCGGTGACGAGACGACCGATTCCGACGAGGAACCGGCGAAGGCCAAGAAGAAGAACACGCCGCAGGTCCTGCCCGCGATGCAACCCGGCGACCGGCCGGAAGGAAACGGTGTCGAACCGGTGCAGCACTTCACCCAGCCTCCGCCGCGTTACACGGAAGCGAGCCTGGTCAAGACGCTCGAACGCGAGGGCATCGGACGTCCCAGTACCTATGCTTCCATCATCTCGACGATCCAGGACCGCGGATATGTGCACAAGCAGGGCGTGGGCGGGCGGGGCGTCTTCGCGTCCACGCCGCTGGGATGCGCGGTCAACGACCGCTTGGTCAACTTCTTCGATCACTCCATCATGGATCTGGGGTTTACCCGTCTGATGGAGGAGGAACTGGACAAGATCGAGGAGTCGCACCTCGACTGGAAGCACGTGCTCAACGAGTTCTACGAACTCTTCACGAAGGACCTCGCGAAGGCCGCGGATGGGATGGCTTCCGCGAAGGACGAGGCCGTGAAAACCGAGGTGAAGTGTCCCGAGTGTGGCGAATGTATGGAGAAACGGTTCAACCGTTTCGGCTATTACCTGCGCTGCCCCAAGGAAGGGTGCAAGGGAACGCTGCGTTCGGACGCTGAAGGCAACGTGCAGGCCAAGCCCAAGCCGGTGGCGACCGGGCTGAAGTGCGATCGCTGCGGCAAGGATGTGGTCAAGGCCGTCGGACGCTTCGGGGCGTATCTGCATTGCGTCGATTACCCTGAGAAGAAGTGCGGCTTCACGATGAAGCTGACCAAGGATGGCCGGCCGGCGCGCAAGTTTGAGCCGTTTCCGACAGGCCTTAAGTGCGAGAAGTGTAAGAAGAACGATCTGGTCATCCGCGTCAGTGCGCGCGGCAAGAAGAAGATCCCCAAGCCCTTCCTGAGTTGTTCGGGCTTCCCCAAGTGCCGCTTCGCCAAGGACATCACCGACGACCTGAAGGGGGTGGGCGAGCAGGCCGCGGTCCGCTGGCACGAGAACGACGGGAAGAACCGGCGCGACCTGGAGGTCTATCTGAAGGCGATGACCGCCGCGCAGGCGGCGGCGGACGCGCAGGCCGACGCAGATGTCGAAGTGCCCTAGTATCTTCTTCGGCCTGGGAACTAAAAGCTCGCCCCCTTGACCGCACAGCACCTTGGCCGGTTTGACACTAACCGATCTGACGGATACAAGTCCCCTGGAGTAGGTCACATACCGGAATGACTAACTTCATGTCCCAGTGTCCCAGGTACGCTCTTCTGTCGATCATGTTGGCCCTCGGCGTGGTTTTCGCCGAAGAGGGCGAGGCGTTGCCACAACCCGTCGTGAGCGCCTGGACCCGCGCCTTTCCAGGCACCGTGATTCTCCGTTCGAAGACCACGTCTGCCCATGACGAGGCGTTCGTCGAACTGCGGCTGATGGATAAGCGGGAATCCAAGGGCTACGAAGTGCTCTTCAGCGTTTCGGGCACGCTGATGGAAGAAGAGAGGCACACCATCGCCGAGAGCGAGGTGTTGAAGGTGCTCCGTTTCTTCGCGCTCTTCGGGTCCCTGGACGAGAAGGCGCGCGTGGAGTGGACGGCGGAGAAAGTCAAGGACGGCCCGCGCTGCTTCATGTTGCGGATCGACGCGTGCAGCGTGCCGGGGCGACTCGAAGTGCTCGTCCAGCCGGATGGCAGGCTGAAGGTGACGCTGGATCAGCGGCTGAAGGGCGGCGGCGAGCAGAAGTCCGGACGGCTGGACGGTCGCTTCCATTTGGCGGAAGGCGAGTCGGTCCTGCCTGCAGCACTGGTTCCGGCCAAGGCCAAGCCGGCGGTGGCGGCGGGAGGCACGGGGGCCGAGGCCCCGCCCATCGAGGAGGTCATACCTGAAGAGGTGCTGCGGACGATCCGCAAGTTGATCCGAGCGACGCTTTCCGAGGACGGCGAGGAGCGCGACGAAGGTTGGAAGCGGTTGCGCAACATGGGCCCTCTGGCGGTGCCCGGGCTGGCGGCCGTGGCGCGGCACGCGGAGACCACGCCGGAGATGCTCAACTCGCTGATGATCACGCTGGGCGATTCGAAGGATCCGCGTGCGGGACCGGCATTGGCCGGGTTGCTGCAGAGCACGAATCCGCTGGTGCGCCAGGGCGCGGCGCGGGCCATTGGAGACAGCGGGTACAAGGGTGCGCTGACGGGCCTGGAGCGACTGGCGATCGATCCGGCGGAAGAGGAGGAGGTCCGGCTCTTCGCGGGGATTGCGGCGGCGAAGTTTCAGTCTGCGATCGGGCAGGACGCGTTGAAGTTTCTGGCTGCGTCCTCGAAACCGGCAACGCGGACGCGTGCGATCTTCGCGTTGGGCAAGTACGGCGGAACGCCTTTTGTTGCCGTGTTGGCTGCGGCGCTGGACGACACGGAGGCGGTGGTGCGGGCGGATGCCGTCGAGGCCCTGCGGTTGGTGGGCGGGGACGAGGCCAAGGCCGCGTTGGCGCGGGCCCTCTCGGACGCGGACCATCGGGTGCGTGGCGCGGCGTTGGCCGGCCTGCGCGGTCTGACCGACCAGCAGCCCGGGCCGATTCTGGTGAGCGCGCTCCTCTCGACCGATGCCAGGGTCCGTGCATCGTCGGCTAAGGCGTTGGGCGACCTGGGCTATACGGAAGGTGTGGCGGACCTCGAGACGCTGCTGACCGATCCGGACGAGGGTGTTCGGTTGCAGGCGGCGATCGGCGCCGCGAAACTGGGTTCGGGCGCGGCCCTGTTCATGCTGAAGGAATTGCTGCAATCCAAGGCGCCGGAGGTGCGAGCCAAGGCGCTGGTCTGTTTGGGAAAGCAGGGCGGTGAATCGCAGCTTGAGGCGGTTGCAGCTTCCTTGAAGGATGCGGACGGGAAGGTCCGGTTGGCGGCGGTCGAGGCGTTGTCGCTGATTGGCGATGCGGGTGTCCTGCGCCTGATGGATGCTTTGGCGGATGCGGACGTGCTGGTGCGGGAAGCGGCCGTTGAATCGCTGCAGGCGTTGACGGGGCAGGAGATCGGCGCGGACCCGGCGGCGTGGCGGAACTGGTGGACGAAGAGCAAAGAGACGACCCCCTGACGAGGCGAGGATTTTATGAAGGCGTTCGCGTTGTTCGTAGTGCTGTTCGTCGGTGTGTTGTGGGCGGCCGAGGTGACGGTGGTGACCGTCGAGGGTGAGGAAGTTTCGGGGCCGCTCGAAGCCCTGGGGGCCGAGAGCATCCGCGTGAAGGGTCGGGACGTTCCCTCGGGTGACCTGGCCGAGATTCGCTTTCGCCATGCGCATCAGGCGGCCAAGGACCTGGCCAACCTGCGCTTCCGAAACGGCGACGTGTTGTACGGCACGGTGGTTTCCGGCGGGGACAAGAGCCTTCGTTTCAACGCCACGCTGCTGGGCGAGATCGAAGTGAAGAACGACGTGCTGGCAGGACTGGCTTTTCCGGTGAAGGAAGCGCCGGCGGCCGAGACGCTGAACCAATTTTTTGCGGCGCAGACCGGGGAGAATGATCAAATCCTGGTTCCAAACGGTGAGGCCACGAACTGCTTTCTGAACGAGATGACGGCCAAGGACATCCAGTACGAGGTGGAAGGTCAGAAACGCACCCGGCCGTACGACCAGGTGGCCGCGTTCCGGTACGCCGCGCTCAAGCCGTTCGAGCAGGTGAAGGGGCTTCTGGCGCGCGTGTACCTCTCGGACGGCTCCGTCCTGAGCGGGACGCTGGGTGCTCATCGGGCGGCCCAATGGGCACTCGCGGGCGTCGAGGGCATGGCGTGGAGCATCCCCGAAGGCGCGATACTGCGCGTCAGCTTCGCCGGCGGACGACTCGTGTATCTGGACGAACTGGAGCCGAAGGTCGAGCAGAGGCCGCTGGTCGGCGGCGCGCCGTTTATTTTTCGCTGGAGGAAGAACCAGTCCGCCGAAAATGGGCCGATGGCCATTGGCAAGAAGGAGTATCTGCGCGGCTTCGGCGTTCACTCGTTCTGCACATTGACCTTTCAACTGGGTGGTACCTTCAACCGGTTCATTGTGGAAGTGGGTCTGGACCGTGCAGCCCTTCCGCACGCGGTGTGCGGATGGAAAGTGCTGGCCGACGGACAGGAACTGAAGGCGGGCGAGGCGAAGGCGGGCGCGGCGCCCACGACCTTGAAACTGCCGGTCTCTGGCGTCAAGATGCTGGAACTTGTCTGCGACTACGGTGCGGATAACGATGATGCGGGCGATCTGCTGAACTGGGCTGAGGCCCGGCTGGTAAGGGACTGAGTGGGCCGCGGCCTTCCAGACCGCTTGGGCAGTGACAGGTGTTGCGGCGCTGGGCGGCAGGGGCGTCTGCCCTACGTGGGTGGTTCAAGAAAGGAATCGCATGTCTGTTCGAGAACGATGGATGACGCTTTCGATCCGGGGACTGGTGTTGTTGGCCCTGGTCTTCGCCAGCGGTTGCGAGTACGACGTGGTCCCGCTGAAAGGCCAGGAAGGCCGATCGATCGTGTATGCGGCCATCGGTCGCGCAGGCGCTCCGAATGCGGGGATCATCGTCACCAGCATCGGCGCGATCGTGATCGACCCGCCGCTGAACCCGGAGCTGGGCGAGCGGCTCAACCTGGACGCGTTGCGACGCAGCAAGACCTTCTGGGACGAGAAGCACCGCACCACGGGGCAGCCCAGCGGCCCGCCGCCCGTCCTGTATGTTCTGAACACCACCTATCGCGCTTCGCACACGTTTGGCAATCAGGCCTTCAAATCGACGGCGGAGATCATCGCGTCCACCAAGGCGGCCAAGCACATGGCCGATTTGCTGGAAGGCCGCAGGATGCGAGAATTGCTGCAGACGGAGTTCAAGGTGCCCGGACTGGAACGGCATGGCTTGACGGGCGCGACCATGAGTTTTGACGGTGCGATGACGATCCATTCGCCGGAGGTCGAAGTCCGGCTCATTTCCATCGGAGACTGCGTGGGTGAAGGTGACGCGGTCGTCTTTCTGCCACAGCAGAAGATCCTTTTTGCCGGTGATTTCGTGCTGACGGGTTTTGTACCGTACTATCGCGGGCGAACGCTGAGCACGCGGGGCTGGATCCAGCAGCTCAAGAAATTCGAGGAGCTGCTTTCCGATGACGTGGTGGTCGTGCCCGGTCACGGCGCTCAGGGTGGCAAGGACCTGCTGAAGCAGCAGCGCGAGTTTCTGGAGGCGCTGCTGGCCGCCGTCAAGACGGCCGTCATAGCCAAGAAGACCATCGATCAGGCCGTGCAGGAAGTGAAGCTGCCCAATTTCGCGCGCTGGCAGGGCTACAACGACTGGCTGGGCGGGAACGTCCGCCTGGTCTTCCAGGAACTGACTCAGCCCGGCGGAAACGAGAGCGGTTCGTCGGGTGGCGCTACCATGGCGACGCCGGCAGGCATCGAGAGCCCGGACAGCTACCGCGGGTTGTAGGGGGACGTCGTGAGGATTCGCATCTGGGGCGCGCGTGCGAGCATTCCCACACCCTGCACGACGGAGTTCCGCACCACACGATATGGCGGCAACACGACCTGCCTTTCCGTCTCGGTTCCCGGTGCACTCGCCATCTTCGATGCCGGTTCGGGTATTCGGCCGTTGGGGCTGGGGCTCGACGCCGTGCCGCCCGTGCGCGCGACGGTCTTCTTCACGCATCTCCACTGGGATCATATCCAAGGGTTCCCGTTCTTCCCGCCGCTCTATCGATCCGGCAACCGTTTTGACCTGTACGGTTCGCAGATCGGCGCTGAAGGGGCTTTGCGGCGGGCGTTGAGTGTCCAGCAGGATGCAGTCTACTTTCCGGTGGGGCTCGATCAGTTGTCCGCCGAACTCCACTTCCACGAACTGATCCATGGACAGGCCGTGGTGCTGGAGGGCAAGGCCTCGCGTCTGTTGGTTACGCCCTGCGCGCTGAATCATCCCGGCGGTTGTTTCGGCTTCCGCATCGACGAGCAGTCCGAAGAGGGCCGCGGTTCGACCGTCTTCTTTGCCACGGACTCCGAGCCGCCTGTCGACGGCCAGCCGCAGCTTGCGGAGTCGGTCCGCGGGGCGTCGCTGCTGATTCACGACGCGCAGTACTCACCGCAGGAGTACGAAGGACGAAATGGGATCAGCCGAAAGGGTTGGGGACATTCCACCTGGCGGGAAGCGTTGCGGGAAGCCCAGGCGGCCGGTGTCAGACGCCTGCTGCTGACCCACCACGATCCACAGCACGACGACTGGGAGATTGCCCGGTTGGAGAGCGAAGCACGAGTCGCGGGTCGCCGGCTGGACATCGACGTTCAAGCCGTTCACGAAGGAATGGAGATCGATCTGTGAAGCAATTGCACGCGCTGGCTGTCCTTGTTGTAATCTTCACCGGTTCGATCGTGGTCGGTGAACAGGCGCCCGACTGGAAGGCGCCCCTGCCCGTTGACCCGCTCGTCCAGCGCGGACGCATGCCCAACGGTCTGACCTACTGGATTCGCAAGCATGCCACGCCGCCGGAGAAGGTCGGCGCCTGGATTCATGTCGGCACCGGTTCGCTCAACGAAGACGAGAACCAGAGGGGACTCGCCCACCTGCTCGAACATATGGCCTTCAACGGCAGTGCCAACTTTCCCCCGGGCACGTTGACCCAATACTTCGAATCCATCGGCCTGAGCTTTGGCCGCGATCAGAACGCCTTCACCAGCTTCGACCAGACAACCTATATGATCTACCTCCCCGACCCGAAGCCGGAGACGGTCGGGAAAGGGCTCCTCTGCCTGGCCGATTACGCCTTCCGGCAGTTGCTCACCAAGGAGGAAGTCGAGAAGGAACGTATGGTGGTGCTCGAGGAAGTTCGCGCACGCAAGGGGAAAGACCAGCGACTGCTTGACAAGATGTTGCCGCTGCTGATCCCCGGTTCCCGCGTCGCCGAACGCCTTCCGATCGGCAAGGAAGAGGTCGTCCGCGGCGCGAATCGCGAACTGATCCAAGCCTACTATCGCAGGTGGTATCGTCCCGAGTTTTCCACGGTGCTCCTGGTCGGCGACATCGAGCCGTCGCTGGCCGAAAAGCTGGTGGGCGAGGCCTTCAAAGACTGGAAAGCCGAAGGCCCCACACCGGTCCACGCCGATCCGGGCGTCCAGCCCTACACGACCACGCGCGCGGCTACGATCACCGATCCCGAGCTGGCGGAAGCGCAGTGGACGATCGTCAATGTGAAACCGCTACGCCAGGAAAAGACACTGGGTGACTTCCGCGAGCGGCTGATCGAGCAACTGGGTTGCTGGATACTCAACCGCCGGCTCTCTGACCTGCTCCAGAAAGGGCGGGCGCCGTACCAGTCGGCCTACTGCAGCGTCAGCACCTGGTTCAACGCCTGCACGACCGTCAGCGCGGGCGCCGGCGGGACTCCCGCCCAGTGGAACCCGATGCTGGTCGCCCTGCTGACCGAACTCAAACGCGCCCGCACCCACGGTTTCAACCCACAGGAACTCGACGACGCCAAACGTGCCGTCATCGCCGGTTCCGAACAGAGCGTGCGCACCGAGCCGACCCGGGACATGCGCGGCTGGCTGGAACGCCTCAACGGCGTCGTCGCGAAGAAGCAACTGCCCATGTCCGAAGCGCAGCGTGCCCAGTGCCTGCTTCAGACGATGCCCTGGGTCACCCTTAACGATGTCAACGAGGCGTTCCGGAAGAACTTCGCGCCCGAGAACCGCCTGCTGCTGCTCGAACTGCCCGAATCCAAGGACCGGCCCGCGCCCGCGGAGGCCGACATTCTGGCCGTGGCGCGCGACGCCGAACAGGCGCAGGTCGACGCCCTGGCGCAGAAGGAACGTCCCGCCTCGCTGCTCGACGCGGACCCCGGTCGCGCCCTGGTCGAACACGACGACTGGAACGAGGAACTGGAGGTCTACTCGGCCTGGTTCCAGAACAACGTCCGCGTTCACGTTCGAGAGATGAGTTTCAAGAAGAGCCAGGCCTGGGTCCAGATCACGCTTCCCGGCGGCCGGCTGCATGAAACCGCCGGGACCCGCTGTCTGGCCGATGCCGCCGCGCTCGCCTTCAACCGCCACGCCACCGCGAAGTTCGATTCGGTTCAGCTTCGCGATTTTCTGGTGGGCAGGAACGTCGCCGTCAGCGGCTGGGGTGAAGACGACGCCCTGGGGCTCCAGATCAGCGGCTCTCCGGAGGACCTGGAACTCGGCCTCCAGCTTGCGCACCTGTTGCTCCGCGAGGCGCGCATCGAGGCCCCCGCGCTGGAGAAGTGGCGCGAACAGGCCAAGGACGACTGGAAGGATCGCCAGCGCAACGTCGAGGCGCAGCTCTCCGAGCGGCTCAGCATCCTCAAAGGCGGCGGCGATCCGCGCTTCCTGGGCTGGTCGCCCGAGATGCTCGATCGCGTGACGCTGGAATCCGCGCAGGCCTTCCTTGACCGCCATCTGAAGGATGCGCCCATGGAAGTCGCCATCGTCGGCGACCTCTCGCGTTTCCGGGCGATGGAGCTGGCGCGCAAGTACCTCGGCACGCTGCCCCGGCGTCCCCGCCTGGACGGGAAACTCGATGCGCTCCGTAAACTGAAACTGCCGCGTGGCCCGATCGAAGAGACCGTCCACGTCGACACGATCACGGACCGCGCGCTGGTCGCTTTGGGCTGGCGAGGTCCCGACTGGCGCGACGTCAAAGAGCGCCGCCAGATGCTTCTCGCCTCGCAGATCCTGCAGTCGCGGCTGCGGGAAGAGGTCAGGGAGAAGCGCGGGCTGACGTACTCGGTATACGCTTCAGCCCGGGCGGCCGAGGCGTATCCCGGCACGGGCTTTGTCGGCGCCTACGCCATCGCCGACCCCAAGAAGATCGACGATACCGTCAAGGCCACACGGGACGTCTTCGACGCGTTCCTGGCGGGCGGCCCGACCGAGGAGGAGATGGCGACGGTCCGCAAGCAGATCGAAAACCAGCTCGAGGTTCAACTCCGCGAACCGAGCTACTGGTTGAGCCTGCTCTCCGACCTCGACTACCGCGGCACCAGGCTTTCCGACGTGGCGGTCCTGCGCGAGCGCATGCAGGGCTACACGCGCGAAGAGATCCACAAGACGCTTCGCAAGTACATCAAGCCCGAAGGCTACCTCCAGGTCCTCGCCACGCCCAAGCCCGGCGCAACGGCGGAAGAGGAGAAGACGAGTCAGGCCAAGCAGTGATTCTGCTCAAGCGTGGCATCCAATGGTGTTCGGCAGTCGGCTTGCGGCTGCACGGACAGGCCCGGTTCTGGAAGGCTTCAGGAGCCGGGCTCAGCGGGCCTGTCCATGGCACCCCCCACGACGCAAGGCCTCGCGCGTGGTTCACCCAGG
>CAYSBP010000006.1:0-40273 GCA_964429255.1 uncultured Planctomycetia bacterium
GCCGAGTCGAAGAGGATTATTCATGGGAAGGGGCCCATGAATAATCCGGGCTAATCGTTGCCGTAATCCTTGTCGGTCGGTACCATCGCGCTCAACCGACCGACGACAACGATTCCCCGTAATCCGCGGGCCGAACAGCATGGGGTGGTCCTGATCGAAAGGAAGCGGTGGATGGCATCCGGGAAGACCGAGCAACCACAACGCGTCCTCATCACCGGCGTCGGCGGCGCCGTGGGACGACCGGTTGCGCGCGGGCTCCTGGCGCGCGGTCACTTCGTGCGCGGTCTGGATTTGAAGCCGGTGGAAGATTTGGGCGAGTGTGTCACGGGAAGCGTGGCCGATGCGGCCGTCGTCGACCGGGCTATGGATGGCATCGACACCGTGATTCATCTGGCCGCGTATCCCACCGATGGCGACTTCTTCGAACAGATCCTGCCCAATAACATCGTCGGCAGCTACCACGTCTCGGATGCCGCGCAGCGTCACGGCGTAAAACGACTGATCCTGGCCAGCACCATCCAGGTCATCTTCGGAATGCCGTGGACGGAAAAGACGATTCGTGTCGAGGACGGTGTCGCGCCCACCAACCGCTATGGTGTGAGCAAGGCCTTCCTGGAAGCACTGGGGAATATGCACGCGCAGCAGTTCAAGATCCCTGTGTTGGCCGTGCGGATCGGGTTCCTGCCGCGGCACCGGGAGACGTTCGACCGGATAAACGGCTCCGCAGGGACCAAAGGTATTTATCTGAGTCAGGACGATGCCGAGCGCTTTTTCATCCGGACGGTGGAGGCCGAACTGCCGGGCCCGGGTTTCCACATCCTCTTCGCCACCAGCCGAAGTCCCGATTTTCCACGGCTGGATCCGGAGCCTGCGCGTCGACTGATCGGCTACGAGGCGCAGGATACCTACCCGCAAGGCTCGCGATTCCCCCCGGCTTGAACCAGCCCCGGTGGTACAACGCCTGCTCGCAATCCCTCCCGACTCTTCATCCCCCGGCCGGCCGCATTCTGGTGAAGGCGTCGATACCGTTTTGGTGTATAGTCCGTCTCGGTTTCCGGGAAAAGGGGAACGCAACGGAACTGAAAGAGCAGGGATGATACGTCCTTGAAGACCTCCATCGAATTGGCCCCGGAGCGCTCCGGGTTGCGCAAGACCCGGCGCCTGGTCGTCAAAGTCGGCACCAACCTGGTGACCGGTGGTGGCCTGCATGTCGACCGTCGGTATATCGTGCGCCTGGCCAGCGCCGTCAGCGCGCTCTGGGCGCAGAAGCGCGAAGTCATCGTGGTGACGTCGGGCGCCATCGGCGCGGGTGCAGGACGCCTGGGCTACACGGAGAAGCCCGGCACCATGCCCGAGCGCCAGGCCTGCGCGGCCGCGGGGCAGGTGATGCTGATGAAGGCCTTCGGCCGCGCCTTCCGGTACATGCGTCCGTCGCGCGCCGTGGGCCAGATGCTGCTCACCCGCGACGGCCTGGAAATGCGCCCGCGTTTTCTCAATGCGCGCAACACGCTGGAGGCCCTGCTCGCGCGCGGAGCCGTGCCGGTGATCAACGAGAACGACACGGTCTCGGTGGACGAGATCAAGTTCGGCGACAACGATACGCTTTCGGCGCTCGTCGCGGTGCTGGCCGAAGCGGACCTGCTGGTGATCCTCAGCGACGTGGATGGCCTGCTGGACGCGCCGCCCGCAGCAAACCCCCACGCCAAGGTCATCCATACCGTGCAGGAGGTCACGCCCGACATCATGGCGCTGGCCGGCGGTTCGGGTACGCGGTTGGGGACCGGCGGCATGGTGAGCAAACTGGAGGCCGCCAAGGTCGTGCGGACCTCGGGGATCCCCATGGTCATCGCCAGCGGGCGGGACCCAAGCCTGCTGAGCGCCATCGTAGAAGGCCGGCGTGTGGGCACCTACTTCCCGCCCAAAGGCAAGCGACTGGCCGCGCGCAAACGCTGGCTGGCCTTCACGGCCAAGCCGCAAGGGACACTGCATGTGGACGCCGGAGCACGCGAAGCGCTCATCAAGCGGAACAAGAGCCTCCTGCCCAGCGGCATCGCCCGGATTGACGGCCGTTTCGATGCGGCGGATCTGGTGGCTCTGGCCGGCCCCGATGGCCACGTCTTCGCCCGCGGCTTGACCAACTACAACAGCGACGCGTTGGAGAAGATCCGCGGCAAGAAGACCGCGCAGGTGGCCAGAGAACTCGGCGCGCTGCTCCTCAATGAAGTCGTGCACCGCGACAATCTCGTTATTCTGTAGCGTTTGCCCCCAGCCCCACGACACTGGGAACCACGAAGGCCACCAAGATCTACCAAGAACGCCTTGGATGCCCTGCAATCCCCTCCAGCCCCTTCGTGTTCTTCGTGTTTTGTGGCCTCCTGCCGTTCAATCGTGTCTTTCCCTTAGACACCGTTCGATTGCCAATCAGCCACGCTGTTGTCCACTCGAACAGAGCAGTCCAAGAAACAAGAATGCACTTTGAGCAATATAGTCGTAAACTGTTTAATTACAATATGTTGTATACATAGTTAAGTTTTATAGTCCTACGGCTTATCGTTTGCGTTCTCATGATTCTTGTTCAGACGTAAAGCACGGATTACAGGGGATGGGAGAGAAGATGAACGGAGCGAATATGAAACTGAGCTGCGCGATCCTGGTGAGTGGTTTGGTGCTGGTGGGCTCGGCGGTCTCTGCGCAGAGCGACAGTAACCTGCCGATGGGGGAGATCCGGAATGCCTGTCAGCATTACCTGAATACCAACGCCACTCGCAGTGAGATCCAGAAGATGGAGAAGAAACTGAGGGACCAGGTCGAGACCAAGGTGACCGACGGCAATCTCGACGAAGACACCGCGATGCGGCACATCATGCTCGACTGGGCGGCTGGCAACGCGAAGAGTCTGGAGAGCAAGGAGGCCAGGACGGTCAAGCAGGCCTGTTTCTACTTCATCCGATTCGCTGACAAAGGGTACGACGTTCCGGGGCAGATTCGCGCGCGGCTCACGCCGGAGAACTCCCGGAAACTGATCGACTGGCTTGAGACGGAGACTGGAAAAGTCCAACAACTGGCTGCGAAGTAACCCTCGCCACACACCTTCCAAACATCTGCCTGAAAACGCCTACCTATGCGCCCGGGCTCAGCCAGGACCCGGGCGCGAACATGTGTTGGGAAGATTCGATCGATCGGGGAATTCACGAAAGCGTATGCGGATCCGCACGTGGTCGCAGGCCGGATCGGCGTGCTCATGAAGGGGAACAGCCCCGCAACTTGGGCTTTTCAATTCTCCCTCCGTTCATCGGCGTCGGAATCGGTATCGGTATCGATTCGTCTACTCATAGCGCACGGAGGAAAAGGACTCGATCCCGATTCCGATAGCGACCCCGACGCCGAAGTATTCAGACCATTTTCCGAGAATTGAAAAGCCATGGCCCCGCAACGTGGGCCCGTTGTGCCACGATCCGCACGGCCGTTTACCGGGGATGTATCAGGGAGGCGGCTGTACTCCGATCTCTTTCAGGAGGTCGCCGATGTCCGCACCGTACACTTCTAAGATCCGCAGGAGCGCGTCGCCGATCTTGTTGTTCGGCGTACTGGCGCCCGCGGTGACGGCCACGACCAGCGGATCCTTCGACGGCCACCAGTTCTCCGCGATGGTCTCCTGACACTGGCCCACCGGCTGGTGACGGATCCGTTGGCGGTCCAGCAGGCACGTCGCGTCATCGATATGGAACGTCGGTACGCGGTGCTCCAGGCCCATCTCGGCCAGATGGGTCGTGTTCGAACTGTTGTAGCCACCGACGACGATCAGAAGGTCCGTGGGGGTCTTCAGCAGTGCCTGGATCGCGTCCTGGCGGTCCTGTGTGGCCGAGCAGATGGTATCGAACGAACGGAAGCGCTTCTGCGTCTCCTCCTCGCCATAGGTCCGCAGGAAGGACTCGCGCAGCAATCCCTGGATGGCCAACGATTCGCCGGAAAGCATCGTGGTCTGGTTGGCGAGGCCGATGCGTCGCAAGTCCCGTTCCGGATCGAATTCAGCACTGACGGCGGGGGGACGGAAGCGCGTCCGGAACGCCTCGGCCGTCACGCGCCCTTCGATCGCTTCGCAGACGACGCGCGCTTCGTCCAGATCGCGGACCACAAGGTAATGGGCCGGTTGGACAGCCGCCGTTCCCGTAATCCCATCCGTCTCGCCCGTGGCGCGGCTGGACGTGGCGAGGGTCTCTTCGTGGTTGAACTTGCCGTGGATGACCGAGGTGAACCCTTCGCGCGCGTACATCTGAACGCTGTTCCAGACACGGATGACCGCGCCGCAGGTGGCATCGACGATCAGCGCGCCCTTGGCCTGGATCCTGCGAACTTCGGGGACCGGCGCTCCGAAGGCCGGCAGGAGAACCACGTCGTCGGCCGTGATGTCATCGATGGTCATTCCCGCGGCGTACGGCTCGTTGAGGAACAGAAAGCCCATCTCGACGAGCTTCCGGTTGACGAACGGGTTGTGGATGATCTCCGCCGTGATGAAAATGCGCTTCTCGGGGAACTTCTGACGCGTTTCGTAGGCCATCCGCACGGCCCGTTCGACGCCAACGCAGAAGCCAAACTCCTGCGCGAGAACGACCGTCAGCCCGCCGCGTTGCAGGCGGTTTCCCTGCAGACGCAGCAGGTCGACGAGGCGCGAAGCGTAGGTGGCATCCAGGACCGGCGCGACTTCCTTGTTCAGGCCAAAGAATGTGCGGTGATAGTTCTGCATGCCGTCCAGGCTCCCGTAATAGTGGACCCACGCGGGTAACATTCAATATAGTGGAGCGGGCCGGTTCCGGCAACCGCGTCAGTACGGGAACGTGCCGCCCAACGGGAAGACAGGACGTCTTGACAGGATGGGCTGGATGAGGGTATCGAGGTGCCGCCGGTGAATCGCGAACGTCGTTGCGATCGTGACTCGGTCGGCACCGCCGGACGTGAATGACCGACGTGCGATTTCGCCGGCGATTTACCGGTGGCCCAACACAATCAAGCCGTGCAACCGGCGCGCCGCCGCGTACAATGGCGCTCTGCCAACCGGGGAACCCGATCCATGCTTGAGCAACTTTCTGTCTGGCTGGGCCAGTTATGGGACCGTCTGCTGAAAGACTACAACGAACGATTCAGCATGGCCTTCTGGTCCCAGTTCGTCCAGCACCTTCTCAGCACGCTGGTCATCCTGGCGGTGGCCGTGCTCGGGGTGTACATCGTCCGCGCCATCACGCGGCGCGCGGCGCGCGTGGGGCATTACGGTTCCGCGCTGGCCCGACGACGTGCGGAGACCGTGGCGTCCTTGGTCTACAGCGTCGCCAAGTATGGCATTTACATCAGTTGCGGGTTGTGGATCCTGACATGCTGGGGTGTGGACACACAGTCGCTGGTTGTCGGCAGCGCGGTGATCGGCGCCGCGGTGGGTTTCGGCTCGCAGGGCCTGGTCCAGGACGTGATCGTGGGCCTGTCCATTCTGGTCGAGGAACAGCTCGCGGTCGGCGAATACGTGGAGATCTGCGGACGGACAGGCGTGGTTGAGGAGGTGGGGTTGCGGGTCGTCAAGCTTCGAGATCCGCTGGGTGTACAGCATGTGATTTTCAACCGGACGATCGCCATGGTCAGCAACTACGGCGGCCATTCGCTGGACGCACTGGTCGACGTGGGCGTAAGCGGGCGCGAAACGATCGACCGCGTGCGGGAAACGGTCTTGAAAGCCGGCACCGAACTGGCCGGCGAGTTGCCTTTCTATCTGGGGGCACCGCACGAGGTGGGTCTGATCGAGAACTCGGTGGGCGAGATCTACCTGCGCTTCCGCGTTCGCATTCTGCCTCAGCGGGACAGCATGCTCCAGGAACAACTCCTGCCGCGTCTGCGCAAGGCCCTTGCCATGGCGGGGCTTGCGCTCCCCGATGATCGCATCCGCGTCGTCGTGGTGGGCGAACGGTTCCGGCAGATCGTCGAACGGGTGAATACCACTCAAGCGATGCATGCCGTGAAGTGACGGGGTGGCACCAGCTCATCGTGCTCGCCATCGTCGTCGACATCGCAACTCGGCCGGCGCGGTTGCGTTCCGCTTGAACAGCCGACAACGATTTCGATTACGATTGCGATGCCCCGCGGATGGACGCCGGTTCTCGGACCTTACCAGTGGTCGAGAACGGTCTGGGCAATATTGCGTCCAGCCCCTTCGATGGCGTTCTTCTTCCCTAAGTCCTCATATTCGCCCCGCCGCAAGTCGTACGCGCCCGATGCGGGTCGGCGCAGATCGCTGGCCACCGTTACGTTCTTGAAGACGTACTTGGCATCGCGCACGTTGTAAAGCGAGACATTGGTGACAATCCGGTACTGCATCTCGGCGGGATCCCCGTAGCGGTCCACGCGCAGTTGTACGCGCTCGACTTTGATCACATCTCCCTCCAACACCAGGTCCGCACCCTCGCGTCCGGCCAGTTGGAGCCTGCCCTGCTGGAGCAGCGTCGTGCGCACCGCCTCGGTCACCTCAAGTTCGAGTTTGCGCGTATAGTCGGTCATGTAGGTCTTGTTGGCAAAGAGGGGGACGGCGATGGTCTTGAGGTTCTCGGGCATCCGGGTCTTGGCGGTGTAGCAGGCCGGGAAGCCCACCAAGGCCGCCAGGGCCAGCGCCACGGCCAACGCTCTCAACGCTGCCGAACCTTGAGCAGCTCTTCTTCCGCCTTTTTCGCCCATGGGGTCTCCGGGTAACGGGACTTGATCAGCTCGTAGTACACTTCCGCGGCGCGGTAGTGTCCGTTGATAGCATAGAAGCGTGCCTGTTCAAAACGCTTCTCCGCCATCCGGGAGTTGAGCATGCGCTCGTTCTCCTCCAGTGCTGCGAGGTCCAGATCCGTATCGCCGGCGTGCACATCGTCCTTGGCCTGCGCGATCCGCCGCAGCACTTCCTTGGCTTCGGATTCGGTGTATTCGGGCTTCGGATCGCGCCGCATGATGCAGTAGGCGATACGGCCGTCCGCTTCTCCACGTAACTCCGAACCGGCGTAGCGAGCCAGCAGCTTCTTGTACTCGTCGATCGCCTGGTCCCACAGCCCCAGCGCCTCTTCGCATTGCCCCATTCCCAGCAGCGCATCGTCCGCCCAGCGACCCTCGGGATCCTCCTTCAGGACGTGACCGAAGATCGCCTTGGCTTTCCGCACGCGGCTCTTCAACTGGAACGTGCCTCCTTCGCCCTTGCCCTCCAGATATCCGCGGGCCAGCGCTACTTCCACCTGTCCCACCAAGTCCAGGTAGGTCGGGTGAACGTAGCGGCGCTGTAACTCCTCCAACTGGTCGCGGCACAGTGAATACTCGCCCGCCGCCAGATAGTTGCGCGCCGAAGCGATCAGGGCCTCCTCGGCCTCCGTCGACTCGGGATACCGCTCCGCCAGCCGACGGTACTGGTCCGCAGCCCGAAGGACATCGCCGAGTTCCTCGCACTGCTGGGCGTTCTTCCGCTGCAGGGCCGGTGTCGGCGCCACCGTGTCCGAGCCGCGGGGCCACGAACCCTCGCTGACCCATTCATCCAGGTCGGTGGAAGCACCGAAGGTCCAGGCGCCCGTCACCAGGGCCAACGCCAGGGGTATCCATCCTGCGTGCGGCATGATCCCCTATTCTGCCCGAGTCGTACGCCTGCGCAAGTGCCCGCAGGGACTGCGGGAGCGGATTTCGAAATACCCCCCAGTCCTCAGACCTGAGTCTTGAGACCGGAGCCGGCTCAAGACCCAAGACTCAAGTCTCACCAGTCGCTTCTTCGGCCTTGGAAATAAAGGAAACACTCCCGGACCGCGGGGCGCTCTGGGTGGGATCGTCCGGAACCAAGGCCGCCTTGACTCCCGGACCAACAAAACCAGTACGTTCGAATTATCCGAAGGTCCCGATACATTCAGGAGAGAAGGGTCGGAAATGGCGAGGCATCCTGAGAGGGGAACAACCCGTGTTGTCACCTGTACATGTGACCGTAACCGGCGCGGCCGGACAGATCGGATATCAGATTTTGGCCCGTATCGCATCGGGGCAGATGCTCGGTCCCGAACAGCCGGTGGTGCTGCGCCTGCTCGAGATTGAACCGGCCATGAAGGCGTTGCAGGGCACCATCATGGAACTCCAGGACTGTGCTTTCCCGCTGCTGCGCGACGTGATCGCCACCACCGATCCGCGGAAGGCATTCGAGGGTTGCTCGTGGGCTCTGCTGGTGGGTTCTTTCCCTCGCAAGAAGGGCATGGAACGGAACGAACTGATCCAGATCAACGCCGGCATCTTCCAACCCCAGGGCCGCGCGTTGGGCGAAGTGGCCGCCTCCGATGTCCGCATCCTGGTGGTCGGGAACCCATGCAACACCAACGCGCTGATCGCCAAGCACTATGCGCCGGAGATTCCCGACGACCGATGGTTCGCCATGACCCGCTTGGACGAGAACCGGGCCAAGGAGCAGTTGGCGCTCAAGTCCGGCGTCCCGGTGGATCAGGTCACCAATATGACCATCTGGGGTAACCACTCCTCGACGATGTTTCCCGATGCCTGGCACGCCCGCATCGTGGGTCGCCCGGCACCGGACGTAATCAAGGACGAAGACTGGCTCAAGAACACGTTCATCCCCGAAGTGCAGCAGCGTGGTGCCAAGATCATCGAGGCCCGCGGAGCGTCGAGTGCCGCCAGCGCCGCCAATGCGGCCCTGGACTGCGTGAACTCGCTCCGCAAGCCCAGCCATCCCTCCGACTGGACCTCCGTGGCGGTCTGTTCGCACGGTGAGTACGGTGTGCCCGAGGGCCTTTTCTTCAGCTATCCCGTCAAAACCAGCGGGGCTTCCTGTTCCATCGTGGAGTGGTTGGAGCTTGACGCGTTCGCCAGGGAGAAGATCCGGATCACCACCGAGGAATTGCTGGCGGAGCGCGAGGCCGTCAAGGCGTTGCTGGGCGGGTCCGTCTGACCTTCGCCGGGGCGTGTTTCGTTATAGTCCCCAGGCCGAAGAGGATGAAAACGGTCTGACCACTTAGGCGTCGGAGTCGCTATCGGAATCGGTATCGAGTCCTTTTCCTCCTCCGGGGATTTTGAGTGCCCCCTGCACCCCGTGAGGTGGACAGACCGCCTTGGGCAAGATAGGATGCGTGGAAGGACCCATGGTCGGTCCGAGTGCCGTGAAACTCCAGGGGACTGGGATGTTTAACGACGAAGAGCAGAAACCGGATCGAAACGAGAACAAGATCAAGGATCGCGACGGAGGCGGGTCTAAGGAAGGCGGTGAGGGCGGCGAACCTCAAAAGGCCGCGCCCAAGTCCAACCGTGCTTTCCTCTTCGTTATCCTTGCCGGTATCGCACTGGTGGTCTTCTTCGGTACGCGTCCCGGCATGTCCGGCAATACCGAGGAACTGAAGAACTGGTTCGAGTTCCGCCAGAAGGTCGAGGCGGGCGACGTCAAGTCCATTGAAAAGGTGGGCCGTGACTTCTACGGCGAATACGCCTCGACCGTGGTGGTGAAAGGCAACACCAAAGGCTTCCGTATCCAGGGCGACGAGCGACTGAGCGAGGAAGACACGAAGTGGCTCTACGCGGCGGCGGCGAAGAACTCCAACATGACCCTGAATTTCCAGGAACGATCACAGTGGCCGCTGCTGCTGATCAACTTCATCCCCTGGATCATCCTGCTCTTCCTGATCTACTTTTTCTTCATCCGGCAGCTTCGTGGGCCGGGTGGACCGGGCGGAGTCCTCTCGTTCGGCAAGTCCCGGGCGAAGCTGATTACGCGCGACAAGGCCAAGAAGACGTTCAAGGACGTGGCGGGCATCGAGGAGGCGCGCAACGAGGTCGAGGAACTGGTGGGCTTCCTGAAGAACCCGCGCAAGTTCCAGCGACTGGGCGGGCGCATCCCCAAGGGCGTGCTGCTGATCGGGTCTCCGGGCACGGGCAAGACGCTGCTGGCCAAGGCGATCGCCGGCGAGGCCAACGTGCCCTTCTATTCCATCTCGGGTTCGGATTTTGTCGAGATGTTCGTCGGCGTGGGCGCTTCGCGCGTGCGCGACCTCTTCCAGCAGGCGCGCGAGACCAGTCCCTGTATTATCTTCCTGGATGAAATCGACGCCGTGGGCCGGCGCCGCGGCACGGGGCTGGGTGGCGGGCACGACGAGCGCGAACAGACGCTCAACGAGATCCTGGTCCAGATGGACGGCATGGAATCCGATGACAAGATCATCGTCATGGCCGCGACCAACCGGCCGGACGTGCTGGATCCCGCGCTACTCCGCCCAGGCCGTTTCGACCGGCACGTCTACATCGACCTGCCCGACGTCAAAGGCCGCGAACAGATCCTGCGGGTCCACGCGCGCAAGGTGAAGCTGTCGGACAGCGCGGACCTGTCGGTCCTGGCCAAGACGACGCCGATGTTCAGCGGCGCGGACCTGGAGAACATCATCAACGAATCCGCGTTGATCGCGGTGATGAAGGACAAGGAAGGCATCGACAACCAGGATCTGGAAGAGGCACGCGACAAGGTCGTCTGGGGACGCGAGAAAAAGTCCCGCGTGATGGACGAAGCCGACCGCTGGGTCGCGGCGTATCACGAAGCCGGCCACGCGCTGCTGGGATACCTGGTGCCGGACGTGGACAGGCCGCACAAGGTCACCATCATTCCGCGCGGACCGTCCCTGGGCGCAACCCACTTCCTGCCCAGCAAGGACGTGTACAACCGCACCAGCAAGGAACTCATTGGCCAGATCAAGGTCGCCTACGGCGGGCGCATCGCCGAAGAGCTCTTCATCGGCGACATCTCCACGGGCGCCAAAGGCGACATCGATCAGGCCTCGTCCATCGCACGCAAGATGGTCTGCGAGTGGGGCATGTCCGACAAACTCGGCCCGGTCAAGTACCAGGAGGACGAAGAAACCGTCTTCCTGGGTCGCGAGATCACCAAGACGCAGTTCCATTCGCCGGAGACGCTGCGCCTGATCGATCAGGAAGTGCGAAAACTCATCGACGACGCGTACAACGCGGCGCACGGGGTCGTCGAGCAGCATCGCACCGAGATCGAATGCATCGCGCAGGCGCTGATGGAATACGAAGTGATCTCGGGCGAGGAACTGGCGGCGCTCGTCAAGGACGGCAAGCTGCCCGGGGACCGCAAGCCCATCAAGCAGGTTGCGCCCCGCGCGATGCGTTCCCAGGGCGAGCCGGCGAAGCAGGATGCCCCGGCCGACCCGATCGTGCCCGGCGGCGATTCGACGCTGCCCAGCCCTTCGCCCGCGTAAGGATGGGCGATGTGCGCTCAAGATCCTGGTCCACGGTCGCATCCATTGGTGTGCGTTGAAGGGGTTATGGACTTCGGGAGAATGGAAAGACCCTGGGTCTACCGCGCGTCTTTCTCGTAAATAACTTGCCTTTTGTAACTGAGTGAGTATGAGGGTGTGAACCGTGTGTTTTCGCATGGACGATGTGCAGCCTGTGCCCTAGTGGGGAGACGTGGCCATGGCCGATACCCGTCGTTTCCTCGGCGAAATCCTGGTGGATATGGGCTGTGTCTCGCAGGACGATATCGACGCTGCGTTGGAACTCCAGATGAAAGGCGATGCCCGGAAGATCGGCGAGATCTTCCAGTCCGAGAACCTCTGTTCGGCCAACGATATCACGGCGGCGCTGGCCGAGCAGTTCGGAATGGAAATGGTGGATCTGGAAGGTCTGGAGATTTCCGCGAATGTGGTGCAGATGGTTTCTCAGAACCTCTGCCAGGACAACCATGTCATGCCCATTGACATGTTCGATGGCGTGCTGACGCTGGCCATCTCAGATCCGCTGGACCTTCAAGCGCTCGACAACATCCGCTTCACGACGACCTGCCAGGTGGAGCCGGTGCTGGCGCCGGCCGAGTCGATTGCCGCGACCATCCGGAAATACCATGGCGTGACGGCGGAGGACTACAGGACCAAGCTGGGCGATTTGAGCGCCGGCGACGTGGAGTACGTGGATGTCGAGCAGAAAAGGAAGGACGCCGAGAGCGAAGAAGGCGACGACGCGCCCGTTATCAAGCTGGTGCATTTGATCATCCAGGAAGCGGTGAAGAACCGTGCGTCGGATATTCACATCGAGCCGATGATGGAGCGGCTGCGCGTGCGTTACCGCATCGACGGCGTCTGTTACGAAGTCGACGCGCCGGCCAAGCGCCTTCAGGGCGCCATCATCTCGCGTTTGAAGATCATGGCCGACATGCACGTGGAAGAGAAGCGTCGTCCACAGGACGGCAAGATCAAGGTCCGGATCATGGGCCGCGAATTGGACCTCCGCGTCAGCTCGCTGCCCGCGACCCACGGCGAATCGGTGGTATTGCGAATTCTCGACAAGAAGTCCATCAGTTTTGGTCTCGAGCAACTCGGCTTTTATGACGACGACATCAAGATTTTCAAAGGGCTGATCAAGAAACCCAACGGCGTGTTGCTGATCACCGGCCCTACGGGTTCGGGCAAGACGACGACCCTCTATGCGGCGCTGTCCGAACTGAACACGACCGACCGGAAGATCATCACGGCGGAGAATCCCGTCGAATACACGATCAGCGGCATGAACCAGTGCCAGATCAATCCCGAAGCGGGCATGACCTTCCAGAGGGCGCTGCGCGCCATGCTGCGCCAGGCGCCCAACGTCGTGCTGGTCGGTGAGATCCGCGACAAGGAAACGAGCGAAATCGCCGTCCAGGCGGCGTTGACGGGCCACTTGGTATTCAGCACGCTGCACACGAACGACGCGCCCAGCGCGTTGACGCGTCTGATCGATATGGGCGTGGCGCCCTTCCTGGTCGCCAGCTCGGTGCAGGCCGTTCAGGCCCAGCGCCTGATCCGCACGATCTGCCCGGAATGCAAGGAGCAGTACGACGAGGATCCGAACCGCCTGCGCGCGGTCGGCCTGCGGGACGAGCAGTTCGCGGGTCGCCAGCTTTGGCGGGGCAAGGGCTGCAAGGCGTGCAACAGTATCGGATTCAAAGGCCGCAAAGGTATCTATGAAATCATGACCATGAACACCCGTCTGCGCGAGATGTGTTTCAGCAAAGGCACCACCGACGCGTTGCGCGATCAGGCCCGGCGCGACGGCATGCATACCCTGTTGGAGGATGGGCTTCGCAAGGTCCTCGATGGCTGGACCACACTCGACGAGATCGTGGCTGAAGCGAAGCAGTACATCTAGCAGTCCGCCGGAGATCGGGCTGTTGTTCGTCTTCTTCCTTTTTGTGGGGGAGAGGGTTCTTCGACGGGCTGCCAGACAGGCAACGTAAGGAGCGCGACATACCGTGGCCACTCCTCCCACTCAGACAAACCTTGGCACCCCCTCGAGCGGCTCGCAGCAAACGGGCGTTCCGGGCGGCATCCCGAACACGGGGCAGACCGTCGCGTCGAAGACCGACATCTCCCGCCTGTTGGATGCCGTCATCAAGTACAACGCGTCGGATTTGCACCTGTCTGTCGGACGTCCGCCTGCGGTGCGCATTCGCGGCGACCTCCACAACCTGGGACAGACGCCCCTGACGCCCGACGACACGACGCAGTTGATGAAGTCGATCACGAGCGAACGGCACCAGCAGGAACTGGCCGAGCGTGGCGGCTGCGACTTCGGCATGGGCTATGGCGACAAGGCCCGTTTCCGCTGCTCGGTCTTCAAGCAGAAGCAGGTCATCGGCGTGGTCCTCCGCCTGATTCCGAACAAGTTGCTCACCTTCGAGGAGATCGGCCTGCCGCCCGTGATCAAGGATCTGTGCATGCGTCCGCGCGGTCTCTGTCTGGTGACCGGGCCCACGGGTTCCGGCAAAACGACGACGCTGGCGACGATGATCGATTTCATCAATTCCGAGCGTGCCGATCACATCATTACGATCGAAGACCCCATCGAGTATTATCACCAGCACAGAAAGTGCAGCCTAACGCAGCGCGAACTGGGCATCGACGTTCCGACCTTCGCCGAAGCTCTGCGGCGCGTGTTGCGCATGGACCCGGACATCGTGCTGGTCGGCGAAATGCGCGACCTGGAGACGATCGAATGCGCCATAACCGCGGCTGAAACGGGCCACCTGGTCTTCGGCACCTTGCACACCACCGGCGCAGCCGAAACCATCAACCGTATCGTCGACGCGTTCCCCACCGACCGGCAGGAACAGATTCGTACGATGCTGGCGTCGACCCTGATCGCCGTTATTTCGCAAACCCTGCTGCCAGCGACCGACGGCAAGACACGGGTGGCGGCCTTCGAGTTGATGTTCATTAACGATCCCATCAAGGCGCTCATCCGCAAGGCGGAAACGTACAAGATCAACTCGCACATCCAGACGAGTGCGAACGAAGGCATGATCCTGCTGGATGACTTCCTCTTCAATCTGTGGACGGCCGAGCGGATCACCTACAACGACATGATGCGCCGGTCTCAGGATCCGCAGGGCTTGGAGAAGAAAGTGCGCGATTATACGGAGGCGATGCGCGGCCGAAAACGCTAGCCGCCTTCCGAAAAAGGGGCTGTGGTTCCCCCTCTCCCCTCTGCGGGAGAGGACGGAAAAAGGGGTTGTTCAACGGGCTACGGGGCCCGGCACGGGCGCCACCGCGTGACCGTTGCGGTGGCGGTCGGTTTCGGCGACGGCGGGTTGTCCGCGGCGGATCGCGGCCTCATACAGCAGTACCGGGACGGCCGGATCGGATACGAGGAACGGCTCGCGCGAAGCCAAGACAGGAACTCAGTCGACCGGGTCGTACGGGGGTGGGGACAGAAAGGATCAACGGACGTGGCCGAGACCGACACTGAAGCTCCGGTTGTGCCTCCTCCGCCACCCGCGGATGACTATTGCTACACCGACCGTCCGGCGCTGGGCCAGATCCTCATCGAGATGGGCGCGTTAGAGGATTCCGGCCTCCAACAGGCGCTGGACGTGCAGCGCGAGAAGGGCGGCGCCCTCGGTCAGATCCTGATCGAACTCCAGCTGATCCAGGAGGAGGATCTGCTGCAGGCGCTGGCGAGCCAGTTCGACATGCCGGCCGTCACGCTGAATATGAACGTCATCACGCAGGAAGTGGTCCAGCTGGTCTCCGCCGACATGGCGCAGATGTACCAGATCTTCCCCTTTTCCTACGAAAACGGCGTCCTGACGGTCGCCATGTCCGACCCGCGCAACATCCGCGCGCTCGACGATCTTCGTTTCATCCTCAATACCAAGGTCGAAGGGGCGATCGCCTCGCCTTTACAGATCAAGGAACTCATCGAGAAGTTCTACGGTCAGCAGGTCGAAGGCGAAACGTCCATGAACGAACTGCTCGCCAACCTCAAGGATGAGGACCTGGAGCAACTGCCCACCGATACCGACGCTGTGGACGTACGCAAGATTGAGGACATGGCGAACGCGCCGCCGGTTGTGCGGTTCCTCAATTTGGTGTTGTTGACCGCCATCAAGGATCAATCGTCCGACATCCATTTCGAGCCCTTCGAGAAGGAATTCAAGATTCGGTACCGCATCGACGGCACGCTGCTCGAAATCACGCCGCCGCCGAGGCAGCTGGCTCTGGCGCTCATCTCCCGCATCAAGGTCATGGCCAACATGGACATCGCCGAGCGGCGTGTCCCGCAGGACAACCGTATCGAGTTGGTCGTCGGCGGGAACCCGATCGACTTGCGCGTCAGCACGTTGCCGACGGTCTTCGGCGAGTCGGTCGTGATGCGCGTGCTGGACCGCTCGGTCGTCTCCCTGGATCTGGAGCGGCTGGGCATGCGCGAGGAGGAAATCGAGTTCTTCCGCGGTTCGGTCAGCCAGCCCAACGGCATCGTGCTGGTCACGGGCCCCACCGGCTCGGGCAAGACCACCACGCTCTACTCGCTGCTCAACGAAGCGAACTCGCCGGACGTCAAGATCATCACGACCGAAGACCCCGTCGAATACGACCTGGACGGGATCGTGCAGGTGCCCATCCGCGAGGACATCGGCGTCACCTATTCGGCCTGTCTGCGCGCCATCCTGCGACAGGACCCGGATAAGATCCTGGTCGGCGAAATCCGCGACTTGGAGACGGCCCAGATCGCCGTCGAAGCGTCGTTGACGGGCCACTTGGTCTTCAGCACGCTGCACACAAACGATGCGCCCAGTACCGTTACGCGTCTGCTGGATATGGGCATCGAACCCTTCCTCGCTTCCGCCACGCTGTACGCCGTGGTGGCCCAGCGCCTCGTGCGCGTCATCTGCAAGAAGTGCAAAGAGTCCTATCCGCCGACCGAGGAACAGTTGCTGGAAATCGCGATGCGCCCGGAAGACGTCGAAGGAAAGACCTTCTATTTCGGCAGAAAATGCGAGAACTGCAACAAGACCGGCTACCGCGGCCGCGCGGCCATCTTCGAAATCATGAAGGTGGACGCGAAGATGCGCGAGATGATCATGAGCCGCAAGTCGACGGAGGTCATCCGCTCCGAGGCCATGGCCTCCGGCATGCGTTCGCTGCGCGAATCAGGCATCTTGAAAATCTTTGACGGCCTGACGACGATCGACGAAATCGTCCGCGAAACCCTGGCTTTCGACTAGCAGCCCCTCCCCTTCTTCGTTTCAGTCGAACCACATCCTCCGCCGGGTCGATCGGCGGCGTCACCACGTTCGGGATGCGCATCTGCCCGACGGCCCGGTGGCGGCAGCCCCGCGTGAGGGGTGCATCCCATGCCTCCTTTCCACATATACAAACGCACCGGCCTCGCTATACTCCTCCGCTCATCCCGGGAGGAGCGATGGTGGATCAGGAAAAACCAACGCCCAACGTTCAGATATTCAGCGACGGCTCGTGCAAACCCAATCCCGGGCCGGGCGGCTGGGCCGCAATCCTGCGTTGTCCGGAACTCAAACTCGAGAAGGAACTCTCCGGTTACGAACCGAACACGACCAACAATCGCATGGAGTTGACCGCGGCCTCCCGGGCGCTCGAAACGCTGAAATGCGCGTGTGAGGTTACGCTGACCACCGACAGCGAGTATCTGGCCAACGCCTTCCGCAAAGGCTGGCTCAAGAACTGGAAGCGCAATGGCTGGAAGACCTCAACCAAGGAGCCCGTCAAGAACCGCGATCTCTGGGAAGCGCTCGACGCCTTGATGGCCCGGCATACCGTTCACTGGAACTGGACCCGCGGGCACGTGGGCCATCCGGAAAACGAACGGTGCGACGAGTTGGCGGCCATGGCAAGGGATCGCCGGGGACGGGACTGAAGCAAAAAACCGAAGGGCCCATCGCCTGCAAGGAATGACCACCACGTACCAGAGCGGAATTCCTGGGCGTCGTAGGCGGCGGCCAGATCCTATAGGCTCCTTACGCGCACGACGGTCATCTGCGCCGAAGGGATGGCAACTGGACGGTCATAAAACCATATCCCGCGCGCGTTTATCTTCCGCGCGGTCCGCCGCGCTTTCCGCTTTTCTTTTTCCGCAGGCCGCGATTCGACGTTCGTAGCTTCCGCCGCTTCTTGCGGAGGGCGACGACCGCCGCCCCGAAGGCCGCGTCCTTCTTCCGCCAATTGTGGATCGAAGAGGCGGTGCGTCCGGCGACCGCAGCCGCCTCCTTCAGCAACTTCCCGGCGCGCAACTGGTCCAGCACGGTCCTCTTGATGTGACGCACCCCCGCTGCTCGCGCGGACGCCAGCCTGTCCTGAAACTTCGAGTCGGAGAATTGCCACTGCCAGAACGTCCCGACGCAGACCCCTTGCTGTCGCGCCGCTTCCGAACCGTGCAGTCCCTTGCGGACCTCGCCCACGATGGCCGTCTTGAGGCATCTTCGACGCGCACGACGCTCCGCAACAAATGTTTTCCGGTCGCTCATGGGGCTCCTCGATTCAGACCAATGGCCGTGATCGGAACACGGGCCTCATTAACTGATAGGGATAATATTCTCCCATGCCGGTATCGTAGCGAAGGCGAGGGGGAATTCAAGGAGGAAAAATCGTCTACCGGGTCTCGCCTAAGCTAGAACGCATCGCACACAAATCCCGATAATTCTCAGTTGGAATGATCCGGCGGGCCTGTACGTTGGTCTAATGGTTAGCGGCGGGCTGGGGCGGCAGGCAGGGAGACGCGGTCATGGCAGGCTCGGCGGTTTCGGGCGATGTCCTCTTCACCCGACGGCGGATCCTTTCGCACATCGACGACGCGCTGGCGCGGTTGCGCATGCAGGAGGCGCTCCGCGCTGGGACGCTCGCACTGACCGCCGCCTTCTGGGTCCTGGTGCCCACGGTCCTGGCGGACCGCATCCTGAGCCTCGCGCAACTGGGCATCAACATCTGGATCGTCTGGGGCGGGCTGGCCTGTCTTTCGATCCCCTACATCCTCTGGCGGGCCTTCTCCGACCGGCTTAACGAACAGCTTGCGGCAGTGCTCGCCGACGACCGCCTGGGACTGCATGCGCGGCTCTGCACGGCCCTGGCGCTGCCCCGTGACGACGATTCGCCATTCAGCGAACTCTTCTTTTGCGAGGCGGCCGCACGGCTGCGCGACCTGGATGTGGCCAAGGCCTTCCCGTTCCAGTTGCCGCGCCTGGCTCGTTTTCTGCCCATTCCCGTCGCGCTCGCGGCCGGCATCTGGTTCTGCTTGGAGCCGCAGGACCGCATGGGCTGGGTGGCCGTCGCGCAGGAGAAACGGACTACCGAGGACGCCAAGAAGAAGGCCGTCAAGCCGCTGCAGGCGCTGAAGATGGAGGACCTGAAGCGCGGGCAGGATGACAAGGCCATCGAGGGCTCGGCGTCCTACAAGAATGTCACCCAGTTGCTCAAGCGCGCGCAGGACACGGCCAAGGAACTTCAGGAAGGCAAAATCAACGCGGAAGAAACGCTCCAGGCGCTGGCCGAACTCAAACGCGACATCGGCAAGGAGCGCGAGGAACACGCCTTCGACAAGACCGAGAACCGGCTGAAGAACCTCAAGGACGAGAAGCTGAACCTCGAGGACGGCGCGCTGACGAAGGACCTTTCCGAGGCGCTGAAGGAGAACGACCCGGCCAAGGCCGGCCAGATGATGCGGCAGCTCGCGCGCAAAGTACGCGACGAGATCATGAACAACCCGAACAAGACCCCCGATCAGAAGCAGGCCGAACTGAAGAACCTGAAGGACGAACTGCAGCGCTTATCCGACGCCCTGACCGAACAGCAGGCGATGAAGAATTCGTTGCAGGAACTCTCCGACAAGACCATGGAGGCCGCAGACTTCCAGCAGGTCCAGAAGCAGCTTCAGGAGCAGAACGCGCAGAATCAGCCGGGGAATCAGGGCGACCAGAAGCACGGAAACCAGGACGGCCGTCAGCAACAGGGCAACCAGCAGGACGGCTCGAAGGACCAGAGCGCCGAGGAGAAGGCGCAGCAGTTAGCCGAGGAACTGGAAGAGGCCATGCAGGAAGTGGCCGACGGTTTTGACGAGTTGGAAGAGGAGTCGTATCAGCCGGACGAGACCGACGCGGCGCTGGATCAGTTGGAGGAGAAGGTGGATGGCGCCTTGGACGGCCTGTGCCCGCCAGGCGGCGATTCCAAGGCAGGGCGCCAACAGGGCAATACGCCGGGCGGCGGCAAGCAGGGCGGTCAGAAATCCGGCGGCCGCCGCAGCGGACGTACGGGACGGAAAACGGGCCAGCAGGGACAGGGCCAGCAGGGACAGGAAGGACAAGGGCAAGAGGGCCAAGGTCTGGGTCAGCAAGGTGGAAACCAGGGCGATCAGCAGGGCGGCGCCGGAATGAACGGCGGTAAGGGCACGGGGGGCCGGCCTTACACGGATGGCGATGCGGACTTCGAAAAGGAGAAGGTGCGGGGCAAAATGCAGGCTGGCGCGATCACCGCACTGTCTCACTTCCGCGGTCAGGGTGCCAAGGGCGAGGCGCCGAAGGAATACGTGAATATGGTGAACCGCGCGGACCAGGAAGCGGCCAGTTCGCTGGAACTGGACCACGTCCCCGCCGATGCGCGCAACATGGTGCGGGAGTATTTCTCGACGCTGAAGCGCGATGTCGGGTCCACGCCCGCCCCCCGTTCGCCCAGCGGCGGCACCCCACCCCCGCCCGCCGGCGGTGGCAAGACAGACGAAGGCGAGTTGCTGCGGGAGTAAGAGGACTCGAATGTACACTACATTCTCATCCGTCGGGTGAACGGTGGGGCGGCGTCCCACGCGCCGGTCCAACATCGTATCCCGCCACGCATCAGGCGGGAAGCACGACCGATGTGAACACGCCAGCCATGGGTCAGCGCCTGCGGCCACCCTTGCGACTCACAGCACCGTTTTTCTCTTCGTGAACGCTCGACAAACCGTGCTAGAACCTCGCCCTGCGAGGTGCGAACGTTCATGTTGGTCCCCACTCCCGTATTTCTTTCGCTGCTCACCAGCGAGGCCAATGGCGAGGGCGAGATCCTGAAGGTTCTCGCCTCGCGCCCCGAAGCCTCAACCAAAGGCGAAGCACGCGAACCGCGGCGACTCGAACGCCTCGCACAACCCGATGCGCGCCTGACCCTCGCACAGTCCCGAGCGCTGGGCCTGACCAATAAGAAACTCGAGAAGGCGCCGGGTCTCGACGAAGTCCTCGAAGACCTGCTCGACTTTTCACAAGGCGCCGAAACCTGGGTGGTCCCCGACGCCATCGCCGTGCGCAAGGCGATGAAGAAGGCCGCCGCCGAAGCCGGGTTCCCGAAGGGCCTGGGCCTGCAGATCATCGGCGTCGACGAACTGGGCGCCATCGTCCACCCCACCGTCTGCCGTCGCGGCATCGCCGACCTGCTCAAACATTACAACATGGAAGGCGACGAACGCTTCGACGTGGCCCGTACACCGGAGCCCGAACTCGTTCACCAAGTCTGGGAACTCCTGGAATCGGATCTGCTCAGCCTTCCGCTTCCGGTGCTTGCCGAGATGAACTGGCTGCTGGCCAGGATCGAGCATCCGCTCAAGCCCGTGCTGAAGGCGTCTGAAAAGCATGCCGTTGAGGCGCAGTTTGCGCCCAGATTCACCTCGGGCAAACTTTCGCTCGGCACGCTGATGAAGGACTTCTCCGCCATTCTGGCGAAACTCGCCCCGCGCGACGAGGAGGCCATCGAAGGTGCGGCCGCGCCGCCGCCGGACGAACCGGTCACCGAAAAGGAAATGCTCGACCTGCTGGGCCCCGGCGGGCGACTCGCGCAGGCGCTGCCCGGCTACGAAGAGCGCACCGAACAGGTCGCCATGGCCGCGCGCGTCGCCGATGCGCTCACCAACGGCAAACACCTCGTCGTCGAAGCCGGCACCGGCGTCGGAAAATCGCTCGCGTACCTGATCCCTTCGATCCTCTTCGCGCAGCGCGCCAGGCGCCCGCTGGTCGTCTCGACGCACACCAAGAACCTCCAGTCCCAGCTCTTCGCCAAGGACCTCCCGCTGCTGCGCAAGGCGCTGGGCTGGGAATTCGACGCCGCACTCCTGAAAGGCCGGCCGAACTACCTCTGCGTCCACAAGATGCTCTATACACTGCAGGAGTCCGCGCACGAGTTGGAGGAAGAGGAGCGCGGCGCGCTGCTGCCGATCCTGACGTGGTCCGTGCAGACCGGAACGGGCGATATCGCCGAGATGGCGGCCTTTTCGCCGGAGGTCGCGCCCGAGCTGTGGGACCGTCTGCACACGCAGGGCGAAGACTGTCTGGGGCGGCACTGCCCACACTTCAACAAGTGCTTCGTCTACCGCGCCCGCGCGCTGGCGCGCGAAGCGCAGGTGATCGTCGTCAACCACGCGCTGGTTTTCGCCGAACTGGGTCTCGAAAACGGAACGTTGCCGCCGTTCCACGAGGTGGTCTTCGACGAAGCACACACGCTCGAGGATGTCGCGACCGAGCACCTCGCCTGCGAAGTCACACCGCGCCGGATCAACAAGATCATCCACCGGCTCTTCCGCGCCGGCGGTTCATCGGGCGCCGGCAAAGGCCTGCTGCCGAGCCTGCTCTTCCAACTCGACTCGGCGAAGAAGGAATTCCCCGACGATCTCTTCCTGCTTCTGCGCCAGCACGTCCTGGATGCGATCCAGGCTGTCGCGCCGGCTGAGACGTGCGTCGATCAGTTCTTCCACACGTGGCAGGAGTGGTTCGAGATCGGCGCGGCGCTTAAGCAGCATGGAACGGAAGAGGCGCCGATCCCCGAGTTCGTCCCGCGCGAGCGCGTGCCGGGTTCAATGGACCGCGGGCGTCCCGCCCGCCCTTCGACCGGACGCCGGGGTCATCCACGCGGCGGCGACGACACGAGGCGCTTCTCCGCGCAAACGCTGCCGCCGGATCAGGCCGAACGGCTCGACGACGGAAAGAAGGGCCTCGTCGCGGGCCTCGGTCGCCTGCGCCAGGCCCTCAGCCAGGTCGATGAGGACTTCAAGGAGGTCCGTAAACGCGACGTCCAGCGCGTGCGCGAACTGCACAAGGAACTCAGCGCGCAGGACCTTTTCCTGCAGGAGCTGATCAGCGATCTGGAATTCGTGGTGAAGGGCGACGAGCCCGACTACGTCTACTGGGCCGAGAAGTTCGGGCGCACGTGGATGCGCGTCGTCGCCGCGCCGCTGGACCTGGCCGCGCTGCTCCACGAACAGCTCTACGAGCGGAAACGTTCCATCGTGATGACGTCCGCGACGATGTCCTGCCGCGACGCGCACGCCGACGCCGGCTCCGGCCTCGCCGCGCTGCCCGCCAGGCCCATCGAGAAGCCCCATCCGCCGCTGCCCGAGGGCGATGAAGACCTTTCGCCGCCGGCACACCTCGCCGAGGCGCTCCATGCGGTGGCCCGGAAGCCACACGCGAAGAGCTTCGAGTTCGTCAAACAGCGACTGGGACTGACGCTCTGCGCAAAGGAGAAACTCGACGAACTGCTGGTCGGCAGTCCCTTCGACTACCCGACGCAGTGCCGGCTCTACGTGCCGCTCTTCCTGCCCGAGCCCGGCGCGCGCGAACGCGACTTCAACTCGGCGCTGACCGATCTGGCCGCGTCGCTGGTCATCTCCAGCGGCGGGCGCGCGATGGTGCTCTACACCTCATACGAGGCGCTCTCGTCGGCGGCCGCGACGCTGCGCAAGGCGCTCGCCGCCGAGCGCATCGAGGTGCTCGCGCAGGGCGAGGACGGTTCCCGCGAAGTGCTGCTGGCGAAGCTCAAAGAGGGTGGCCGCCGCGTGCTGCTGGGCACCGCGAGTTTCTGGCAGGGCGTGGACGTGCCCGGCGATGCGCTGTCGCTGCTGATGATCGCCAAACTGCCCTTTGCGGTCTTCACAGACCCGCTGGTCCAGGGGCGCTGCGAGCGACTGGAGCAGCAGGGCAAGGACCCCTTCCTGCACTACAGCGTCCCGAACGCGATCCTGAAGCTGCGGCAGGGCTTCGGGCGACTGATCCGATCCAAGCGAGACCGCGGCGTGGTGGTGCTCTGCGACAAGCGCGTCGTGACGCGCCGCTATGGCCCGGCGTTCCTGCGCGCGTTGCCGATCCCGCCGCGCAAGGCGCCCGATGCCGAGCGACTGGCGAAGGAGATCGAAGCCTTCCTCGGTGCCCGCCGAGCAACGGCTGCAGACGAGCAGGAGCCGCCCGCCCCCGGCGTGTTACCTTCCATCCGAGATGAAGACCAAGCGCCTCGTTGAATCATGGATGGACCTGGTTATTGCCGGGGCACCATGGCCCGTCGCCACCAACTGAAGAACATCTATCGAAAGGTTGCCGGATCGCGGTACGCTGCGGATTCCGGTCAACGGGGCAAGTCCAGCGGGAAGGCCTCCTGCACCACCGGGAATTCCACCATCCGTCCCAGCCGGGCGGACTCGTAGATGGCCATGATGATCTCCAGGCCGCGCAGGGCCTCCGCCGCATCCAGGCGGGTCGCTACACCCGTGCTCAGTGCCTGGGCCATGTCCCGCCAGGCCCGCTCCACGTACAGCGTGCCGTCTTCGCTGTGGTGAAAGTGTTCGTTGGTGGACGGACTGACCAGGTCGCGGCCGGCGCAGACCTTTCGGAAGACACTGCCTTCGCCTTCCACCGGCTGCAGGCGCAGTTCGGCGAACCCCCGCGTGCCGTTGGCGCGCAGGATCGGCACCTTGCCGCAGCCCCGCGCCCCTGCCTCGACGCTCAGCCGCGTGCCGTCGTCGAAATGGACGACGCCAAGCAACTGGCTCTCGGTCTTGAGATCCTGGCGACTCGCCGCACCCGTCGTGTCGACGGCACCGATCGCCCGCACGGGCCGCCGGTCGCCGCCCAGCGCAAAGAGCGCGGCATCGATCAGGTGCGGGCCGAAGTCCATGAACTCGGCGCCGGGCTGCGCGATGTCGATGCCCTCCAGCTCCCCGATCTCGCGATTGACGACGGCATCCCGCCACCACTCGAACGGCTTTCCGTAGCGGCGCTGGTGATGCACGAACAGCCGGCAACCGGTCTTCGCCGCCGCCGCCATCATCCGGCGCGCGGCGCCCAGCCCCGTCGCCATCGGCTTCTCGATCACGATCCCCCTGGCGCCGGCCGCCAAGGCGGCCAGCACCATCTCCTCGCGGTACGGCGGAAAGGCACTGACCGTGACCATATCGGGCTTTTCCCGCTCCAGCATCGCCCGGTAGTCTGTGTACGCCTTGCAGCCGGCGAACTCCTGGCAGAAGTCGGCGGCGTTCTTTTCGATGCGGTCCGCAACCGCCACCAGCTCCAGGCCCTTCACACGGCCGATGGCCCATCCGTGCGCATAGCCGATCGAATGGGCGCCGCCCTTGCCGGGCGCGTTGCTTCCGCAACCGATAATGGCACAACGAATCGTCATGGAGGACCCCCTCATGTCGAACGCCTCATTTTCAGGTATCAGGTCTCAGGTCACCTCACACCGCTTCTACTTTCACCCGTCGAAGACCATGGCGGAGTTGCTGTTCTTGTCGTCGCGCGGCGGCGGCCTTGATCCTGCCGCCCTCTTCATATCACTCACAGGAGAAATAACCATGGCGGAGTTGCTGTTCTTGCCGTCGCGCGGGGGCGGCCTTGACCGTACCGCCCTCTTCTATCACTCACGGGAGGAATAGAGGGTTCCTCCGTGCCTATGTAACTCCGTGGTGACTATCCCGGGCTAGCAGCCCGTTGAAAAAGCCTTGTTCGGCGTCAAGCAACGCGTCCGTAGCCGGTTTCGGCAAAGCGTAATGCAGCGTCCACAAAGTTATGACATTATATATCGTATCGCGTCTTGCTACCATTGCAAAAAGGGGACTTTTTCAACGGGCTGCTAGCCATTAGCCGGTGGTTGAGCGAAGCGATACCACCGGAAGGAGGCGGGCGTGTTTGCCGCATCCCGGAGGGATGCCAGAAGATATTCGGAAACACGTTCTGGCATCCCTTCGGGATGCATCGTGGTTTTTGGATGTTCCCGGTGGTGTCGCTCGCGAACGCTCGCTCAACCACCGGCTAATGGCTGCGACCCATCCGGGTCGAAAAAACCGCGTAGTGACAGACACCATTTTGAACGGCTAAAATGGTGTCTGTCGCTATTCACGTCTGTCGCTATCTATCATCTCCTTGGTGTGGTCACGTTGACCGTGTTGCTGTACGCCGAGTAGCCGTTCGCGTTTTGCGCCCGCACGCGATAGGAGTACTTCGTTTTGGCGGAGAGTCCGGTATCGCTCCAAGTGGTCACGTTGGCGCCGACTGTTTCGATCTGTGTGTATGCGCCAGTGGCGCCGATCCTGCGCTCGATGCAGAAATCCGTCTCGTTGCTCGCGTTATCCGTCCACTTCAGATTGACCTGACTTTTTGAGATGGCGGTGGCGCTCAGGCCGGATGGTGCGGCGGGCGGAAGCGTCGATCCGTCGATGACGTTCACGGTCACCTTGCTGGCCGTGCTGTGCGTCCCGTCGCTCACGATCACCTGAAGGGAGTACGATCCTGCGGTCGCCGGCAGCGTTACGCCGGTCGTGGCTGCCGTTGAATCGTCAAACGTCACGTCCGACGTCACGTCCGAAGGGCCGGACCATACGTACGTCAGAGGATCGTCGTCCGGGTCGGTGGCAATGACGAAGGCCGTCGTGGTGTTCTCCGACAGGACCACCGGGTTCGGACTGGCCCAGGCGCTCGACTCGATGACCGGCGGCTGATTGCTGACCGCGCGATACAGATTCAGGCGGCCACCGGTGACCGTCTTGCCGGCCAGGGAAGCGACCGGATCAACCGAAGAGAGAATCTTCTTCTTGATCTGCAGATGGGTGGCTCCAAGGCGAAGCGACCACATCAGCGCGGCCGCGCCGGACACATGCGGCGTAGCCATGGATGTCCCATTCCACGAAACGTAGGCGCTGCCGGGCAACGTCGAGAGGATACCCACACCAGGCGCGCCCAGATCCACCGTGGTGGCTCCGTAGTTGGACCAGCGAGGCTTCTGATCGTTATGATCGGTGGCCGCCACGCTGATGATGTTCGGGTTGCTGTAACCGGCCGGATACGAAGCGACCTTGTCCATATTCCGGCCGCTGTTGCCGGCCGCGGCTACAAAGAGGATCCCTTCTTTGTCCGCGTCGGCGATGGCATCGTACATCGACTGTGAATACCCGCCGCCGCCCCAGGAGTTGCTGGTCAACCGGCATCCCAGGCTGGTCGCATAGTAGATCCCGCTCACCGCGTCCGACGTGTATCCGGACCCGTTGTCGTCGAGGAACTTGATCGGCACGAGGGTGACCTGCCAGCAGACGCCGGCTACCCCCGCACCGTTGTTGCCCTGCGCGCCGATGGTGCCGGAGACGTGCGTGCCGTGGCCATAGACGTCCATCGGATCGCCGTCGTCGTAGGCAAAGTCGTAGCCGTGGATATCATCCACCAGACCGTTACCGTCGTCATCCACGCCGGACACTCCGGTGTCCTCGGCCAAATTCGTCCAGATGTTGGGCGCCAGATCGGGATGAGTGTAATCAACGCCGCTATCGATCACGCCGACCTTCACGTTGCGACTGCCGGTGCCGAGGTCCCAGGCCAGTGTGGCCTTGATGTCCGCGCCCGGCGTCCCACCGGTCTGTCCCGTGTTCCTCATGGCCCAGAGCTGGCTGAAACCCGGATCGTCGGGCACCGTTTCGACCGCGTGCACGATCCAGTCCGGTTCGGCATAGGCCAGAACACCGGCCTCCTTATTGAACGCCTCGATCACCCGGCTCAGCGCGTTGACGTCTTTCGCGGGGAAGGAGACCAGGTACAGGCTCGGCGCGTAGAGCCGGCCGCGGAGTTCCGCCCCGCACTTCTGAACCAGCGCGCGAAGCTGTACTTCATCGCTTCCGGGGCGCAGGCCCACGATCACGTGATCCGCGACCATGGACTGCTGACTGCGCGCGACGTCCCTGCCCGTGTGGTCCTTCCAGACGCGGTCTTCCACAAGGACCAGGGGATACTTCATAGAGGTCTTGACGAGCGTGCGACGGATGCTCAATCCGTCGGCATCGGCAGGGAGTTGGTCACGTGCGAGCACTTCGCCGGAAACCGGGAGGGGCTCATCGGTTGCGCCCGCGTCAACACCTTCGTGCTCGGGCGGGACCACCCGTTCCACCTTGGGCGCATCGGGCGTTGTTCGAGTACCCTCGGTCGGTGATGCGGCCACCGCGAGGGATGATGGTGGCGTGTTCCTCGGGGCCGCACGCATACAACGATCGACGACCAGGACCACCAGCAAGACCGCGAATGTGAGGCTCACGGCAAGCAGCTTTCGTCGATCGTTCTGCATCGGCCCACCCCCTGATTCCTGCAGACCACGGAAGAAGAAACGACTCACCGTCAGGCGAGCCCCGATCCTTACATCGCGAAGGTACGAAGTACGCGGGCTCCGTTAACAGGCGCGGCACAACTCCAGGACTGATTGTATAGATGTGGATGCACCGGCGCGTATTCCGGGAAAAGCTGGGGCATACATGATAGAAAAAATGGTCTTCCCACGACAGCAGCATAGCGTGATGGGGGGTGGAATTCAATTGAAAAGAGGGCATGAAAGACTACCGTGCGCCACCCGTCGGCCGACCCAGTCCATCCAGTGGATGGACCCACTGGACGCCCGCGAACCGACCGAAATGGGCGTCGTTTGAATGCCCTTCGGCCTGGAACTCGATCGCGATGGCGGCCTGGTGGTCCGTGGTCAGCGAACCGTAAACACCCAGTGGATTCAGAAGGTTTGCGAGGGTCTCAAGACGTTGCTCGGCGGGATCAGTCCTGTATCCCGTCCGGCGGGGCGGCCTGCTTCTCGAGTTCGGCTATACGCGCTTCCAGTTCGCGAATGCGTTCGAACCAATCGGGGAGTTTGCGGATCGCGGCGATCTGGCGCCAGGCGATGCGCCGCTCGCTGGCCGGCAAACCCCAGACTTCGACGCCGGGCGGAACATCCTGCGCCACACCTGACTTCGCACCGATCTTCGCACCCATCCCGATCGTCAGGTGGTCGGCCACACCCGCGTTGGCCCCCAGCGCCGCATAATCCTTCAACTCGGTTGATCCCGCCAGTCCGGCTTGGCCGCACAGAATGACGTGCTTGCCCAACTTCACGCCGTGACCCACCTGCACAAGGTTGTCGATCTTGGTGCCTTCACCAACAATGGTCACGCCCAGGGCGGCGCGATCAATGGCCGAGTTCGCGCCGATCTCGGCCTGCGCATCCACGCGGACCGTCCCGACCTGCGGGACCTTCACGTGTCGCCCGCCGCGGAATTTGTAGCCGAAGCCATCCGCCCCGATCACGGTGCCGGAGTGGACAATGACGCCTTCGCCCAACTGCACGCCATCGTAGAGCACCGCGTGCGGGTAGAGACGGCAACCGCGTCCCAGCCTGCAACCGCGACCGATATACGTACCGGCAAGGATCCAGCACCCGTCTCCCACCTCGGCGCCTTCGCGCACGACGGCAAACGGGCCGACGTATGCGGACGGATGCACGCGCGCGCCGTCCTCGACGCAGGCGCGCGGATCGACGCCGGGCTTTTCGGACTTCTCGGGGTGCAGCAACGTCAGTGCCGTGAGAAAGGCCATTTCCGGATCGGGGTGATAAAGGACCGCGGTGCCTTCCGGCAGCGCGGGATGCGGAGCGCCCTGTTTGAGGAAGACAGCGGCCGCCGAGGTCTTGGGCAGATACTCGGCGTACCGCGGGTCAGAGAGATACGAAACGCGGTCCGGTCCGGCGTCCTGCAAATTGCCTGCGGCGCACACCATTCCGGAGGGGTTGCCTCCCTGAACGGTGGCGCCGCAGGCGTGCGCCAATTGAGCGACCGTCAAGGCCATCGCTGTGGATGCCCTACTTGTTCTTTGGCGCCGCGCCGCCCGCCTTCGTGAAGTCGGCATTGAGCTTGCTAATCACCTTCTCGGTGATGTCTACGGACGTCTCGAAGTACAGGACGGGGTTCTCGCGGAAGCGCCGGACCAGCTCGGCGGCCGTCTTCGGCGCGGCATCCGGAGACTCGTCGTCAGTACCCGCGGCGACAGCCGGCAATCCTTCGTCGTCATACTCTGGGGCACGCATGATCAGATCGAACTTCTCGCTCGTGCCGACCTCGCGGATGGCCGCCCGGATCTCCTTGAGAACCTGCTTCATCTCCTCCATGCGGACCTTCTCGACATCCCTGCCGACTTCACGGATCTGGAGTTTGAGTTCGAACTCGCGGCCCTGGATGTCCTGGACCTCGCCAAACATCTTCCGTTCCTGTTCGACGTTCCCTTCCTGCATGTTCTTCTGGCGGATCTGCGCCTTGTTCATGTCGTCGCGCAGTTCAGCCTGCTTCTTCTCCAACTCGATGCGCTTGCCTTCAAACTGCTCCTTCAGCCGGTCCTGGATCTGCTTGACCTTCTGCGAAGCCTGGAAGACGCGGGAAACGTTCACCACGCCGATCCGCTTGCCGCCCTCGGCAGCCGTCATGGACGCGCTGCCCAGAAATACGGCAACCAACAAAGCCACCAAGACTCGATGCATGACGTTCACTCCTTCGGGGACTTCCCCACGAGCCCTTCACGGGTACGCCGGAGTCGCAGGACTACCGGCTCCGAAACCATCTACGGCTTGCCACCGGGCATCCGTCTGGCATATTCGTCGTTTAGCGCCTTCGACACTTCGGCGGTCAGATCCACCAGGGGACTGCCGTAAAGCACGGGATTACGTTTGAAACGGACGACGAGGTCGAGCGTGTGTTTGGGCTGCAGGATTTCGCGAATGGCGGGGTCGTTGGGGGTGTCCAGGGTCGTCGCCGTCGCCTCGGCTGCGTCGCTGTTGATCGGATCGTCGCCGTCGGCCGTTCGGATGACCAGCTGGAACTTACCCCGTTCGGCCGCCTTGCGGATGGTCGCACGTATCTCGCTCAACACGTCCTTCATTTCGTCGAGATACCGTTTCGTCTGCTTTTCCTCGAATTGCATTCCCCGTTTTCGCAGGGCGAACTCTAACTTCTGGAGCGCCTGCATGCGTTCGAAGACAAAATCGGTGTCCCCGGCCGTCTGGCGCATCTGTTCGACTTCGCGGATTTCCTTGCCCAACTGGCGCGTGTCTTCCTCGAGCTTGCGTTTCTCCTGTTCGAAACTGGCATCGAGACGGCGCTGAACGTCATAGACCTTCTTGTAGTTCTTGAAGACGGTCGAAACATCCACGACGGCAATGTGCGTCTCCTGCTCGCCGGCCACAGCGAGCAGCGGGAACAGGCCCAGCGACAACCAACCGAACCATCTAAACATCGTTTTCGTCCTCCCTCAATGGCCCAACCGTGGCCGATAGGATGCAATCAGAAGCGCGTGCCGAACGTAAAGTCGAACGACTTCGTCTGATCGTTCTCGTTCTTCTTGATGACGTGCGAGAAGTACAGCCGGATCGGCATGGGCGAAAAGGGCGTCCGGACGGCGAACCCCACACCTGCGCTGGCACGCCAGCCGCTCTCGTTGGTCACCAGGTACCCCGGATCGGTCTTGCCCGCATCCCAGATCTGCCCCGCGTCCACAAAGACGGAGCCGCGGACGATTTCTTCATACAAAGGCATCGAGTATTCGGCCGATGCCGTGATCGACTTCTTTCCGCCGATCAGGTAGCCGCCTTCGATCGGCGCCACGGTCCGGCTCTCGAAACCCCGGAGGCTGCCTACACCACCGCCATAGTAGCGCAAGAACGGCGGCACTTCTTCCGTGTCACCGTAGGACTCGACCATGGAGAGCTTGGCCCGCAGTTCGAGGATGTGCTTTCCGCCATTGGGCAGCTTGACCATCGTGAAATAGCGCGAAACGTCGAGCGACGGGCGGATCCAGGTCACGTCGCCCAATAGCGGCCCGCCGCCCAGTTCCAGCGACGCCTCCATCAGCCACCCGCGACTGGGCAACATGTTCGAATCGCGGCTGTCGTAGACCAGACGGGCGACCAGCGAACTCATCATCCGGTCGCCTTCCTGCTCCGCGAGAATGGGTGGAACGTTCGGGTCGGTGTCGCCGATCGTCGAGTAGACGAACTTGTAGGTCAGGTCGCCGTCCCAGCGCGGCCCCCACAGACGCCGACCAGCCGTCACCGAGAAGCCCGTGTCCGTCTCTGAGAAGTCCTCGTAGGTGTTATCCACCGTGTGGAAGACGCTGCCGCCCAGGCGGATCGGCCGGTCGAAGGCCCAGGGCTCAAAGAACGAGACGTTGTAGCGCTGAGTCTTGGTACCCGCAGATACGTCGATCGAGAAGCGCTGGCCGGCACCCGTGAAGGAATTGCCCGAGATGAAGTCGCGCCAGCTCTTGGGCATATCCTTGTAGTCGAAATTGCGCTGCGTGAGACTGACGTTGCCCATCAGCGACTCGGCCGAGGAGACGCCGACGCCGAAATTGAACTCGCCCGTCGGCTTCTCCGTGACGTCCACCACCAGGTTCACCTCCTCCGGATTCTCCGTGGGCTCGGTGGTGATGCGGACGTCGTCTTCGAAGTACTGCAGGTTCTTCAATCGGTACTCGGCACTCTTCATCCTGCGCGTATCGATCCGGTCACCGGGGAAGAGTTCGATCTGGCGGATAAGGACCTTATCCTTGGTCTTGGTATTGCCGCGCGTGATGATCTCGCGCAACGCCACCTCGGCACCCTCGATGATCTGCACCTCGACGTCGAAAAGGTTCTGCCCGCCCCGAACCCGCTCAGGATCGGTGACCAGCTTGCGGTCCTGCTGGAGACGCGTGAAGACGCGGCCGTATTCGCCATAGAGCTGTCTGATGCGGTCCAAGTCATCCTGAAGGATCAGGTCGGAGAAGACCGCGCTCGGGTGGATGCGCATCACCGCCTGGATCTCGCTCAGCTCAATGCTCTTGTTTCCGGTGATGTTGAGGTTGCCTACATGGTACTGGGGTCCTTCTGAAATGCGGAAGGTGACGTCCGCCAGCTTCTTGCGCTTGCGGAACCAGTTCCAGTAGGTTTCCTCGCCGACCTTGACGTCGGTACTCTCCACCGAGACGTCCATGTAGCCGTTGCGGAGATAGAAATGTTCGAGGCGCTTCTTGTCGATGTCAAGTTCCGCATCCTTGAGGTCGCCAGGGCGAAGGAAGCGGCGCGGCTTGCTCTGGATCTGCGCCACCAACTGGGCTTCCGTGAATGCGGCGTTCCCCTCGAAGGCCACCTTCGCCACCGACACCGGATGGCCGTCATCGATGCTGAAGACGATCGCGACCTCGTCCTGCACATCCTGTTCGACGCCCGATACCTGCTGCTTGTGCGACGCGACCGTGGTGACCTCGTAGGTCACCTTGGCGTCACGGAAGGCCCTGCCCTTAAGGAATTTCTCCAGGGCGCGGGCGTCGATGTGGACCTGCCCCATCTGATAGCGGCCGCCCTCGGTACTCTTGATCTCCCCGCGCAGTTCGGCCTGGCCGACCGACTTGCTGCCCTTGAACTCGATCCTCCTGATGGTCGCCATTTCGACCAGATCGAGGACCAGTTTGACTCCACCCGGCCAAGGCAGCGGCGGCGTCACACGGACGTTCAGGAAGTAGCCCGAATCGGCCAGGCGATGCCAGTCCTCGTCCCACACTTTCTGGTCGAAGGGCCGGCCGACGCGCGTGCGGATCATGCGCAGGATGGTGCCCGTATCGACGCGGACATTGCCGCGGACTTCGATTTCGCGGACGACCGGCGCTTCGGCCGGCTGTTGGTCCGGTGCCTCTTCCGCAAGACAGGAGACGGGAACGGCCGCGGCGCCGACAAAAAAGAGGAGCAGCGCGGACAGAATCCCGGACCCGGCCGCGCGCAGTGCATACGCAGCCCACCCGCGGACGCCGGCCCTCCCGGACCCGGCCGCCCACGCGACTATGGCGCTCTTCTCGACCATCAAGTTCCTACCGCCACCGGGGCTCCTGCGAACTCCGGAGCGTAATTTTCGAATCTGAACTGATCCGGGAAGTACGACAAATCCACCGGCCCGATCGGGCCGTTCCTGTTCTTCTGAATGTGGGCCCGGATCTCTCTCTGGTTGCGTGTGCCGGTCTCGCGATCCGTCTGCATGTGCAGCATAATCACGACATCGGCATCCTGCTCGATCGAACCCGATTCGCGCAGATCCGAAATGGTGGGCGCGACGTTCTCCTGGCCCTGCGGCGGCCGTCGTAACTGCGACAGCAAAATGACGGGCACTTCCAACTCGCGCGCCAGGTTCTTGGTCTGCCGAGACATATCAGCGACGGCCTGTTCGCGGCTGTCGTGGTGCTTGCCGGGTTGCATCAGCTGCAGATAGTCAATGACCAGAAGACCGATCTTCTCGCGATGGCGCAGGCGGCGCGCGCGGGCACGGAGTTCACCCGGCGAAAGGCCCGGCGTGTCGTCGATAAAGATGGGCGCCTGCTTGAGTTGCTGGGAGGCGTAAAGCACCTCCTGGTAGTCGTTCTCGTCGAAGGCGTAGCGGCGCATCTTCTGTGAAGGAATCCGCGCCTCGCGGCAGAGCATGTTCTTGGATATCTGTTCGCGCGGCATTTCCAGACTGAAGAAGGCGGACGGAACGGGGTTCTTCTCGCGCGGGCGATTCGCGACGTTGAGGACGATGTTCAACCCCAGCGTCGTCTTGCCGCCACCGGGCCGCGCCGCGACAATGATCACTTCGCCCGGCCACATCCCGCCGCTGAGCATGTCGTCCAGTTTCGTGTAGCCGGTCGCGGTGGCCGGCGAGGGCAGCTCGCGACCCTCGCGCCGGGCCTCCATGTGCTTTTCGGCATCCGAGAGGACCGAACCGAGGACGTCGACAATGGCCACCGGTTCGCCGTGCGAGCGCTTGTCGCCGATCTCGAAGATCAGCTCCTCGGCGCGCGCCACCAACACCTTGCTCTCCAGGCCCGGTTCAGGATGGTGACAGGTATCGATGATCTGCGCGGCGACACGCAGGAGTGAACGCTCCAGCGCGCGGTCGCGAACGATCGAACAGTAGCGTCCAATATTGGCCGGGGAAGGCGTGTTCTCCATGATGCGGCCCAGCGACTCGCGGCCGCCGATGCGCTCATAGAGTCCGCGCTGCTCCAGTTCGCTGCGGATAAAGACGGGATCCATGTCGGGTTGCTTCTCGTGCAACTCGACAAAGAGACCGAAGAGCAACTGGTGCCGCGGAAGGTAGAAATCGTCCTCGACCAGCATTTCGACCGCGATGCCGGCCGCCCGCTCCTCGATCATCATCGAACCCAACACACTCATCTCCGCCGTCTCATCGTGCGGAGGGATGCGCTCCAGAGGGTTCTCCGACCCGGGAGAGGCCATTCGGCTACTCGGTCTCTGCTACAATCCAGACCTTGATCACGGCTTCCGCGCCCTGCGCCAGTCGCAGGGTCACATCGGGCGTGCCCAACGTCTTGAACGGTGCCTCCAGAATGACGCAATGCTCAGGAATCTTGACCTTGTGCTCGGCCGCAATCGCCGCGACGATCTCGCGAGCACCCACCGAGCCAAAGAGCCGGTCTTCCTCCGCCTTCGCGGAGATGGTGACCGAACGGCCATTGAGTTCCTCGGCCGCGCGCTTCAGTTCATCGACACGCTTGGTTTCGCGAACCGCAGCCCGTTTCTTGTCGGCTTCAATCTGGCGCTCGGCGTCAGCACTCAACAGATATGCCTTGCCGTGAGGAAGCAGGAAATTCCGGGCGTAACCGTCCTTCACATCCACCACTTCGCCTAGATGCCCCAACTTCTCAATGTCTTGTCGCAGAATGACTTTCATCCATCCCCCCTCCATCACGGGGTAGTTATCGACCCACCGGAACTCGGTGTACACACAATCTCGACAGTGATCTGCTTGTAGTAGCAACTACAAGTATGACGCACAGTAGGGACGCACGCAAGCGATCCTGCTTCAAAATCAGGCGCCACCACAAGGGCTAGCGGCCGACGAAGGGCAGAAGCGCAAGTTGGCGGGCCCGCTTGACCGCAATCTTGATCCGTCGCTGACAGTAGGCACAGGCCCCCGAGCGTTTTCGGGAGTAGAGCTTGCCCTGCGGCGTGATCAATTTCTGCAAGGTGCGGACGTCTTTGTAGTCCACCAGGCACTTGCCTTCTTTCATGAAACGGCAGCCTAATCGTTTCGGCACGTCGTGACCTCCTAAAATGGGATCTCTTCTTCGGGAATGTCCAGGTTCTCACCTTGCGGCGGCGGTTCCTGCGCCGAAGCGTCCTTGGCCTGCGGGGCCTGCGCCGGACGGTTCGGATGACTTTCGCCACCACCCTGGGCGCCGCCGCCCGATGGCGGCGCCCCCAGGAACTGCATCCGCATGCCCACGACCTTCAAGCGTGAACGTTTGGCGCCCGTCTGCTTGTCCTCCCACTGGTCCAGCTTGAGACGACCTTCAATCAGCACCGACCGGCCCTTGCTGAGGTACTGCTTGGCCGTCTCGGCCTGCTTGGCAAAGAGGTCCACGTCCACAAAGGTCGCTTCCTCGCGCCACTCATTCGTCTTGGTGTCCTTGTAACGATTATTGACCGCCATGCGCAACTGGGCCACGGCCATGCCCGACGGCGTGTAGCGGAGTTCCGGATCGGCCGTCAGGTTACCGGCCAGAATAACGATGTTGACATTCGCCATACCGCCCCCCTTTGACCCTCTGGGTCTGTCCACCAACCCGTCGAGGACCGGCGCACACCGGCCCTGAAACGCCTTGCTTGCCGCAGCGCGAATGCAACGAGCAGCACCGGGTACCCCATGCCGAACGAAGAAGGCGCACGCGAGACGACCGGCGCCCTTCCTGCTGTTGCTCCGTGCCCTCCAAGCCTGGATGGCCCCCCTTTACTCCGACCGCCGCTCACGCGGACGAGGCGGACGGTCGCCACGGTCGCCCTGGTCGCGGAACCCGCCGCGCCGCGGGCCGCCGCGGTCACCGCCAAAGAAACGGCGCTCGCCGCCCGGGCCGCCTTCGTCGTCGTCATCCATCACGCGGACCGGCGGCGTCAGACTCAAGCCATCCTCGTCGACCGTGATCAGCGCACGAATCACGAGGTCGGAGATCTGGATGTTGCGATCCAGACGGCTGATGCTCTGCGTCGAGCAGACCACGTGCGAGAGGATGTAGAGGCCGCGCTTGCGTTTCTGGATGTTGTACGCCAAGCGCCGCTCCTCCCACTTGTCGCCGTTCACCCAGGTCCCGCCGCTTTTCTCGACGAGATCCTTGAGTTCGCCCATCAGTTTGCCCTGATTCTCGCGCCCGTGGCCGGCATCCACCACGAACATCACTTCGTACAGCCGGCTGCCGAACGGTACCTCGACGTTGGCCGGCACGGTCTCCGCCACGGGCACCGCCGCAACGGGAGCCTTGTCACCCGCCGCCTCGGCCGGGGTCTTGGCTTCGGACATGTTGGTCACTCCTCCTGGTTCTCCGCCTTCTTCTTTTCGTTTTCGACGGCGTTGAAGCGATTCATCGCCACCTCGCATCCATGACCGGCCCACGCCAGGCAGGCTTCCGCCGCCCGCATGAACACCGCCGGCAACTGCTCCTCTTCCTCCGGCGCAAAGCGCCCCAGCACGTGGCCCACCAGCGCACCCACGCGCCGCTCCGCATCCACCTCGCGACCGCCGACTCCGCACCGCAGTCGCGCGTATTCCCGATGGCCCAATCGCTGCTCGATGTCCGCCAGCCCGTTGTGCCCACCCGCCGAACCCGACCGGCGCATCCGCAACGCGCCCAGCGCCAGGTTCACATCATCGCACACCACCAGCAGCGCGGACCGGTCGAGATGGTAGTAGCCTAAGAAACCCACCACCGTCTCGCCGGAGAGATTCATGAACGTCTCCGGCTTCACCAGCAACAACCCGCCGTCACCCGCCTCGCGGCCCTGCCATTCACGAGGCAACTCGCCCGTCGCGAACTGCCCCTTGAACTTCCGCTGGCGAAACGCCGCACCCATCTTCGCCGCCAGTGCGTCGAGCACCCGGAAACCGGCGTTGTGGCGCGTTCGCGCGTACTCGCCACCAGGATTGCCCAATCCGACGATCAGCTTCATGCGCGTTCAAGCCACTCGCGCGGCGCCACGGCCAACGTCCAACGCGGTTACTTGCCTTCCTTCTTCTTGGCCTCGGGAGCCTTCTTCGTATCGGCCGCCTTGGCGTCTGTCGCCGCCGCCACACCTTCCTCGCCTTCCCCTTCGGCCTTCTTCTCGGTGAGCACTTCCGGCTCGGACGAGGCGCCTTCCGCAGCAACCGGCGCGGCGACTTCTTCCTTGCGCGGCTCCGTGCAGCTCGCCACCACGTCCGTCGCCTTGGCGATCAACTTCACGCCTTCGGGCAGCTTGATATCCGAAACGTGAATCATATCGCCGATCACCAGGTGATCGACCTCAACCGTCAGCCGCTCCGGAATCGCCGCCGGATCGCACTCGACCTCGATCTCATGCAGCATGTGGTTCAGAATGCCGCCGTCGGTCGCGCCCTTCGGCACGCCGCGCAGCACCACAGCCACCGAGAGCCGAACCTTCTCACCCGCCCGCAACTCGTTGAAGTCCACGTGCAGGATAATCTCGCCCAACGCGTCATACTGGACGTCCTTCACCAGCACTTGCGCCTTCTGATCGCCGATCGCCAGGCTCAGCACACGCTCGCCCTTCTTGAGCACATTCGCGAACTCGCGTTCGTCGATGCTCAACGGCATGCTTTCCTTGCGGTCGCCACCGTACACCACGGCGGGAATCCGCCCCGCGTTGCGCAGTCGGTTCATCTGCCGCGTGCCCTTGTCCTTGCGGACCTCCGCCTTCAGTTCCTTTGCCATTCTTCTTGCCCTTTCCTTCCCTTACACAAACAACGTGGAAATGGATTCGTTCAGGTGCGTCCGACGGATCGCTTCCGCCAGCAACGAGGCCACGCTCAACACCTGCAGGTTCACGTTCTCGGGGCGCTTCTTCAACAGAATCGTGTCGCAGACGGTCAGTTCCTTCACCGGCAACCCGTTCAACCGCTCAAACGCCCGCCCGCAGAAAACCGGGTGCGTCACCATCACCATCACGCTCTTCGCGCCAAACTCCAGCGCCGTGTGCACCGCCTGATGGATCGAACCACCCGTGGAAATCATGTCGTCCACGACCACCACCGTCCGGCCCTTCAGGTTGCCTATCACTACGCCCTTCTCAACGTCGCTGTCCGACATGCGACGCTTGTCAATCATCGCCAACTCGCCCTTCAGCCGCTTCGAGAACGAATGCGCCAGCTTCAGACGGCCCGGATCGGGCGACAGCACCGTCAAGTCCGGTAACGCCATGGCCTGCACGTGCTTCAGCAAGACCGGCCACGCGTACAAATGGTCGACCGGGATGTCGAAGAAGCCCTGGATCTGCGTCGCATGCAGATCCATGCAGATCACCCGGTTGGCGCCCGCGGTCGCGATCAGGTTCGCGACCAGCTTCGCCGTGATCGGTACGCGACCCTCGTGCTTGCGGTCCTGCCGCGCATAACCGTAGTACGGCATCACGGCCGTAATCCGCTTGGCACTCGACCGGCGAACCGCGTCGATCAGCACCAGCAACTCGACCAGATGGTCGTTCACCGGCGGCGAGGTCGGCTGCAGAATGAACACGTCCCGGCCGCGCACGTCTTCCAGAATCCGAACCTTCGTTTCCCCGTCGGGGAACCGATCCACCTCGGCCTGCGCCAGCGGCACGTCGAGTTGACTGGCCACTTCCCTCGCCAACACCGGGTGCGCATTGCCCGTCAGGAGCCGGATTCGATCCGAGAGGTCTTCATCCATCGATATACCCTCGCTCCTCCGCGATCCGCTCGGCCGTCGCCAACTCCTCAGGCGTGTTGATCCCCAGACATTCGTCGATCCGCGGCGCCTTGATCCCCGACACCTTGCAGCCGCGATTCACCAGCCACGCCACGACGTCCGTCAGGTAGTACTCGCCCTGCGCGTTGTCGTTCCGCAACTCGTCCAGCGCCGGGAAGAGCACGCCGGGTGCAAAGGCGTACGTCCCCGTGTTGATCTCCCGGATCCGGCGCTCCTCAGGCGTCGCGTCCCTGTGTTCGACAATCCGCACCACCGCGCCCGTTGCGTCGCGAAGAACCCGGCCGTATGCATGCTCGCCGGTCGCCTCGGCCGTCAAAACCGCCGCCGCCGCGCGCTCCTGTTCGTCGACCAGATCCTTCACCATCGCCGGCCGCAGCAAAGGAACATCGCCGCACAGCACCGCAACCGGACCGGCATACCCTTTCAGGAGCGGCGCGGCACAACGCGCCGCATGGCCGGTACCCAACGGCCGGTCCTGCAAGACCGTCTCGACGCTCGCCGGCAGGATCGCTTGAACCTTCTCGCGGTCGACACCCAGCACCACCACGATCCGTTCCGCACCCGCCGCCCGCGCCGCCGACACAACCCACGAAATCAACGGCTTTCCGACGACCCTGTGCAGCACCTTGGGCACGTCGGACTTCATCCTCTTGCCCTGCCCCGCCGCCAGAATCACCGCCGTAAACGGCCGCATCTGAACTCCAATGGCCAGCGATCCGAAGTCAGAGGACAGAAAACCCGTCCTCGCCCCACCCCACCAAACAAGAACCAGACGGCTTCACACGCGTACTCCAAAGTGAAAACGCAGGAGCAGCCGCCGGAACAATCTACGCTCTTCACCCGGAACACGTCCACGTCGTTCGCCCGCTCGCGAGGAGCCCGGACCCGCCGAGGCGGGTGTTCCTCTAGTCCCGGGCTGCATGGAACACCCGCAGCCGAAGGACCTTTTACATCGCGCTTCAAGGCGGACGGCCTGAAGCGGAATGTCAGCTCATAAGGGCAGGCGATGGGTGTGTCAAGTGCGTGTCCCCACTCCCCAGCGTCTTTTCCGTTCTCCCGCTGTTCATTGATGTCGAGGTCCGTATCGGAATCGGTATCGATCCGCAATCGATGGTGAGGCTAGAG
>CAYSBP010000007.1:0-39527 GCA_964429255.1 uncultured Planctomycetia bacterium
CCCGCGGCTTGTGGTTCTACGTGGCATTGCTACAGTGTACGGCATACTGTTGCAGAGTCGCTAGCATGGCTTGGTACTGAACCGTTTGGGTTAGGCCCGAGTCACCGGTGCACTCGACAAGGAATATCCAATGCTCAAGTGGCAGGCCAGACCACCAGACGTGTGGGTGATGCGAAGCCGCAGGAGCAAGGGCTTCGCAAGTCCGGTGATGCGCCCATGTGGGCAAAGACAGGATGACTTCGGTGGAATTCCGGATCTCGTCATTTACACTTCCCGTGCCTGTAGGAAGGTCTTTTGAACCTTGGAGGAGAGATCATGATCCGGTTGATGAGCGTGGCCGTGATGGCCCTTGCATTGAGCCTGGCCGGTTGCAGTTCCAGCACCAGTGAAGCCCCCAAGGCGGGCGAGGCGGCAAAACCTGCCGCAACGGGATGCAAATGCGGCGACAAGCCGCAGGGTTCGCGTCCGGATTGCGCGTGCAAGGACAAGCCCAAGGCGGACTCATCAGGCTGCAAGTCCTGCGGGAAGTCCTGTGACAAGGCCGGCACGGCGGCTTGCCCTGCCACCAAGTCCAGCGAGACAACGACGCCGACGACCGAGGAGAAGTAGGCACAGCCCCAATGTGGCACAACCCTCCGGACCGTGGGCTGCAAGTCGGAGGCATGCGCCACATGGCACAATCCTCCGGATGGTGGTCATGCATGGCTTGGTTCTTTTGTGGCGGAGTGGCGGAGATTCCGATGAATGCCGAATCCGCCGGAACACCGGCCCGCGTAGCAACCCCAGCGCAGCCGTGCGCTTCGACGGGTCCCGCGTCGTACAGCCATCTCTTCCGTCTCTCGCACTGGCTGGTCCTCCTTTCCGCACCGGTCATGCTGGTGACGGGTCTGGCCAACTACGCCGGGGCACGCCCCGAATGGACACTTCTGGCGGGAGACTTTCCGCGGTGGCTTCCCAGCGGGCGGCTGCAGTTCTTTCATCTGAGCGCCGCCGTGGTATTTGCGACGGGTCTGCTGCTGAATCTGGTCTGCCACCTCTTCTCCAGAAAGGGCCGCGGTGTCTGGGGCCTGCGGCGGATGGTACTGGTGGTGCTGCTGACTGCGGGCGGGGTTTCGCTGGTCTCGTCGCTACCGCTGCTCTTCACCTCCACGCTGGGCGGTCTCTTCACGGTCGGCCGCGCCCTGCATGCGGGTAGCGGGTTGGTCGTCTTGCCGCTGGCGCTGCTCATCCATCTGCTCCTCGGTCTCACGAGATATCGCCGCCTGTTGATCCCGGCCTTCCATCCCTGGAGAGAGGCGCGCTGGAAGGCGGTCGCCGCGGTCGTCGTGACCGGTCTGGTCGTGACGCTCTGCGCCCCGAACTTCGCGCCGGCTGTGCTTGGTTCCCGGGAACTTAACGCGCCCCGGGTCCAGGCCGTGAAGGGCCACTGGACGGATGTGTCGTGGCGGGAAGCGCCGGGCCTCCAGATCGTCGTCGCCAACGGCCTTGGATATGACGGCGGGCGGACCACGGTGAAGCTCCAGGCGCAGCACGACGGCGATTACCTGTATCTGCGGGCCGAATGGTCCGACCCCAAAGAGGATCGCCAGTACACGCCTTGGCGCAAAACCGCGCGGGGCTGGGAACGCCTGGCCACGCGTAAGGATGACGAGAGCGTCTACTACGAGGACAAGTTCTCCCTGATCTTCCCGGACCGGAAGGATGCGCTCTTCCAGCGCGCGGGCTGCACGTACTACTGCCACTACGGCGGCGGACGCGCGTACGGCTACAAAGGCTCCACGCAGAGGGTGGACTGCTGGCACTGGAAAGCGACCCGCAGCGATCCCCTCGACCGCGTGGACGACCAGTACTGGCTCGGATTCGATCTCACCAAGAAGAACGTCGCGCGCCTGGATGACCCCGCGGAATCCGGCGGCTACAAGACCAACGAGGACGAAGCGAAGACGGCGCCGAAATGGCTGCCCAAGGACCCTCAGCAGGTCCGCAAGGGCGCCCTCATGGCGGAGAATGCGCAGATCGGTTCGGAGGAACTGGCGAAGGGCATCCCGGAAGGAACGATCGTCCCGGGCATCTACGCTTCGGTCTGGAAGGGCGATCGCGGCGACGTGGAGTGTTCGTCAAAATGGGCGGACGGACGGTGGGTGCTGCTGATCAGACGCAAGCTGAACACGGGCAGCGCCTACGATACCGCCTTTGCGCCGGGTTCGTCGCATCCCTTCGCGTGCGCGGCCTTCGACCATACCTCCAAGCGACACGCCTACAATCACGAAGTGTATTCTCTGAGGCTGGCGGATTAAGCACCGCCGAAACCGCGGCCATGATCGTGAAATCAAGAAAGGCTTGCTTGCGCAAGCCCTTCGCACCCTTCGCGCGATCTGCAGACCGGTGCGGGGTGGTTGAAGACGCTTGCTTCAGCTTATCGCACGCCCAGAGCAACCCACGAACCTTGAGGTTGCATCCAGAAATACACCGCGCCATAATGCCGGAATGCGCTTCCGAGGGGTCTTTCACGCCGCCCTGATCTGCGCCGGCCTGCTGCTGGTCGCCTGCGGACGTACGACCACCCCGCAAGCGCCCAGGGTGGTCGACAACGATCAGACGGTGACCATGCCGCCGGCCAAGAGTGTCGCGGCGGATCAGCCCGTAAGAGCGGCCCCGGCTCCTCCGCGCCCGGCTTTGGTCGCGCCACCCACCGGTGTCGGATGGGACGGGCAGGCGTCGATCGCCGGCTTCAGAACAAGCTTCGACCAGGCCGTGAACGCTTCCGTTGCGGCCCTGCGCACCCTGGGATTCACCCTCGACCAGAAACAGTCCCGTCGCAGTCTGGATGCCGCATCCCTGGTCGGCATGAACGCCCAGCAACGCCCCGCCCGCGTCGATGTGAAGCCCATCTCCCAGACGCGCGTGGAAGTGCGTGTCACGGTGGGCCCGGCCGGCGACCGCAGCAGTTCCGAACACCTCCTGAAGGAACTCTCCAAATCCATCGGTAGTGTGCAATAGGAGTGGCGGAAGGGAGCCAGGAGCCATTCTCGACCTTCATCGCCATCTCGAAGGCAGCCTGCGCCCGGAGACGCTGTGGGCATTTCACGAGGCGCAGGGGCAGCGCAGGCATGGCAGCCTGGATGCGTTGCGGCGCGCGCTGGTCGTCCCGTCGGGCGAACATCCCGGCTTCCTCGGCTTCCTCTCGCGCTTCGACGCGTTGCGTTTCCGGTATGGCGGGCTGAACGAGATCGAACGGGTGGGTCGCGAGGTGGTGGAAGACGCGGCGTTGGATGGCGTGGTGTACCTGGAGCTGCGCTTCTCGCCGGTCTTCCTGGCGCGCCGTCTGCGCGAACAACCGGAAGGCGATCCGTTCACCGCGCCGCCACCGCCTGGCGAGGACCTGGAGGCCGTGGCAGAGGCGGTGGTACGCGGTGCGCGCGCGGAGGCGTCGCGTCGCGGGATCGGCATCGCCTTTATCCTCTGTCTGAATCGTGCCGGTGGCCTGATGTTGAACCGTTCCGCTGCGGACCTGTTACGGAGGCCCGTCGGCGAAGCGTTCGCGGCCCTGGACGTGGCCGGCGACGAATCGGTTTCGTTGGACGAGGCAACGCCGCTGCTGGCCGAATGGCGCGAAGCGGGCAAGGCACTCACGCTGCACGCCGGGGAGGATCCGCGCGGTGACGGCGCTGCGCGCGTACGCGAGGCGGTGCTGGTGCACGGCGCGACTCGCGTCGGGCACGGCATCCGTGCCATCGAAGATGTCGAGACCCTCGCGCTGCTCCGCGATCAGGGCACCGTCCTGGAGACCTGCCTGACGTCGAACGTGCAGACCGGCGCCGCCGCGTCGTATGAAACGCACCCGCTGAAGCGGCTCCTGTCAGCCGGCGTGCGCGCGACGCTGAACAGCGACGATCCGACGGTCAGCGGGATGCGGCTGAGCGACGACTATGAGCGGGCCGTGAATGCCGCGGGATTGTCGCAGGCGGAACTGCAACAGGCGATCCTGAATGCCGTGGACGGTGCGTTCACAACCGAGGCCCAGCGTGTCGAACTGCGCCGGAGCTGTCGAGCGTCGCATCGCCTGCATTATTCAGTGCGCCACGAAGGTGCACAGGACCAGCGGAAGAGCGATCCGTCCGATGGAATAACGTGAGGGAATAAAGTGACGCTCAACGGTTGTGGCATTTGTTTGACGGGTGGATAGGGTTCTCCGCATGTCTTCGTCGTGCGCACCGGACTTGCCCTTGGACGTGGCCGTCATCGGTGGCGGCGGTGCGGGCCTGCTGGCCGGCATCGCCGCGGCCCGGGCCGGCGCGCGGACGGCCGTCTTCGAACGTAACGCGGAGGCGGGCAACAAGGTGGCCATTGCCGGTGGCGGACGGTGCAACTTCACGAACACCTTCGAGCCGCGCGAGTTCATCCGCGCGTTCGGCGACACGCACGCCGGAAAGCTCGGCCACGCCCTGCGTGCCTTCGACAACCGGACGCTCATCGAGATGTTGAAGCGTCACGGTGTGCGCGGCGTGCTGGAGCAAGGCTACCGGCTCTACACCGAAAGCGGCCGCGGCCGCGATTTGGTTGGGGCGCTGCTGAACGAGCTTGCGACCGCCGGCGCCCGTCTGACCACCCACTCGCAGATTGAGAGCGTGCGGGCGACCCCACCCCGCGGATTTTCGCTTCACGGTCTCTTCGCCGGCGGCCCAGGCGAACGGCGGGCCGTCACCGTCGTCGTCTGCACGGGCGGCTTGAGCTACCCAACGACCGGCTCAACCGGCGACGGCCACGCGTGGGCGCGCGAACTGGGGCACACCGTCACGGACCTGCGCCCCGGACTGGTCGGGTTGGTCGTCGAGGAGGAATGGCCGAAGACGCTGAGTGGGCTTTCCTGTCCCGACACCGGTGTGCGGCTCTTTTCCCCCGACGGCCGAAAACCGGTCGCGGAAGAGCGCGCCGATCTGCTTTTCACGCACTTCGGGCTTTCAGGACCGGCCGTGCTCGACCTCTCGCTGGTCTTCGTGCGAAACGAACGGGGCACGGCGCGGGTGGCGGTGGACTTTTTCCCTGAACGGACGGCCGGTCAGATTGACCAGGATCTGCTGGTCGCGTTGCGCGCACGCCCGCACCGTCGCGTCGCCGATGCCGTCCCCGGGCTGCCGGAACGGCTTCGCGAGACGCTGGTCATGCAGCTTGGTCCCGACGGAGCGTGCAAGGCGCGGCAATTCCCTCGCGAGGCGCGCCGCCGGCTGGTGGAACTGCTCAAAGCCGCGCCGCTCACGGTCACCGGCACGCGCGAAATGGAGCACGGCGAGGTGACCGTCGGCGGCATCCGTTGGGACGAGATCGACGCGGTGACGATGCAGTCGCGCCTTGTGCCGGGGCTCTTTTTCGCCGGCGAGATCCTCGACGTGGCCGGTCGCTGTGGTGGGTTTAATCTGCAGGCGGCCTTCTCCACCGGATACCTGGCGGGTCTGAGCGCAGCGCAAGAGCAACGTGGCGGAACGCCCGCGGTATCACGGCAGTTGCCCGATCGCTATCGAAACGTAACATGATTCTGACCGTCATCGGTTAAGATGGCGCGGACAGAGGGCTGACCATGAAGACCAGGACCGTCAACGATCTGCCGACCCGGATGCGTGTGCTGGCGCAGAAGGCACGCGAGGCCGCGCGCGCGCTGGCTGTCGCCACGACCGAGCAGAAGAACGCCGCGCTCCGGTTCGCCTCCGAGGAACTGGACCGGCAGCGCGATGCGCTGAAAACGGCCAACGCGGAAGACCTGGCCAAGGGTCGCGAGAAGAGTCTTTCCGAACCGATGCTCGATCGTCTGAAGCTGGACGACACGGTGCTTGGACGGCTGAAGGAAGGCCTGCTGCAGGTGGTCTCGCTGCCCGATCCGGTGGGGGGAATCCTTTCACAGTCGGTCCGACCCAACGGACTCAAGTTGCGTCAGGTGCGCGTACCCATCGGAACCCTCCTGATCATCTTCGAGTCTCGGCCAAACGTGATGATCGAGGCCGGTTCGCTTTGCCTGAAGAGCGGCAACGCCTGTATCCTGCGTGGCGGCAGCGAAGCGTTCCGTTCGAATCAGGCACTGGCCGACGTGCTTCGTTCCGGCCTGCAGAGAGCCGGTCTGCCCGCCGACGCGGTGAGCGTGCCGGCAACGACGGACCGTGCGGCTGTCAGCGAACTGCTGAAGCTGGATGACCTGATCGACCTGGTTATTCCCCGCGGCGGAGAGAGTCTGATCCGGACCGTGGTCGACGAAGCGCGCATGCCGGTGATCAAGCACTACAAGGGCATCTGCCACGTGTATGTGGATCAGGCGGCCGATCCGGATCTGGCCGAAAAGATTACGCTCAACAGCAAGCTGCAGCGGGTTTCGGTCTGCAATGCGGCCGAGACGCTGTTGGTCCACCAGGCGATCGCACGGTCCTTCCTGCCGCGCATCGCACAGGCCCTGCAGGCACAGCGGTGCGAACTACGCTGCGAACCGATCGCGTTCAGTCTGCTTTCCGCAGCCGGCGTCAGAGAGGTGAAGGCGGCGGATGCCCAGGCGTTCAACACCGAGTACCTGGACCGAATCATCTCTGTCCGGGTGGTCGATTCGCTGGAAGAGGCGATCGAGCACATCGAACGGCACGGTTCGCGGCACACCGAAACGATCGTGACGCGAGACGAGGCGACCGCGCGGCGCTTCCAGCAGTGTGTGGACTCGTCATCGGTCTTCTGGAACGCTTCGACGCGTTTCTCGGACGGTTTCGAGTTCGGGCTGGGCGCGGAGATCGGGATTTCGACGGACAAGATCCACGCGCGCGGCCCCATGGGCCTGGAATCGCTGACCACCTACAAATGGCTGGGCGACGGAACGGGGCAGTTGCGGGGTTGACGTCACACGTCCATCGCCATCTCACCGCAGTCATCGACCTGCTGACCGGCGCGAGACTTTTTCAGGAGCACTTCGCGTGCCTGTTTCAGGAACTCGTGGTAGAGCGCCGACTTGAAATCGGGGAACGTGAAGGCGTGCGAGCGCCATTCACCGTCCTGGAAATGCAGCGTCACTTCAGCAAAGATCCCGTCGCGCAGATAGATCCGGTGCGCAAAGTCCTTCGTTGAAGCCAGTACCAGTTTTCCGCTGGTGATGTAGCCCGGATCGATATTGACGGGACGCTGAACCTCGCCCTGGAGTTCGTGCGCCAGCTGCTCCTCAAGGTCGTTGGTGGAGCGTTTCCAGTCGGCCAGCGTCTCGGGGTTGCTCTCCCATTCGAAGAGCAGGAATCGGCGCCACAGGTGCCCACCCATTGCGTTTTCGTAGTAGTTGGTGAAGGTGAAGGGGTAGATGGGGCTTTCCAGTTCGATCGGGCCGAAAAGCTCGCTTAACTTTCCCCGCAGCACGTCGTAGTGGCTTTCGCGCCCGTAGAGCAGGGCGACGACGGGGGTGACCGGCTTAATGCTGCGGATCAGCGGCATGCGCGTAGATGTACCATGTATGGGCCGCCGTATCAGGACGGGATGACCACAGACCGCAGATGTCGCTCAGCGCTTCACCGCGATCCACGGATTGACCTTCAACTCCAGTAGCTTCTGCTTGATCCCTTCCGCCTCGCCGACCGGTATGTCCTTGACCACCAAGACGACGGTCTTCTGACAAAGACTCGCAGCTTCTTCGACGGAGGTTCCCTGAATCTCAGCCACCAGTTCGTGCACTTTCGGGTCCCGGCTCCTGCCGATGAAGACCGAACAGAGCGCATCGGGATCGGCCGGAGGACCGGCCGTTACGCCGCGGCCACGCGGACCCGGTTTGACCGGCGGCGCGACGTGTTCCGGTGGAGGACCGGTCGGCTCAGGAGCCCCCGGTGCCGGCCCCATCTGCAGACCGGCCTCGAACGCTTCCAGATCGACGGGCACACCCATGAGCGGGTCGTCCCGGGAGGGTATGTAATAGGCCGGCGCGGGAGCCGGAGCCGGCTCGGAATCCACCACGGGCACTTCCGGGAGTAGCTTGCCTGGCGCCTGGGGCAGGCGAACCGGCTGTGGCGCAACCACAGCGCCATGCGCGAAGTCCTGAATCGGGGTCGGTTTCTCCAGACCAGCGGGTACTGATGGAATCGGAGCCGGGGGCTGAACCGGGATGGGAACCGGGGAACTCGGTTGGCGCGGCGTGGGTGGTTCGTTCGTCATGACCTGAACGCTTCGGGTCGGCGTGTGGCGCGGAAGGGGGGCCGTTATCGGCGCGGGAACCGGCAATGGCACGGCCGCTGGAACGGAAACCGGAACAATATCCGAGTGCCTGCCGGCCTGCGCCGTGTGAGCGTGGAGCAGACGGACCATGATCGGCTTTCCGCAATGCGGACACGCTGCGGCCGGCCCGGTCGCCACAGCGACCGTCGGGCCAGTCACAAACAAACTCGTCGGTTTTCCATAGATCCTGGGTTCGGTAGGCCACCGAACCGTCGGGCAGCTTTCGTCGGCCGCCGGTTGAATCTGGATCCGGCTGCCCGCCTGTTCCACTGCCGCCAAAGCCACCTTGATGCCCTGAGCCTGCACCAGGCTCAGCCCGGAAAGGAGATTGATGGGTGTGGCGCCGATAATCGGCAAACCCCAGGTTTCGTCTTTCCCAAACGCGAGGGCCAGCGCCTGTGCGACCGGTTTGTCTTTTCCCGGAAAACGACCTAACAACACGAGGGCGTAGGTGTTTGGCAGCGTACTCATGTCTCGTGACCTTCACCAGACGGGCAGGTTAAGAAACGTCCCCTGCGACCATGCGCGGCCCCCAGCATCCCTCTTCCGGGCACGTCGCAGTCGTTACCCTATCACTTCACCTATGTACCGCAACCGCTCTTCTCACTTCAACTTGGGCAAGCCCTGCAGATAGTCGAATCCCGGCAACTCAAGGGTTCGGATGAAGGCCTCCTCATCCGGAAACTCGACCACTCCGGTCTTCTCGTTGACCCGCACCCAGGCGATCAGATCCAGCTGCTGTCCCTGGGTACCCTGTTCATCCCTGTACTTCTTCACGATCTCGATGGCCGGAAGGGTCATCCGGCCCATGACGTTTATGAGCTTGAAGTCAACGGCTCCGTCATAGGCACGGAAGACCAGTTCCGTGCAGACGATCTTGTCCGTGGTGAAGAAATCGAACTCGAAATCGTAGGCTTTTCCGGCATGGCTGAAGGTCCGCGCAATCGCTTCGCGAATGCGTTCCGGCGGCAGGCGCGGCCGCAGAATAGCCACCGCATCGCACTCGCCCACCGAACGCGGGAGCGAGGTCATCGCGACGCCTTCACTGAGCGCCTCGACGATGACACGCGGATGGCCCTCCTCGTCGGAGCGGGCGAACTTCGGCAGATGACGCTTGACGCGCTCGTCCTGGTCCAGACCCAGCGCACGCAACTCCTCAACCGTGCCCACATACATGGCCGCATGCGGCCAGTAGCCTGGCAGGAAGGCATTCGAGAGGAACCAGTTGTGGCGCTCCAGAAGAATATCCCCGGCCTTCAATTTTGACCGCACTTCGGCCAGTTGGTCTTCCGGTATCGGCAGCCGCCCCCGGTGCGGTTCGCGCATCTTCACGTCACCGATCCAGGTGGCGACCAGCGCCTGCAACTCGTACTTGATGCCTGTGCCCGTCCGCTTGGCCCCCTGATACGTCTGGACCAGGCGATCCGTCCAGAGCTTCTCTTCGAGCTGCGCCGTGGCCGATTCGATGCCTGAAAGCGCAGCGTGGAACCGAACATAAGGTTCGGCGTCCAGCAACCCGTGGTCGCGGAATCCGGACTCGCAGCGGGAATAACGGTCCCGGGCCTGTTTCAAGAAGGACCGGAACTCGGTGCGGCGGAGATTGCCCCGGATCGTGTCGTACAACCCCGCCGGAACGCCCCAGGCCGTATCGCCTTCGTTGAGTTTGCGGATCGCCTCTTCCCGTTCGAAGCCCATGACGAACCGCAGGGACGCCTGATACAGTGAAGCCGCCGCGGCATACCCGCAGAGGAAGGCCCGGAGACGCAGTTTCTCATCACCAATCTCTTCGCATTTCTGGTATTTCCAGATCAGGCGGAGCAGTGCCGCCCGGTAGTTCAGATAGCTCAACATCAACTGCCGGACGACGTCATTGTCTTCCTGCGAGTAGTAGTTGCGCTGCCCCTGGCGGAACTCCAGGTGCATGCGGTTCGCGCGGGCCTCGAGTTCCTTCAGATCCGCAAGGATAGCATCGAGCGCCGCCTCGTCCGCATCCAGTTGCCGGCTCAGCGTGGGCGCGGGGCGCTGAGCCAGGTCCGGGCCGGGCGTGGCCAGTTCCGTTACGGGCTTTTCGCGGGAGGTGTGGTACCCCCAGCCCAGCAGCAGCACGGCAACCGCAACCGCCGACCACGCCAGACGCCTCGGCCAGCGCGAAGGCAGCCGCGACGGCGCTTCAGGACGGGCCAGCGGACAGGAGCGAACGTACTCTTCCTCCAGATGAAGGAGATCCGTGCGCAACGCCTGGTGGTCGCGACGCAGTTCGGTCAACGCCTGGCCGCGGGACAGCAGCCGGATCTGGCGCCACCACAGCCCGGCGGCTTCACGGGCCCGCGGCCAGTACTCCATGGCCAGCAGTCCCGCAAAGGGCATCGCCACGTTGTAGAACACCACCCACTCGACCGTGTAGTACCAGCGGTAGACCCACCACCAGATCATGAAGGCATACCAGGCCGCATAGACAGGCAAACCCAACCCCAGACGCGCGAGACTCACCGAGGTCTGCCCCGGTGTCTGCATCCTTGGAGCGACCGCCCGAACGGCCAGGAAAGGGACCAGGTGATGGAGCGTTCCCAACAACGCCACCGGCAGCCAGAAGAGGATCCAGAAGGGCTTCCAGAGCATCCGGCCGAAGAGCCGCAGCCCCTGCATGTTCAGGATGGGCGAATCGAGCCGGAGTCCAACGGCGGCCGCACGTTCCCGATGCCGCACGATCCGCGCGCCGATAGTTTCCGCGCGAGCCCGGTTGGCGGCCAGAAAGAAGTTCATCGCGTCGGCCACCCGCTTGCGCTGGCGCACCGTTCCGGCTGGCCAGGCCCGCACTTCCACAGGAGCAGGCGCAAGCTGCTCCAAGTCCTCCTTGATGGCCTGCCACTCCGGTTCCTCCAGATGAACCGCGAGATCTTTCAGCCGGCGGTCGAGTTCCCGGGTGAGTTCGCGCATGGCATGACGCGCGTCGTTGCCGTGCTTTGCCAACCACTCCTTCGCATCAATCGGCTCGCCTACGCACACCCAGACTGAACTGCGGAAGCGCGTCTTGTCTTCATAGTTCAGCGCCAGGGGTACGATCTTCACCGGAGTGCCCGCTTCAGCCGCCTGCATGGCAATACGCGCCACGCCGCTACGCACCCGCTCGACGCCGGGTTCGTCATGCGTCTTGCCCTCGGGGAAGATCCCCAGTACCTCGTTGGCGGCCAGGATGTTCGCACCGGCTTCCAGCGACTCGACATTGCGCCGCACCTGCGTTGGATCGTCGCAGCCGCGATAGGCCGGGACCATGCCCAGTGCCTTCATCATCCGGCCCAGTACCGGCACATCGAAGAGCGGTGCCTTGGCCAGAAAGCGTACGGCACGCTTGGCGGTGATGCCGACCACGACGGGGTCCATAAGCGAGTTGGGATGGTTGGCCGCCAACAGGACCGGACCCTCCTGCGGAATCCGTTCACCGTGGCTGATTTCAATGGAAGGGTAGTAGAGACGTACACAGCGCCGGATAACCCAGCGCGACAGATGACCCAACCAGTGGTTAACCCGCATCATGGATCCCCCACGAAAGTCCGCATTCTCTGCGAACGGTCTTTGCCTGGCTTTTCCGCCACCAAGAGCACAGCGCACACAGGGAATGAGCTGGATCGGGTTGAAGCCCGACCATTCCATTCGTTTTCCGCGCGCTTCGTGTGCTCCGTAGTGAATGACGCAGGCTAGCGGGCCATTGGCAGAACGCCAACCCTATTGCGGTGTATAGCAGGTTGCACTGATCCATCCTCTCATGTTCAGCCATGTCTTCGCATGGCTGATAGGTAATACGATGTTCAAATGGGTCTGGCGTTGCGGATGCCTGGGTGTTGAGGCCAAGTACACGGACACGTTCAGCGGCACGGCCAGGAGGCCCGCGGAACGGATCGACACGCTGGTCGAGGCGACGGGCCTTTTCGCGAAGGAAGGAGGTCGCAAATAACTGGCGGAGAGGGAGGGATTCGAACCCTCGATGCTCTAAGAAGAGCATACCGGTTTTCGAAACCGGCGCATTCGACCACTCTGCCACCTCTCCGCCGTGGTCGTCGGGCGCTGCACCATAAAGCCGCCACGACCTGCTTTCAAGCTACGGCTCAAAAACGGAATCGTCCGCTCGCTATGCGGTCCTTCCTGCACCACATCCATTTACCACTCCGTGCCTCCGTGTGCTCCGTGGTGAAAAGGGCCAGGGGGCAGGCATACTCGCCGGTCAGCGTGTAGGATAGCGGGAGGGGAGAAGGTTCTTTCGCCGCAGCGCGGCGCGTGGCGAGGCGACACTGCGGGCACGAATCGGTCTCGGAGGTGCACCCTGCCGAAAGGTCTTCCCGGTGCGTTATTCAAGAGGGCGCAGAGCGCGAATCCCGCCGTTGCGCAAGCGGCCGTACGCGACCTGATCCAGTCGGGCCGCGGAGCCCTGCCCGCATTGCAGGAAGCGCTGCGCGAACGCGCACCTCAATCCAAGTTGCTCGCGATCCAGATCCTCGGTGCCATGGGTCCGGTGGCCCAACCCGCCGCAGGGGACCTGCAGCCGTTTCTGCGGGACGCGTACCTCGGCCAAGCCGCCGCCGACGCGCTTAACCGAATTGACGTAGGACCGGTGGCCTGAGACGGAACTCACCACTCTCTCCAAACAACGCCAGCAGTTGCGCGGGTTCCACGTCTTCCGCGCGCGCGCCCGCCAGTCGATGATCTGCAGGCATCGCGCCCTTCAGGATCGCACGGAGCGTCTTGCGCCGCTGGCCGAAGACGAGGTGAAGGAACGCGAGGAACGCTTCCGCATTCCCGGCGCTGAACGGTGTCTCAGACCACGGCGGCACGTCGATCCGCAGGACGGCGGAATGAACCTTCGGTCGCGGCCAGAAAACCTCGACCCCCACCTTGCGCACGATCCGGCAGGACGCACACAACGAGGCCAGCACGGCCAGCGGACCGTAGTCGGCTGTTGAAGGCTTTCCCACGAGGCGTTCGGCGAGCTCCAATTGGACGGTTGTGACCATGCGCTGGACCAGGCGAACGTCAGGCGTTCCAGCCTGACGCACAAGCAGGTTCGCGATCAGCGGCATGGCCATATTGTAGGCCAGATTGGCGCAGAGCACCCGGCGCGAACGGCCTTCCGCTCGCGCGATGCGGTCGGCCTCGGCCAGCCATTCGGCATTCAGCCCGTGCTTGCCTTCGAGCGCGTCGCCGTCCAGCAGCGTCAGTCGATTCGAAGCGATCTCGTCGGCAAAGCGGTCGCGAAGCAGTCCGGCCAACCCGCGGTCGAGTTCAATTGCGAGTACGCGGGCGTCAGGGCATGCGTCCAGCAGTGCGCGGGTCAGGAAGCCGGTGCCGGAGCCCACTTCGAGGAGCAGGGTCTGCGCGTCGGCGGCGGCTTCGCGTACAATGGCCGCGGCGAAGTTCGTGTCGAGCAGGAAGTTCTGGCCCATGGACTTGCGGGGGCTCAGGCCGCGCGCATCGAGCAGCGCCTTCAGTTCGGCCAGACGGCCGGTGCCCGGCCCTGTCCGTTCGACACGGTCGCCGTGCGGTTCGCGCTCCCCGCTCCTGGCTCCTCGCCCCTTCTTCATGCCCGCGTTCCTGCGACGGTCCCGGCGGCCAGACGCTCCAGTGTGATCGAGTCGGGTCGCAGGATCGGCAGACCCAGGCCCCGCGCCAGAATCGCCTGGGCGCAGATGCCCAGCGCGCGGCCGGCGCTGATCAGCACCGCGTGGTATTCGGGTTCGGTGAAGCCGCAGGCGTCCATCAGGGGACCCGAGATCAGGTCGACGTTGGGATTCGGATTGCGGATGTGCGTCCTTTCGCGGAGCAGAACGGGGACGTGTTCGGCCGCGCTGAGCGCAGCGCGGACCAACGGCGCATCGGGATACTCCTTGCGGGCGAAGTCGGCCAGAATCTGGTAGCGCGGATCGACGCAGCGCAGGACCGCGTGGCCGAAGCCGGGAACAGGACGCTTGCTCGCGAGGCGCTCATCGACGGCACGGCGCCAGGTGTTCGCATCCAGGTGGCCGCCACACCCCGTGACGTTCCGGAGCCAGTACACGCTTTCCTGGCAGGCCAGTCCGTCGAGCGGTCCGGCGAGACCGTTCAGACCCGCGGAGAGGGTCAGGTAGATGTCGGCCAGCGCCGAGTTCACCACGGCCGCGGAAAGCGCGGAGACGTTTCCGCCGCCGTGATCGCTGTGAACGACGCACAGCAGTCTCACGGCTGCGGCCAGGCGGCCGTCCGGGTCGGGCAACCCCAGCATGTGTGCGTAGCCGCCGGCCCAATCGCGATGGGTGCTGCAGCAGGCGATTGCGCCTTTCTTCGTTCGGCGGCGGTAGATGTAGCCGGCCAGACACGGCAGTTGAGCGAGCAGGTTCAGTGCGTCTTCCAGGGTGGCTTCCCAGAAGCGGTCGGGCGGCAGGCCTTCGGCGTAGCGTCTGGCGAAGATCGAACCGGGTTGCAGCGCCAGAACACCCGTGTTCAAGAGCGCCATCGGATGCGCGTCGGCCGGCATCGCTTCAAGGACGCGCCAGAGGTAGTCGGGCAAACGACAGCGGCAGGTGAGTTCTCTGCCCAGTTCGGCCGCTTGTTGCGGGTTCGGCTCATCGCCGGTCAAGAGCAGCCAGAAGACCTCTTCCGGTGTATGCGTGGCCAGTTCCGCAATCGGGCGGCCGCGGACGGAGAGGCCCTTGTCGGCGGATACTTCGGAAGCGTCGCAGAGCACCACCGGCAGGCCGCGGGCGCCGGAGGCGACCTGACCGACCGTGAGGCGCGCCAGTTCGCGTTCGTCGCCATCGAGCTGCCGGAGTATCTGGCGTGAACGGGCGATGCGTTCCTGGAGGGCCGATATGAGCAATTCCACGTGCACGCTCCTCACAGGCTGAAGACCGAAGACCGGGTACAGTGTAAGTGGTAGGATCGTTACGGCAAGGACGTGGGAGGGGGGCTGCTCGCCATTGCCAGCCGCCACGCCACGCATTACAGTCATGGCCATGAGACACCCCGAATACCTCCTGGCACTGTTTCTCCTGCCTCCCATCGGCCTGCTGGTCCTGCTCGCCGGCTGCGAGATCACCAACGAGGGCATGGAGGCCAAGGAGATCGTCATCGAGGATATTTTCCCCCCTACGAAGACCGTCTCCAGTTACCGGCAGATCGCGCCGCCCAAGGCGGCGGTCGAGGCGGCTCAGGTGGAACAACTGTGCGGCAAGGACAGACTGGCGATCCTGAAGAAGTGGAGCAGTTTCGCCGCGCGTTCCTGCGAATACGGGCTGTCCCAGCAGCCGCCGCTCGTCCGCATCATGGTCTGGGAGATGAGCACGCGCCTGGATTCCTTCGGCGCCTTCAGTAACCTGCGACCGGCGATGCTGCCGGACAACCAGTACGTGAAGATCGGCGTGCAGGCCGTGCTGGACGGCGAGCGGCTGTTCTTTGTCCACGACCGCTATTTGATCGTTGTCCGGCACCTGCAAACGGCCAGCGAGGAACAGCGTCGCGCGTTGCTGCTCAATTTCGGGCGCGGCGTTTCCCGACGCATCCCGCGTCCGATGGTTGAACCGACGCCCCTCAACTACTTCCCCGTCCAGCACCGCGTCCCCGCCAGCGAACGGTTCGACAAGGAAGATCCGGTCGGACTGGCCATCGTCGAGAATGGTGCCTCGGCGCTCTACCGCATCGGCACTCGCGAATCGCGCATGTTCATGGCCATGGCCTCCGGGACGTTCCGCAGACTCGCCTTCCTCGACCGCTACCGCAAGGCCATGGACGCCGAAGGCCCCGTCAAGGAGGTGCACCTCGGCGATGGATGCTATCAGGGTAAACTGAACAAACTCTCTGCCATGATCGCACAGCGTGAAGACGTGGTCTTCGGAATCCTGGGCACGTTGGAACCGGACGAGATGCAGGAGATCATGGCCACGGCCGATCGGCTGATCAAACCGTACATCCCGGTCAAGTACAACGATATTCAGAAGAAGGAAGAAGAGGAAGGGGGCGGCAACAAGGGCGGCTTCGGTTTTGGAGGTTGACGGTCAGGGATCCAGCGTAAGCGTGGTGCCATCCAGAAACCGTGCGAACCCGGTGGACCGGTAAACCCGGGCCTGTCCCGGTTCGTCGGCGACCAGCAGGGCATGAATACCGGCGCGCCGGCAGCGTTCCTCCAGACCATCCGGCCCCAGCACGCTCAACGCGGTGGCCCAGACGTCCGCAGCCATGCAGCGCGGGGCGATGACCGTGACGGACGGCGTGCGATCCATCGGCTGACCGTCGCGTGGATCGACGATATGGCTGTAGTGCCGGCCTCCGATCTCGACGTAACGCTGGTAGTTTCCGCTGGTACAGACGGCCGCGTCCTGCAATCGAAGGCGGCCGAAGGCGCCCTCGCGGAAGGGATGCCGAAGCTGAATCTCCCATTCCCCGCCGGACGGACCGGGGCCGAAGACACGCGTATCGCCGCCGAGTTGCACCAGTCCGCGCCCGACACCTGCAGCTTGCATGGCCTCCACGGCGCGATCCACGGCATATCCCTTGCCCAATCCACCCAGGTCTTGCGTGGCGTGCGCGAGCGACTTGCAGACGCCTTCGGCGCGCAGCTCGAAATGCCGCCAACCGACCTGCACGCGCGCAGTCGCCAACTCGTCGTCGGTCGGCAAACGACCTCGACGCCCCGCCTCCTTCCATAGCAGCAGCAGCGGACCGCAGGTCGTGTCGAACGCGCCTTCCGTGTCTGCGGCGGCCTGCCGCGCAGCGTGAAGCACCTCCAGTGAGAGGGGGGACAACGGCACGGTCTCCCGTGCGCCGGCACGGTTGAGCCGTGAAATCTCGGACGCCTCGATGTACGTGCTCAGATGCGCCTCGATCGAACGAAGTTCCGCCTCGGCCGCGTCCAGCGCCGCCTGTCCCCGTGCGACTTCACCGACTGGAACAAGCACGGCCAGCAGGCAGGTCGTGCCCATGACGCCCTGGGGACGACGGTCCAGCAGCACGGTCGGATCTGACCTGCGTTGCGTCTTCCAGAGCGCGACGGCGGTCAGTAGGGCGAGTGCGGCCAGCAGCAGATGGGAACCGGCGCGGCGGCCCGGAGATGGTGCGCGTGCGCTCACGATTTGCGCGGCCCGTCCGGCGGCGGAGCCTGCTTCACGAACTGAAGGTATTCGATATCCTTGCGCCGGATGTGATTCAGAAACCATTGCGTCGCGAAGGTGCGCACCTCCCCCAGGATCTCTTCGCCGTCATAGGAGGGTTCCCAGGTGATGGGTTTGGCGTCCACAAGACCTCCACCGGAGCCAGGACCGGCCGTCAGGGCAAGACCACGCTGGCATTGTACCCGATGATCCGCGCTGCCGCGCCGGTGTCCTTCATGGCCTTGGCCCATTCATCCGGGTCGTAGTTGCGCTCCACAAAGCACTGGTAGTGCGACGGCACGGCGGTCTTCAGCCCGAGGCGCTTGACCATCCTCGCGCAGCCGTCGAAGAAAGGGAACTCGCCTTCCGTCGGATGGCAGGTCATGAAGCCGATCTGCGGCCCGAGTTTCCTCACCGGGTCCACCAGCGCGTCCAACTCGGCGAATGAGTGGATGCAGTCGCCGGTGACGTACAGCCGCACCGGTCCGCAGACCAGCACAAGGCCCAGGTGGGTGACGTCGGGCGGTTTGATGTTCCGCTCGGGATCCCCCGCGAGCGGCTTGGCGTAGACGAAGTGGACCACGAAGTCCCGCGGCGCGCCCGGCTGGTGTGTTTCGCCGGCATCGACCGTCACGAACGGATCCTTCGCTACGCCCATCTTGTCCAGTCGCGCGGCGCTCTCTTGCGGTCCGACAAAGATACACGTCGGCCAGGCGGCGCGGATGCGTCCCAGCGTTTCGGGATGCGTGTGGTCGGAATGGTCGTGCGTCAGGTAGACCACGTCGACGGGAAACATGCGCTCGTCCAACGGCGGTTGAGCGTGCATGTACTTTTCGGCGGGACGCTGATGCGGAAAGTACGGGTCGATCATGACCGTCTGGCCGCCCGGGGAGCGGAAGGCATAGGAGCTCTGACCGAACCAGTGAACGCCTACCTTTCCCTCCGGCACGTTCAGTTGTGAGAATGGATGCATCGTCTCTCCTCCGTGGAGCGAACCAGCCAGCAGGGCCATGCCGAGAAACAGCGCGTCAGCACGAAACCACCGTGGCGCCGGCCGAAGGCTCCAGCAGGAGCGCACCGCCCAGCGTCCGCCCCTTCTGCTTGAGATACTGCTGCGTCAGGTGTGTGCGCAACGCGGCGAAGCGTCCCGGCTTGACCAGTGCCACCACCGAGCCGCCAAAGCCGCCGCCGGTCATGCGGGCGCCCGCGCAGGCTCCGCGGATCGGGCCTTCGGATGCCCTGCGCAGCGTCTCGACGAGGAAATCGAGTTCCGGGCAACTGACCTGATAGTCGTCCCGCAGGCTGGCGTGGCCGCGGTACAGCAGATCGCCCAGCGCCTCGACATCGCCGCGCGCCAATGCGGCGGCGAACTGCGCCGTCCGCAGGTCTTCCGTCATCACGTGCCGCACACGGCGGTGCTCCGAGGCTGTCAGCTTCCCACCGGCCTGCATCAGCTGCGCGACCGATGCGTCGCGCAGCGTCTTCACACCGAAGAGCCTCGCCGCATGTTCGCATTCCGCGCGCCGCCTGTTGTACTCGCTCCCCGCCAGTTTATGCCGCACGCCGGTATCGAAGACGGCAAACGACCAGCCTTTCAACCGGATCGGGATATTCCGGGCGCTCAGGCTGACGCAATCGAGAAGCAGCGCGTGACCGGCACGGGCACACGCGACGACACTCTGATCCATAATCCCGCAGCGCACGCCGGCGTAGGCATGTTCAGCCTTCTGACAGGCCAGCGCGATCTGCTGCGGCGGCATGTTCCTGCCGGCCAGCGCCAATAACGCGAGGGCCGTAGCCACCTCCAACGAGGCGGAACTGGAAAGTCCGGCACCCTGCGGCAGATCGGCATGGATGTACAACTCGCCGCCCTTCAGCCGGATGCCACGCTGCTGCAACACCGAGGCGACACCGCGCACGTAGTTGGCCCACCCACGCCGGTCGTCGCTCAACCGGGCGATCGAACCGTCCGCGGCGAATTCATCATCCGGTTCGCCGTGCCGATCGATGTCGGCCGCATGGATGCGCAGACAGGGTCTACCCAAGGGGCGAAAGAGCACCGCTGTATGAAGCGCGAGGGCCATCGGCAGCACAAACCCGCCATTGTAGTCGGTATGCTCGCCGATCAGATTCACGCGTCCTGGCGCGAGCGCGCACCGAAGGCCACCGGGACGGCCTCCAAAACGAGTCAGAAACGCTCTCTTCAACTCCGATCGAACGGATGATTGTGCGAGATCCATGCTGCGCCCTTGTGCGATTTCCGTAGCCTGGGGTTATGGTTCACAGGAACACCGGAAGAGTAGCACACCCACTGCGGGCGCAAAGTCAAAACCAAGGGGCCCCCTGTGGGGCGGGGCTTTTCAATGCTCGGAAAAGGGTCTGAATACCCAAGATGATCGGCGAGCGGCGAAACACCACACGTTACAACAGCCCGTGTTCCCTCCTGCGTGCGGCCACAATCGGATGGATGAACGTCGAATGAATCACCTTAGTCGTCCGCTCCATCTCGGGCATTTGATCGAAGTACTTCTGGTTGCTGAATTCGAAGATGCCATTGTAGCAGGCCAGGATCAGGAAGGCCCAGTGATCAAAATCGTGGGACTTGATCTGCTCCGCGCTCCAGCCGCGCTCCCGTGCGGCGGCCATTCCGAGTTCTTTGAGGCGCCGAAAAAGGGCGTGATAGATCTGGCCGACCGACCGGATTCCCAGATCCCGCACCGTGGACGAAAGGCTGAAGATCATGCTGTCAAAGAGCATGACGAAACTGGAAATTTCGTTTTCCCTCCAGTTGCTAAGGTCGGTGATCCGCAGCAGTTTCTCGCCGGCCGTACCGCCCTTTTCCAGTTCCCCTTCTGCAATGGCTTCGATCCTGCTCGAAATGCGGCTGATGATCTGACGCAGACAGTCTTCCTTGTCCTTGAAATACCAGTAGAAGGCGCCCTTGGACTGACTGGCGGCCTGGGCAACCTGTTCCACCGTGACATGCTCGTAGCCGTGTGAGATGAACAGTTCCATTGCGGCACTGAGCATGCGCGCATGCTTCGCGGCGCGCAGCGCCGGATTTGGCGGCCTTCCTCGTTTGCGCTTCCGGAGTGTTAACGGGTTGTTGAAGGCTGCGCTCATAGGTTCACCCCCCCAAAATGCCAACCCAGCCGGCCGGCAAGATCAAGGCACCGCCTTGAACGCCTCAGTTACCATAACATGCCTCGCGAGGATGAAGTGCCTGCAGGTGAGTTACACGATGAGCCCGCGTGGCCTGGAACGATCGTCCCTCGGGTTGCCCCGCAACCAATAGTTAACCCTACAGGACAGGTTAAAACAAGCGCCCAGGGTGAAAATGTAGTAAGTGCCATTCCAGCCCAGAAGCCACCTAATAGCCTTGACTATCCGCTGCGTCGGGTGAGTATGTTTGGTGAGCGGTTGGAGCGATCAGAGTAACCTGGAAAGGGTGCAGCCATGAGTCGACCCGTGAAGGAAAAGAGGAAGAGAGGTCCGAAGCTGACCGAGTTGAAGGTGACGTCGGAGCAGGCCATTAAGTACGGCATCGAGCCGCTTCCGGAGCTTAAAGGGCTTGACCGGTTTCTTACGCCCAATCAGGCGGGACGCCTGCTGAACGTGACGGGCGAAGCTATCAAACAGTGGATCTACCGCGGACGTTTGCCTGCCACGAAGCAGAGCAACGGCTACTGGATGATTCGCGCGGCCGATCTGGAGTCTTTCATCAACGCGCGCCAGTCGTATAACCGTAAACGCGTACTCCTCTTCTGCCAAAGCGAAAGCGACCGCGAGGTGCTCTGCGAGGTGCTGATCGAATCCGGTCAGGAGCCGGTGCAGGCGCATAATTTCACCGACGCGGTGCTGAAGACGGCCGACCTGAAGCCGTCGGCTTTTATCGTTCAGACCACGATTCCGGGCGGGATGTGCTGGCGTTTTCTGGAGCGGATTCGCACCATGGAACATGTTCGGGGTACGGCGGTTCTGCTCCTCGCACCGGGCCAGCTCTCCGGAGCCGACGAGGAGAGGGCGTTGAGCCTACGCATCCAGGGCACGCTGCGCATGCCGCTCGATGCCAAGCAGACCATGGAGTATCTGTCGCAGGCCTTCAAGAAAATGCGCTAGCAGTTCGTTCAGCGTTAAAAAGGGGTGGTTGTTCGCCCCTCTCCCCGACGCGGTCTCGCATGACCCACATCTTCATTGGAAGGCCCCGACATCGTCACAGGCCCGTTCAGAGCCGTGAGCCTGTCGAACGGCGAGCCGTGGGAAATGAGGAGTGGCGAGCTATGGTAGGGGTAGCCGCTGGATAGACCATACCTTCAGGGAAGCCCCCCCACGGGCTTCCCTTTAGCATGGTCATGAACGGAAGTGGACGGATCTCAGGGCTCGGCGGGCACCGTGTTGCTGAGCGTTGGAGGCATCGGTTCGGCGCGATACGGTAGTGCTTCAGGGGGCTGGCTGCGTGGCGCCGGCTGGGCCACTTCCGCACTGCGTTCCGGAATGCCGGGAATCTCGGGCAACACCAGCACCATGCCAGGCCGCAGCCGGTTGGGGGTGCCCATCTGGTTCGCATCGGCAATGGCTTCCACGTAGGTGGGTGTGCCGAAGTAGCGTCGACTGATCGCCCACAACGTTTCCCCCGGTGCCACCACGTGAGTCTTCTTGCCTACGCGCGGAGTCGGCGGGTGCGGGAGAACCGGCGGGGGGACGACAGGTCCAGGTCCCATCGCGGGTCGTTCCTGTACTGGCTGAGGCTGCGGTTGAGCGGGTGCAGCGTCCGGCCCGACCGCGGGGGCTTCCGGCACGGCGTTGGACGGCGCGGACGGTTCAGACCGTGCTTCCGCCTGTTGGTCCGCGGGATTCGCACTCCAGTGGTTCCGGTAGTACCAGACGCCGGCTGCCGCCAGGAACAACAGGAAACCGATGGTGAGAAGTGTGCGCAACATGTTTATGACAACTCCTTGCACTGGCACTTCCGGACAGGTCTCTTATCGTCCATGCGAAACGTCGAGGTAAAGTCAAAGGTGAATAAAACGTACGTCAAATCGCGAGAGTCCGTCAGTATACTTGAGGTCGTTCGTTAGGAGCCACATTCCGTTGGGGTGTGTGGTGGTAGTTGACACTACATTTAGGGGAGTGATGGAAAGACCCAGTCCGCGAGGAATGTAATAGCCCTACAGCCCGGCCTTTGGAGCTGGTGTTCTGATGCGACCGCTGACAACGCTAGACCGAGCGATCCAATGGGCCTTGGCGATCCTCTGCCTGTCGCCATTGGCCTTGGCCTTTACGGTGGGACGTCCAGAGGAACCGCTCACCTCGCGTGCGGAAGTCATCGCAGCGCTGGGTCGGAGCGGTGCGGTGGGTCTCCTTGCAACGCTCGTGGCGCTGTTCATCGGCCTGCCGGCCGGCTGGATGCTCTCGGGTTTTCGACGCTCGGCTTGGCCGTTGGCGCTCTGCGCGTTGCCGTTGGCGCTGCCGCCTTCCGTCGCAGTGACCGGCTGGCTGCGGTTGCTGGCGCCCGACGGGGTCCTCTCGGCCTTCACCGCTGCGACGGACGGCGTCTTCAGCATGGGGCCGTTCTTCTCGATTCCGGGCGTAGCCGTGGTCCTGGGTCTGGGGCTCTGGCCGATCGTTGCGTTCGAGGCGTGGCCTGGATTCGTGCGCGTGCGTGGCGAGGGGTATGCGGCGGCGCTGCTGAGCGGTTCACGCCTTCGGGCCTTCACCCGCATCGCTATTCCGATGGCTCGAGGCGAGATCGCTTCGGGCGCGTTGCTGGTCTTTCTCCTGGCGGCGAGTGATTTCACGGTCAGTTCGCTACTGTTGGTGGAGACGCTTCCGGTGGTGATCGATGACCAGTGGGCCACGGATCGACCGGACGCGGCGGCGTGGATGTCTCTGCCGCTGCTGGCACTGGTGTTACTGGCTGCGCTGCTGCTCTCTCGCTGGAAACAGGTCGGCAGCGAACAGGAATCGCGTGGAAGCGTCACATGGGGCCCATCGCGCATCGGCGGGGCGGTTGCCGTTCTGGGAATCCAGTTCGGTTTCCTGATCCCGATGCTGGGCTGCGCAGTGGGTGCATTCGGGACGCGAATGCCCCTGTCGCCGGCGGTACGGGAAGGCTGGCCGTTCCTCGCCGTCTCGCTGCGAATGGCCGCGGGGGTGGCGCTCTTGGCCGTCCTGGTGGGCGCTGTCCGCGTGGTGGTCTGGCCGCGGACGGCGGCGTCGGCGTTGTGTGCAAGCGGGCTGCTCCTGCTTGCGTTACCCGGCTCGTTCATCGCGGCGGGGCTTTTCGCCGTTCAGGTTCTGGCACGTGATGGGGGTCTCCCTGGGTTGTCGGCGGGCAGCGTGGTACTTTCGCTGGGGTATCTGTTGCGCTTCATCTATCTTCCGTTACGTCTGGCAGAGGAGGGTCTGCGGGGAATGGACCCTGCGATGCTGGAATCGGCGGAGCTGTCGGGCCACGGGCGTTACTCGCAGGGATTGAGCATCGCGTTGCCGACCGTCTGGCCGCACCTGCTGGCGGCCGGAATGCTGGTTTTTGTCTTTGTGTTGGGCGAGGTGTCCCTTTCGCAGCGACTGGCGCCGCCGGGCCAGACGCCGGTGTGCCTTTGGCTTTTTAACCTCCAGCATTACGGCTATACTGAACGGGTATTTGTGCTCTGTCTGATGCTGGGATCGGTCGTCCTGGTGGGGCTGCTTGGCGCCGCCGGATGGACGTTCAGGCGAAAGCGGGAGGCATCCGCCGCGTGAGTGGGATCGACGTGTGCGACCTGCACAAGAAGCCGGGTGGCGCGGCGGCCGAGGCCGTGTTGCGCGGAGTGAGTTTCGGCGTGGCGGCCGGGACGTGTGCGGGGCTGCGGGGCGCGACCGGTTCGGGCAAGACAACGTTGTTGCGGCTGATGGCGGGACTGGACCGACCCGACCGGGGCGAGATTTGGTTGGAGGGTCGCCTCGTCGATGACGGAAAAGCCTTTGTCCCTCCGATGGAACGCAAGATCGGCTTCGTATTCCAGTCCCTCGGCCTCTGGCCTCACCTGACGGTGGACGCGCACCTGGACTATGTACTGGCCTCCACGTCGTGGTCGGGGGAGGCGTGCGCGCGCCGCAAGTCGGACGTATGTTCTGCGTTTAACCTGACGGAACTCATGGCCCGCCGTCCGTCCGAGTTGTCAGGGGGTGAAAAGCGTCTGCTGGCGCTGGCGCGCGCGCTGGTGGGCGATGCGCGCGTGGTGCTGCTGGACGAACCGTTCACGGGTCTGGACGGGCAACTGAAGGAACGCGTGATGGATGCCCTGGCGGGTTGGCTGGAGCAACACGGGCTCACCACGCTGCTGGTGAGTCACGACGCAACCGATCTGACGCGGCTTTGCCGGCAGACGGTGGAGTTGCGGGAGGGCCGGGCGGTTGGCGAAGACCCGCCGGCGGACTGCAGGACCGGGGTGAGCGCATGTGCGGCAAACCGCTCGTGAAGACCCTTCTACTGCTGATGCTGGTTGCCGGGTGCGGCGCCGCGCTGATTCTATGGCCTGCTGCCGATCCGCCCCGGACGGCGGACGTGCAATGGCAGCAGGTGGGCCGGCGCGGGGTGCTGGCGGGCGAGTTCAACCAGCCGCGTGGAATCGCGGTGCTGGCGGACGGTTCGTTCATGGTGGTGGACCGCTCGTCGCGGGTGCAGCATTTCAGCGCGCGAGGTCAGGCGCTGGCGCTCTGGGAGATGCCCGAGCATGCCAGGGGCAATCCGAAAGGGCTCTGCATGCTTCCCAACGGGCATCTGCTGGTCTGCGACACGCACTACGGACGTCTGATGGAGATGACCGTCGATGGCGCGCAGGTCAGGGAATGGGCCGGTTACGGTCAGGAGCCGGGGCAGTTCACGCATCCGCTCTCGTGCGTTGCCGACGTTCGGCATGACGCGGTGTACGTCGTCGAGTACGGCGGGTACAACGACCGCGTGCAGAAGTACTCGATCGAGGGGCGTTTCCTGAAGACCTGGGGAGCCTTCGGCGACAGGCCCGGTCAGTTTCGCCGTCCCAGCGGTGTGGCGGTGGATTCGCGCGGGTGCGTGTACGTGGCCGACGCGGCCAACCATCGCATACAGAAGTTTGACGGTGAGGGGCAGCTGCTTCGCGTTTTCGGCGAAGAAGGTCGCGAGGAAGGCCGGTTGAGTTACCCGTTCGACGTGGCCTGTGACGCCGAGGACCGGATCTACGTGGCCGACTACAACAACCATCGCGTGGATATCTTCGACGCCGAGGGAGCGTTCCTTGAGTCGTTGGGCGGCGCGGGGCAGACGGAAGGGCAGTTCAGGTTTCCCTGGAGCCTGACGGTGGATCCCCGCGGGCGTCTCCTGGTTTCGGACACCGGCAACAGCCGGGTCCAGATTTACGCGTTGCCGCCGAAGCCGGTGGCGCAGGGCCGGCGTCCGGAGCGATGAGCGCATGTTTGACCGCCTGATCCTCTGGCTTGTGATCGCCGCACCGATCCTGGTGGTGGTCGGCGCGGTGCTGCACCGGCGCTGGAAGGCGATGCCACCCACGCGGCGTCTGACGGAGTTGGGCTGGGCCTGGCTGGGGCTGGGTCTGCTGCTGATCGGCCTGGTGCTCTATGAATCCTGGCTGTCGCACCAGCCGGAAGTTCGGCGTGTGCATTTCCACGATCCGCGGTGGATCGCGCTCTTGCCGGTCCTGGTTCCTCTGCTGCTGTGGCTTCAGGCGAAATCACTGGCCGGTCTGTCGCGTGGCCGGTTGTGGACCTCCTTCCTCTTGCGATCCGCCATCCTTTCGTTGCTGGTGCTGGCGGTCGCCGGCCTCCAGATGGTGGTCGAATCGGACACGATGACGGTGCTTTTTGCGATCGACCGTTCCAAGAGCGTCCCGGACAGCGAGGCGAAACGCGCGCTGGACTACATCCGGCAGGTCCTGCCCACCAAGCGGGCAGACGACCGTGCCGGGTTGCTGATCTTTGGCGGCGATGCGGCGGTCCAGGTTCTGCCCAAGGAGACGTTCGCGTCGCCCGAGTTGGCCGCATTGCGCGCCGAGATCCAGCCCGATGCCACGAGTATCGACCGTGTGCTGCGGAAATCACGCGTGACCTTCCCGGAGGAGACGGCCAAGCGGTTGGTGCTCTTCACCGATGGCGAGGACACGGGAGGGAGCAGCGCGCAGGCCGGGCAGGATGCCGTGCTCAATACGCTGAAGACGGTCCTGGCCTCCGGCGTGGACGTGTGGGTCGTGCCGCTGGGACGGAGCGACGCGCCGGAGATGCTCATCGCCGAGATCGGCATGGTCGATCCGCAGATCAACTGGGGCGTGCCGATTCAGCCCAAGGTCAAAGTTGTTTCGAACGTGAGCGGAAAGGCGCGCGTGACGCTGAACACCGGTGAGCAGACGCTCTCCGTGGTGCAGGACGTCAAACCGGGCGACCGCAACTTCTTTGATTTCCCGGCGATCAAGCTGCAGAACGGCGGACCGCACGAGATTCAGGCGATCCTCGAGTCGCTCGATCCCGCCCTGGACACGTTGGCCGGAAACAATCACGCCTATACGTTCACGGATGTGCAGAGCGAAAGCCGCATCCTGATTCTGGCCAGTTCGCTGGAGGACGTGGCGCCCCTGCGCAAGGCGATGCAAGGCGAGAAAGTCGAACTCGACATCCGCACGGGCGGTGGAATGCCCGAGGACCCCGAGGAACTCCGGCACTACGACTGCATCGTGCTGGCGAACCTCTCCCGCGAATTCCTGAGTCCCGAACAGATGGCGGTCATCGAGTCCTGTGTGAAGGATCAGGGCGCGGGGTTGGTGATGATCGGGGGCGACCAGAGTTTTGGTGCCGGCGGCTACCTGAATACGCCGGTCGAACGTGCGCTCCCCGTCTCGATGGACCTCAAGAACCAGAAGGTGATGCCCTCGGGCGCGCTGGGGATCGTGCTGCATACGTGTGAATTTGCGGAGGGCAATTCATGGGGTAAGAAGATTTCCAAGGCGGCCATCGATGTGCTTTCGCCCCAGGACTACGCCGGCCTCCTGTATTTCGGCTGGGGCGCGGGGACCAGCGGCGAGACGTGGCTCTTCGTCCCCACGCTCGTGCAACGCAAGCGATGGATGTTCAGCTTAATCGACGGTTGCGAGCCGGGCGACATGCCGGACCTGGACAAGATCGTCTCCATGGCGGTCAAGGGTCTGACCAACCTGCCCAATGTGAGTCTGAAACACTGCATCATCATCACGGACGGCGATCCGTCACCTCCCACAGCCGGTACGCTGGCGGCGGCCAAGAAGGGTAAGATCACCATCACCGTGATCACCATCGCCCCCCACGGTGGGGCCGATGTCGCGGCGATGAAGAACATCGCCGAACAGACCGGCGGCAGTTACTACAGCCCCAGCGACCCGCGGAAGCTCCCGCAGATCTTCGTCAAGGAAGCGGCGATCGTCCGCAAGAGCCTGATTCACCAGGACGACCGGGGCATCCCGGTGAACCTGGGTTCGCCGGGCGAGATCCTGCGCGAATTCGGTTCGGACTTCCCGAAGGTGAAGGCGTTTGTCGTCACCTCGTTGCGCGACCGCGCCGAACAGCACCTGTGGTCGACGGTGGAAGGAGAGAAGATCCCGGTGCTGGCGCGCTGGCACTACGGCCTGGGCCGGGCGGTCGCGTTCACGTCGGACACCGGTGCGCGCTGGGCGTCGGATTGGGTCTCCTGGGGCAATTACGACAAGTTCTGGGCCAACCTGTTCCACTGGGTCTGTCGCCAGCGGATGCCGGCCCAGCACACGATTCAGGCGCACGTGGAAGGCGACACGGCCCGCGTGATGGTCGAGGCGCTGACGCCGGAAGGCCGCTACAAGGAATTCGCATCGCTGACCGGAAGCGCCAGCGAGCCGCGGATGGGGCAGGACCCGAATGCCAAGTCTCTGCCGCTCACGTTCCGCATGACCGCGCCCGGCCGGTACGAAGCCACGTTCCCGGTCAACCAACAGGGCGCCTACACGGTCTCGGTTCTCGACCTCTCCGATCCGGCCAAACCGAACAGCATCGTGACCGGTCTGGCCAAGAGCTACTCGAAGGAGTATGAACTGAATCAGGAAGAAGGCGGCGCGCTGCTGCGGAAGATGGGCGCCGTTTGCACCGAAGCCACCACGACATGGTTGAAGACCGAGACGGGCGAGGCCCGGCTGCGAGATCTGGAAGACCTGTCGGTTCAGGCTCGCCAAAGCGGCCTTTTCAAGCACAACCTTCCGCTGCGCCAGCGGCCCAAGGACTTCTTCTGGCCCTTGTTGTTGGCCGCGTTGCTGCTGCTGCCCTTCGACATTGCCGTGCGCCGTCTGAATATCGATCCGTTGATTGCCATGGCATGGCTCGGCGAGAAGCTGGCCCCGCTGGTCGGCGTCCTGCGTCGCAAGAAGGACGCGTTGGCCCAGGCGGCGACCGAAGCGGCCCGTTCGGCGGCCGAAGACCGTGCGCCTCCGCCGCCCATCGTGCCGTCAGGTTCGCAGAGCCGTGAGGCGCACAGCCGCTACGAGCAGGCCGGCGATTCCGATGAAGCGAAGGGATTGGACCTCTCGGGAAAACCCGCCGAAGCAACGAAGCCGGCGGCCGTAGGCGGTACGAAGCTTTCACCCGCAGACGAGGCCGCCAGCGAGTACACGAGGGCCTTGCTGAAGGCGAAGAAGAAGGCGAGGAGAGATCGGATGTAAATCGATCGCCCTTGGCGTTCGGAACAGAAGCGGGCGGCATGATGCGAATCGATGGGGCAACGAAGACGCCGTTGGCTTCAGTACAACGTCGGGCGGTTTCAGGAGGGGAGGCGTGTAAAGAAAAATCGTGCCTTGAGAAATGGAAGGAGGTATGTTGAATGTGCGGTACACGCGGGCGGTCGTGCGCCGACCCGGACATGGATCAGCGCTACGACGCTCTCCCGGACCGAGGGTGGGACTGGGTGGAATCGTGGCTGTTTCAGAAACCGATACAAGCGGACGCCGCAGTTATGCAAGAGGATTCGGGTGAATACAGATGTATACTTTTCAAGGTCGACAGGCGATTTTCGGGATGCCGGCCCCGGTCTGAGAAGAAGCGACCGCGCGCTAGCCGCCAGGAGCTGAGAGCCAAGAGCAAGGAGCCATCCCATGCCTGAAACCGTCGAAACCGCCCCCGGCGTCGAAGTGACCAAGCAGGCCGATGCCTTTCGCAGCACCTTCAAGCGGTTGCAGGATGAGGTCGGCAAGGTCATGGTGGGACACCGCGAGATCGTGGACGGAGTACTGACCGTGGTCTTTGCCGGCGGTAACTGCCTGCTGGAGGGCGCGCCCGGGTTGGGCAAGACCATGCTGGTCCGCACGCTCGCCCAGGCGCTGGACCTGAACTTTTCGCGCATCCAGTTCACGCCCGATCTGATGCCCGCGGATATCGTCGGCACAACGATTGTCACGGAGAGCGAGGACGGCAGGCGCGAGATGCGCTTCCAGCCTGGGCCCATCTTCGCGCAGATCGTGCTGGCCGACGAAGTGAATCGCGCGACGCCGAAAACCCAGTCGGCTCTGCTGGAAGCCATGCAGGAACAGTCCGTCACTGTCGGCCGGACCATCTACAAACTGGAGCAGCCGTTCTTCGTGCTCGCCACGCAGAATCCGATCGAGCAGGAAGGCACCTACCCGCTGCCCGAGGCGCAACTCGACCGCTTTCTCCTCAAACTCAACGTGGGCTACTCGAACCGCAAGGAGCTGCGTGAGATCCTGCAGCGCACGACGGAGGCGTCGACCGTGGAGGTCCGCAAGGTGACCGATGCCGCGACGTTGCTCGGTTTCCGCAAGTTCGTCCGTCAGGCCCTGATCGCGCCGCCGGTTCAGGACTACGCGGTCCGGCTCGTGCTCGCCACCATCCCTGGCGGGGAACATGCGTCGGAGGCGACCAACAAGTACGTCCGGTTCGGCTCGTCGCCGCGCGGCGCGCAGGCGATCGTCTTAGGCGCCAAGATCCGCGGGTTGCTGGACGGCCGCTACCACGCATCGTTCGAGGACATTGCGGCGATGGCCAAGCCGGCGTTGCGCCACCGCATCATCCTGAACTTCGAGGCCGAGGCGGAAGGCGTAACGACGGACCAGGTGATCGGGGATCTGCTGAAGGCGGTCCCGAAAGAATCCGAGGACATGGAGTGACCCCACACATGAGCAACGCACCCCAACAGAAACCGCAGTCCGATCCGAGCCGGCCTCCGGATCTGTTTACGAAGCGCCCGAAGCTGGATCCGGCCAAGGCCCGGGAGTACCGCCGGCAAGGCCGTCTCCTGATCGGTGTGGCGCTTCTCTTTGGTCTGATGGCCATCGTACTACTGGGCTTTTCGGCCATCAGCCCCGACCTGGGAAAGGCCGCCGGGCCCCTGATCGCGGTGATCAGTATCCTGGCCATGGCGGGCAGTTTGGCGGCGCTGGTCGCCGGCATCATCCGACTCTGTCAATCGGCCGGCGCCAATCAGGGCTGCGTCGCGGTGTTGGCCATCTTCGTCGGCGGAATTCTGGTCATCGGCATGGTCTACCAGGTGGTCTGGTACTTTCTGTTGCGCAAGCCCGAAGGGCTCGCACCATGAGCGGCCACATGCGGACGGGCGGGCGGCGACTACGCGCGGATCGCGGCGTGTAACCCTGGACTTCGATCTCCGCGATGACCGGAATGCGGCCGGCGATGATATGACGGGTTTGCGGGGCGGACAGGACGTCGGAGTGCTTTCAGGGGAGAAGCGCATGGCCACCAGGAAGGCGGCGGGTCGCACCGGGGAGGTGTTGGCGCCGCCGGGACGTGCATCGTTGCCGAACGCGCGGAGACCGTGATGGAGACGCCCGCCGCGGCGGCGGCCGCCAACGATCGAACACTCCTGACCCCGGAGTTCATGGCGCGGCTCGACGCGCTGGGGATGGTCTCGCGCAAGATTTTGGCCGGGAAGCTTCGTGGGGAACGGCGATCGCGCAAGAAGGGCGAGTCGCTCGAGTTCGCCGACTATCGGAATTACGCTCAAGGCGACGACCTGCGGCGCATCGACTGGAGCCTTTACGCCCGCTTCGAACGCCTCTTCCTGAAGTTGTTTCTCGCGGAGGAGGACCTCTCCATCTACGTGCTCCTCGACGGGTCGGCCTCGATGAACTTCGGCTCGGTGAACAAATTCGATTATGCTCGCAAGGTGGCCGCGGCCGTCGCCTACATCGGCCTGGCCAACATGGACCGCGTCAGTGTCGCCGTCTATGCCGACGGACAGGAGCATCAGCTCAACGACCTGCGCGGCAAGAAGCAGGCGATGAAGCTTTTCGACACGCTGAGTCGCATCCAGCCGGGCGGTCCCACGCGTCTTCAGGAACACTGCAGACGATTCGTGCTGCGCCATCGGCGCCCGGGCATTTGCCTGCTGCTCTCCGACTTCCTCGACCCCGACGGTTTCGAAGGCTCGCTGAAGACCCTCGTGGCCGCGCGCATGGACGCGTTCGCCGTCCACCTCCTGGCGCCCGAGGAGGTCGAACCGGTCTTGACCGGGGATTTCCTGCTGGTGGATAGCGAGAGCGGTGACCGCGTCGACATCACCTCGTCGCGCCGTCTCCTGGAGAACTACCAGAAGACCGTCCGCGGTTTCTGCTCGACGCTTCAGCGATGGTGCGCCGCGCGCAACATCGCCTACCTCTTCGCGTCGACGGACCTGCCGTTCGAAGTGCTGGTGCTGAATTACCTGAAGGGGGTTGGGTTGGTGAAATGAGCTTTCTCCTGCCTTGGGGTCTGCTGGGCCTCACGATCGTCGTCCCGATCGTGACCCTGTACTTCCTGAAGCTGAAGCGGCAGGAGCAGGTGGTGCCGTCCACGCTGCTATGGAAGAAGGTCATCGAGGACCTGCACGTCAATGCGCCTTTTCAGCGGCTGCGCTATTCGCTGTTGCTCCTGGTGCAGATCCTCCTGGCTGTCGTGCTCGCCATGGCCCTGGCGCGTCCGTTCCTGGAGTACGCCGGATTCCGTTCGACCTCGCTGCTGGTGTTGATCGACACATCGGCCAGCATGGGGACCAGGGACGCGGGTCCCACCGGTCAGCGCACCCGCCTGGAACAGGCCGTGTTGAATGCCCAGGAGAAGGTCGACGCGATGTCGCGCAACGCCGAAATGCGCATCCTGGCTTTCGACCGCCAGGTCCGCCAGTTGACGGGGTGGACGGGCGATCGCACCGTTCTGAAACAGGCCTTGGCAGAACTGAGCCCACGCGACTTCGGTACCGACACGCAGGAAGGACTGAAGACGGCCATCGATCTGGCCGCCGAGCGGGATGGGTCGCAGATTCTGCTGCTTTCCGACGGCGCCTTCGGCTCGCTGCAACTGCAGGATCTCTTTCGCCGCGAAGGGCAGTTGACCAATCTTGAGGACGTCAAGGCGGAGGCTCTGGCCGACCGGATGCAGTTCGTCGCCTATGGCAGGCAGGAGACCGACAACGTCGGCATCACGAGGGTGGTCGCGCTGACACGGAGCTATCGCGCGCAAGGTACGTCGGCGGAGACGATGGAGACGCAGCTATTTTTCCTGGTCGAGAACTTTTCGCAGGACGAACTCGACATCATCCTCACGCTGACCGCGGACGGTTCGCGGCAATCGACGAAGGTCATCCATTTGAGCGGGCGGCCGCTTCCGAGTGCGGCGCTGCACGCCGGCGAGAGGGCCGAAGCCGCTGCGGCGGCCCGGTCCGAGGAAGTCTTCGCCTTGCCGGGAACCACCGGCGTGGTGAGCGCGCGCGTAACGCGGGCCGATGGCGTCATCGACGCCTTCCCCCTCGACAACGAAGTCCATGTGGTCATCGGCGAGGCGACGGGGACGCGAGGGCTGCTGGTCACGAACGGCAACTACTTCCTCGAGCGGGCCTTGCTGACGATGACGGACATCAAGATCTCCAAGCGGGCACCCGGCGATTTCCTGGCGAGCTGGACGGCCCGGGGAGCGGCCAGCGTCGAGGAGTTCGATACGGTGATCTTCGACGGTGTCGCGCCACCCAAGTGGCAGGACGGCGGTGCCCTGTTTCTGAATGTCGTACCTCCGCTGGAAGGATATCAGGCGGTTGGCGAACCGATGGAATGGCCCAAGACGCGCGTCATCGACTGGAAGAGCGAACACCCCGTCCTGCGCTACGTCGCCTTCGGAAACGTGTCCGTCCGGAAGGCGCAGCCCTGGAGCATCCCGAAGACCGCGCAGGTCCTGGTGGATGCCGAAGACCTGCCGCTGATGGTTGCAGAGGCCGACGATCGTCTGCGCACAGTGGGGGTCTCCTTCGACCTTTACGAGAGTACGTGGGCGCTCCGCCCCTCGTTACCGCTCTTCCTGCACAACGCTATCGTGTGGACCAGCGAGATCAGTCCGCGTCGCCGCCCCAGCGCGCTGAAAACCGGCGAACCGCTCGTCATCCCGCCGGTCGCGGGTGGCGCAAGCGGGCTGCTCGTGAGACCGAAGGGTACGCCGCTGCAGGTGCCCCTTTCCGCCGATCGCAAGACGTTCGTCGATGCCACGGATCGCGTGGGACTCTACACGCTGACGACGACGCCCACCGGGGGCAAACCGCTGACCCAGTTCTATGCCGTGAACCTGGCCGACGAAGACGAGTCGGACAACGCCACGCGACGCGCGCTGGACGTGGGGGGGCAGGCCATCACCGAACGTCCGCAGGCCATTGCCGCGAAGCGCGAAATCTGGCACTGGCTGGCGCTGGCCGTCATCGGACTGCTGATGGCCGAAGCGCTGGTCTACCACCGGCGGATTGGGCTATAGGAGAGGGCACGGGCAGAACGGTACGGCTGCTCAGCGACCGACGCTTCGCGCTCCGTTCAGGTCTTTCCCGACGAGGAACAGCGCGCTTTCATCGCTTCGCTCAGGCTCGTGACCAGATCCATGTCGGGCATCGCGTACGGCCGGAACTTCTCCACGGAGCCGTCCTGCAGTGTGAAGAGCAGCGCGTTGTAGAGACCCAGCTTGTTGGCGATAGGGGAATCAATCAGCTCGGATGAGTCGTTGGCGCTCATCTGGTACAGGATGCGCAGTTCGAACTCGCGAACGGTCTTGCGGCCGAAAGCACGGTTCAGGTTGCCCAGCGTGTCACACCAGACGATCGAATGGAATCCTTCGCCGGGGCCTTCGGTCAGCAGGTCCGCGAAGCCCTTCGAGGACGAGAAGGTCTTGGCGTCGTCGCTGCTGCTGGAGAAACTGTATTCGTCCTCCTGGCGCAACTGGCGGAATCGCTGGAGACCGAGGACCAGCAGGAAGTGGGAGCGATACGGAGAGGCCACGCCTTCCCGACGGCTCTTCAGTGCGGTCGCGAACGATTCGATCACCTCGGGCACGTCACGGTATTCGAAGACCTCGACCCGGTGCGGGAGCACCGACGCGAGGGCCCGTAACTGTTCCTTCACGCCGGTTTCGGGCGGCGTTCCGTCGAGGATCGAGATGCGCAGTTCCTGGGGTGCGTGGTGCGCGGCCAGGCAGAGAACCGTGGCGGCACACGTGGAGAGTCCGGCGTCCGCGCGCTGACCGACGATCAGCAGGTTCCGGCCGGCCTGCCGCGCAAAATCCACTTCGGTCGGTCCTTTGATGGCGTTGGCTTCGCCCAGCCAGACGTGGATGGGGTCGTCCTTGGTGGTGCGTCCCTGTTCGATTGTTTCGCGGACCAGCGGGTTGTTGACGAGTTCGGCGGGGCTGTTGCCTTCGAAGACCACCGACGTGTCCGCCATCGCCAGCTTGGTTTCGATCGACTTTTGACGGACAACGTGAAGGCTGGCGTCCTGGACGCTCTTCGGTAAGAAGACGGCCTGGAAGGGATTATTGCCTTCGATCTGTCCGGACATGTCGTTGTAGATGGCCTCGCCGGGGCGCGAGAGCAGCCGCGCGGCGGCGTTATCGTCGCTGAGGATCAGGTAGGAGTCGGCCTCGTTACACTGCAGCGCGATACGCACGGCCATCTGGCCGAGTGTACTCTTGGCCAGCGTGTAGATGCCGCCCAGCGTCTGCGACCCCAGGATGACGTGGATGCCGAAGGCGCGGCCCTGGCGCACGATGCGGTCCAGCAGCAGCGCGGCATCCTGGCCGACGCCATCGTCCTCCGTGAAGAACTCCTGGAACTCATCGATGATCAGCAGCGAGCGTGGCATGACCTCGCCCGAACGGACCTGGCGGTAGCTGGCCAGATCCTGGACGCGTGCTTCGCGGAAGAGTTCACCGCGACGGACCATTTCCCTGTCCAGGCGGCGCAGTACACTCAAGCCGAACTCACGGTCGCTTTCAATGGCGATCACGCGGGCGTGCGGCAGGCGGTTGGCGGCATAGGTCTTGAATTCGACGCCCTTCTTGAAATCGATCAGGTAGAACTCCACTTCCTTCGGACTGTACCAGAGAGCCGCGTTGGTGATGATCACGTGGAACAGGTTCGATTTGCCGGAGCCCGTCTTCCCGGCGATCAGGGCGTGTTGCGCGGTGCCGCGTCCCAGTTCCAGGTGCTGCAACCGGTCGGCGCCGGTCTTGCCCAGTGGCAGGCGCAAGCCCCCTTCCGAGGTGCTGGTCCAGTACTGCGCCGGCTTGGGCGCGGCGGCCTCGAACGGCACCTCGACCCGCACGGCATCCCTGCACTGCTTGCCGACGGCATTCAACAGCGCATCCACCTGCGCAGCCGGCGGGACACGCTCGATCCACAACGCCCCGCGGTTGAGCGCGGCGTGGTCGACCGCGAACGAATCGCCCGATTCGACGACGGCCTGCCCGCCGCGTCGAAGGACCTTCTCGTCCGTAACGGCCGGGAGTTTCTGCCGGGCATCGTGAAGAATAAGGGTGTAGACGCCGCAGCGCGCGCCGCTGGAGGTGATGCTGGCCAGGCGGTCGAGCGCCACTTCGGTGAAGCCTGCCGGGAAGTCGGCGATGACCAGGAAGCGGTAGGGTTCGGCCATCTGTCCGGCTTCTTTATTGTACTCGTCAATCGATGCGTAGCGATTGCGGAGGTACTTCTGGATGACCTTCTCCATGTGTTCGGTGAGTTCGGTCAGCTTCTTCTCGATGTGGGAGGAATCGCTCCAGATGCGGTTGTTGACGAGGGAATCATCGTAGTCGACCAGATGCATCAGCGCGGCAAAGTTCTGGCCCAGTCCGATCGGATCGACGACGGTTAGCTTGGCTCGCGAGGGCGGGCAGGTGCAGAGGAGACGCATGACCGTACCCAGCAGCAGGTGCATGCCCTCTTCTCGCTTGTTGAGCCCGGCACGGATGTAGAGCGACCCCTCCAACGGGAACGAGAGGACGAAGGGCAACACGGCCGTGAGGTTGGGCGGAATCGAGAAGGGTCCTTCGGGATCGCTTTCGGGGACCAAGCCCTTCAGGTTCACGTGCACGTCGCCGACATAGATCTCGTCCCGGAAATCGGTGGGGAGGCGCCAGGTGTCCGCGGTCACGGCGGACCAGGGCGGGCAGTCCTTGCGAGCCTTTTCCATGGACGCCTTGGCAAACGCGTCGATTTCGGAGAGGAGGGCCGCCCACTGCGACGCCAGCCGGGCGTGTTCGGTCGTGCGCTGCGTTTCGATCTCGCGCTTGCATTGCGCGTTCTGCGCTTTGATCTGCGCCAGCGCCTCGGCGTGTCTGGCGCGCAGGCGCTCGGCGCCCGCTTCGGATTCCTGCGCGATGCGGGCCCCGTCCGCCTCCTTGTCCTTCACGATCTTGGCGGTCAGGCGATCGCGGATGCTGCTTAACCGGTCGGAGATCGCCGCGTAGCGCGCCTTATTCCCTCCTGTCAACTGCTGGACCTGCGCGTCGATGCCGGCCACGCGTTGGGCGAACGTCGCGTCCAACGCCCCCCAGTGCTTCTCACGCTGGGTGTCCAGATTGCGTTTCTGCCAGCCGATGAGTGCCTGGATCGCGTCCATCTTCCGGGCCACATCCATGCCGACGAGGTAGATGTGCTCCTTGCGCATTGAGAAGAGGGCCTGGATCAGGGCCATGGAGATGACCAGCGAGGCGGCGACCCACAAGGCCTTCGTGTCGGTGGAGAAGTTGAACTGAAGGCCCCAGAAACCGACGTGGCCGAGAATGAGGAACGCGTGCGGGATGAGGACCGAGACCCGGCGTCTGAACCGGCGCGGGCAGAGCGCCAGGACGCCTTCGGCTTCGGCGATGCGGGACGAGATCTCCTGCGTTACCTGGTCGAAGTTGCGCGGAACGTCCTCCAAGGCCTCCTTGATCTTCACCTCGCCCAACCGGATGCGGTGGGTCTTGGCAAAAGCGACCAGGTTCTGTTTGAGTACCGCGACGCTGGCGTTAAACGTCTCCAGTTGCGCGGCGATCTCCGCGCCATGCGAACCCAACGCGTCCGTCTTCTGTTTGCGCTCGTCGTTGGCCTGTTCGTGAATCTTCTGCTGCTGGGCCACCAGCCCGCCCAGTTTGGCCTTGAGCTGGTTCTGGAAAGCGGTTTTCAGCCGGACGCAGGTGGCCTTGGTCCGGTTTGTGCGTCGTTTGCAGCGCTCGTCCGCCCACATGCGCTTCTCCTGCGCATGCGCTTCGTGGTCCTTCATCTGCGCGTCGAGTTGCTGGGCCGCTTTTTCGGTGGAGGCCTTGAGCGCGGACTCCTCCTTCTCCAGGCCCGCCGCAGCCTGGCGAACGCCCTTGTCGCGGGCGCGCAGCGTCTCGATCAGACGCGCGTTGAAGTCCGCCAATCGCTTGCGCAAACGATCCATGTCGTGCTCCCGCCGTATGAGGGCCCTGACCATCGCACGGCCCGCCTGAGCGGGCGATGCAGGTCAGACGTTCCAGCCTGACCGGTGGATGCTTCCGGCGCTACGCACTCCAGCGGGTTGCGATACGTCAACTGCACTCGCTGATGGCGTCCCGCAACAACGTGTCCACGGCCTTCATGGCATGCCGTGCCGCCTGGGCGGCTTGAATCAGCTCCTCCAGGTGCTTGCGCTCGAAGTCGTCCCGCGCCTTGTCGTGCCACAGCGCAGCCGTGCTTTCCCATCTCACGCGGATATCCTGAAGCGAGCGTGCCAGCAGCGCTTCATTGTCACTGATTCGAACCAGCATTGCTCCTGCCTCCAGGTTGTCAAGGGGTTCCCGATTCCGGTGGGGCCTCGCGCAAATACTCGTCCAGGCACTGCGTCATCCGGTCCAGCCGCGCACGCGCCACGGGCGCGGACGACTCCAGCAGACCGCCCAGATGATTGATCGGCCCCATCAGTTTCTTCGTCTGCTGCTCCAGTACGAGGCCCCATTTCTTCGTCGCCTCGATCTTGCGTTCGATCTCTTCCTTCCGCCGCTCGGCCTTCTGCAGGATCTTCTGTTCCTCGATATAGCTCGTCTTGCGATACGCCTCCGCGCCGAAACGCGCCAGATCGTAGTCGCTCCGCGCACGGTGCACGACCTCTTCGATCTTCCGTAACGCCTCCTTCCAGTGCTGCGGCTGGTCGTGACGCAACCACTCCTGCACACGCCCGCAGTCGGATCGGACCTCTTCCACGGCCTGTTTGCAGTTCTCCTCGAACTTCATGAACTGGATCCGGAATTCGGCGATGATCTCGTGCGAGCTGATCTGCGCCCTGTCGTGCCCGCTGCCGCCGCCGGGTTGAATGCCCAGGTAATCGTGGATCCGTTGTGCTTTGCGAAGCAGGAAGGGAACCTGCAGCTCGGCGGCCTCCACCAGTCGCGCATACACGTCCAACGTCTTCTCCAGAACCGCGGCGAACTTGGCACGTTCCTGGTCCTGCCAGTGCTCGCCGAGCCGGGAGAAGCGCTGGCGCAGCGACGCCACTTCGTTCTGGATCTCACCGTTGAAACGCTTGAGTTCCGTGGCGAATGCGTGCAGTTCGGCCGGATCGACAGCGGTTTTGGGCACGGTTGGGCTCCTTTTCATGGGCCGCCTGAAGGCCCTCTCCCCGCGTCCCCGGGGGAGAAGACCCTTTCTCAACGGTCGACCCAACGGCAGACCATCCACTCCTACGTGGGACGAAACAAGACCTTCCGTCCGGACAACGAAATCTACCCGCCCGTTCAGGCCTGTCACCCGCAATCCGCCGCGGTGGCCGCAGGGGGGTTCGTGACCAGATCGGCGGGAGCCGTTTCTCCCTCATTCGAAGACGACCCACATCTTTCGACGCCCCCTTTCCCTTGGGAAAGGGGGTGGGGGGATAAGCGTTAACCTACGAATTGGCTTTTGAGGAGCTTCTCCCGTCTACTCCCATA